>PLGA01000152.1 GCA_003139735.1 Bryobacterales bacterium | reverse complement strand
GGTCTGGATCTCTACACGCTCACCCCCTGCCGGGTTGCGGATACGCGCACGTTTGCGGGTTTCCCCGCGCCGTTCGGGCCGCCCTCGCTGCCGGGGAACAGCACGCGAGCGTTTGCGGTCCTATCCAGCACGTGTAATGTTCCCTCCACAGCTACCGCCTATGCGCTGAACGTCACCGCCGTGCCCGATACCAACTACCTGGGATGGTTGACGGTGTGGCGCACGGAAGATCCGCAGCCTGTGGTGTCCACGCTGAATGCGTGGACCGGACTGATCACGGCCAACGCGGCGATTGTGCCTGTTGGGGCGGGCGGGTCCATCAGCTTCTACGCGTCGGACGCCACGGATCTGTTCTTCGACATCAACGGGTATTTCGGGCCGCCGCGTGCGTCGGGTTTGAAATTCTATCCGGTGACTCCGTGCCGGGTGGCGGACACGCGGTCCTTTGCGGGGATGAGCGGAGCTTTCGGGCCGCCATCGCTAGCGGGGAACAGCGCGCGGTCCTTCCCGGTACCCTCGAGCGCCTGCGGGATACCGTCGACAGCCGTGGCGTACTCGCTCAACATGACGGCCGCGCCGAGCAGCAGCTACCTGGGCTGGCTTACGACGTGGCCGTCGGGGACGGATGAGCCGGTGGTATCGACGCTGAATGCGTGGGACGGGCTGGTCCGGGCGAATGCGGCGATTGTGCCGGCGGGAGCCGATGGAGCGATCAGCGTGTACGTCTCCGACGCGGCGGACGTGTTCTTCGACATCAACGGGTATTTCGCGCCGTAGACAGGTTCCGGGTCCATGTGCGCCGTGAACCGATAAAACGGTCCAGAGTACCGAATATCTGATATTCTCCCGAATGGAGCATGTTTTCCGTCAGGCGTTGGAATCCGATGAAATCGGCTTCAGCCTTCAAAACGGCCGTTCTGGCCTTCTCGCTGCTTGCGATCCTAGATTCCCCGGCTTTGCTCCTGGCACAGGCGAATGCGGCGCTTTTCGGCGGCGTCAGGCCGGAGGCTACCACCCTGTCGATTCCGCCTGTCTTTGAAAGCGGCGAGACTGGCGCGGCGGGCGATCCTGGCTCGCTGATCTTGAGACAACCCGGCTGGACCGCGGCCGTGACTCAAACGGCGGTGGAGATCGCGCTAGGGAGTTCGGGCGGTTACCGCATGAAATGGGACGGCGCCGAACGCTCCGCCGAAATTCAGGGGATCGACCGGCAACCGGGGGTTGCCAACTACCTCATGGGCCTCGATAAATCCAAGTGGCGGATCGGCGTGCCGCAGTTTGGAAAGGCCGCGAGCCGCCGGATTTACCCGGGCGTAGACGTCGTCTATTATCCCGGCGACGATCGCATGGAATACGATCTCGAGCTCGCGCCGCATGCCGACCGGGCCCGGATCGGGATGGTATTCGAGGGAACCAGGGGGATGCGCATCACGGACGCCGGGGACCTGGTGTTTCAGGCGGGTGAGACGGAGTTCACATACCGCCAGCCCACGGCTTTCCAGTTACGCAGCGGGGAGCGAGTCCCGGTGCAGGTTTCGTACCGCTTCGATTCAGGCGCGCGGGTGGGGTTCCGGCTTGGAGATTACGACGAGTCCCTCCCGCTTGTTATCGACCCCGTACTGAGTTTCTCGATCATTTTTCCGACCGATGACACTTTCTTCCTAAACGGGATCGCAGTCGACAAGTCGGGATTTGTGTATTTAGCCGGCAACGACAGCGGCGGCAACGGCAACGGCTGGGGCCCGACCGTGACGAAACTGGACCCGGTCACACAGCATCCCGTCTATAAGACCTATTTTTTTAGCGACTCGGCATATGCCGTTGCGGCGGATTCTTCCGGCGATGCTTACGTTACGGGATCGTATGGCCAGCAGGCCTTCCTCATGAAACTGGACGGCAGCGGCAACCTGGTTTTCTGCGAGTACTTCGGAGATGCCGCCGGCAGCGACACCTTCGGGCGGGCGATCACGCTCGATTCAAGCGGCTCCATTTATTTCGCGGGAAGCACGGACGCAATCGATTTTCCCCTGAAGGATGCTTACCAGACCACGCCCACGGGGAACGGTTTTCTCGTAAAACTGGACAACACGGGATCGACGATCTTCTCCACCTATCTTCCCGCCGCTCCTTCGAGCATCGCGACGGACCCGTCCGGCAACATCTACCTCACGGGACAGACGGCGCTGGCGAACCTCTCATTGGCGAATGCCATCGAGGGGCCCGGCGTCGTCAGCCAAATGAGTCCGGCGGCATTCGTCATCAAGTTCGATCGGACAGCTTCGAAATTGCTTTACTCCGGTTACCTGGGTACATCCGCGTTTTCGGGCGGTTCGGCAGGCACGGGCATTATGGCGGATGCGGATGGCAATGCCTACGTTACAGGCTGGACCGACCACTGGGACTTTCCCTTGCAAGACCCGATCGACAACACGCCCAGCCCTTGGGGCAATTGTTTCGTAGTCAAGTTAACCAGCGTGGGCGAGCTCGCATTTTCGACGCTGTTCGGAGGCGCAGGGGGGAGCTCGTGCTATGGCCTGGATTTCGACAGCGACGGCAAAATCGCCATTGCCGGAGATACGTACGACGGAAGTTATTTGCCTACTGTCGACCCGATACAGAGCCGGGTGGGCGATTTCCAAATGGGGTTTGTCGCGGTTCTGAACAGCGATGGATCGGCGGCCCCGTTTTCGTCGGTGCTGGGCGCGACGACTGGGCAGAACAACCTCAGTGGGATTGCGGCGGACCAGAATGGAAACCTCTATGTCGCCGGGAATACCTCGGGCTCGGACTTCCCGGGGGCCCCGACTCAGGCGCCAGGCGCAGGCGCTTTTGTCAGCGGAATTCAATTGGCGAGCGCCTGCACCTATCAGGTTTCCCCACAGGAGTTCTCGTTCGCCGCTTCGGCCTCCGACATGTACGGCACTGTCAGCGTTACCGCGCCGAAAGGGTGCGTGTGGAACGCCGTCAGCGGATCGCCCTATTTATCGGTGGCCTTTACGGGCTTCTCCGGGGGATACTACAACGGGACCGGATCGGCGACGTTGACGTTCAGCGTCAGCTATAGCGATTTTTCCGACCAAACCATCGATTTCCTTGTGGCGGGGCAAAAGGTAACGGTCAACTTGACCGGATATGGCTGCACGCATGAAGTGCTGCCGACGGGGACCGATACCTCTCTCCGAGGCGGTCCCGGCTTCTTCCAGGTCTCGGTGGTCAACGGGTGCACGTACACGCCCGTGGCCAGCGATAGCTGGATCACCATCACTTCGCGGGGCAGCGTGGGCGACACCGGATACGTGAGTTTCACGGCGGCGGCGAGCGCGACCCCGCGTCAAGGGACCATCTCTATCGGAAACGTTGCCTTTACGGTAACCCAGGATTCGTCAGGGGTGGTGAATGGCATTACCAGTCCTGAGCCAGGGACGACGCTGCCCTCGTCATCGGCGACCTTTCAGTGGTTCCTGGGGGCTGCCTTTTCGCCGAGCGGCTTGAGCGTCGGCAGCGCGCCGGGCGGCAGAGACATTGCCTACCAGGCGGTCGGCTCCCCTGCGCAGGGCGTCGCGGTTGCGGGTTTGCCTACGGACGCCTCTATGCTGTACGTGCGCTTCTGGATGTCGAGTGTGGCCGGATTGCAGTACGCGGACTATGTCTACCAAGCGGCCGCTCCCGTACCAGCCATCGCTTCTCTGTCGCCTTCCTTCACCATCGCCGGCGGCGGCCCGTTCACGCTCACCGTCAACGGCAGCAGCTTCGGGAGCGATTCCGTGGTGCAGTGGAATGGGGCGGACGTTGCGACCACCTACGTGAGCGCTGGGCAGATCACGGCGACCACCATCGCCGCCGACCTGACGTCCGTAGGGACTGCGTCGATCATGGTCTACACTGCGCCGCCGGGCGGAGGAACCTCGAATGCGGCGACCTTTACCCT
>PLGA01000505.1 GCA_003139735.1 Bryobacterales bacterium | reverse complement strand
CGGCGCCGGGAACGTCTTTCCCGCGATCGCATTAATGTAAACGACCGAATCCGCCTTGGCTGGGTTCACGGTCCCCGAGATGACGCCGGCGCGAAGCCCGCCCGCGCCCGCCAGGATTGCGGCCGACGCAAAAAGCAATATCTGAGTTGTTTGTTTCATCGTCTGTGTATTCCCCTCATGTTTCAATGTCTGCAAACTCCTGCCGCAAAGTCAGTACACGAACTCGAGCGCGAAGACCGCCGTATTGACGCGGAACGGATTCAGCGCAACCGGATTGCCGTTGGCAAGGCTCCCGACGGTCACAAACTGCCGCGGTCGGATCTGGTATTCGAAGGAAGCCTTGATGTTGGCGCGAATGAAGAACTGCACGCCGGGGGTAAACCGGTCCCGGCTCGAACTGTAAGGCGCGAAATACGACGTGTTCGTCGCGAACGCCAGGCCGTTGATGCGATCCGCCGAGGAGTTTACCTGGTCCCAGCGCGCGATCGCCATCAACCACGGGTGCACCAGATAGTCGGCTTGAACGAAGCCTCCGCTGAAGGTGGCGGGAAGACCTCGCACAAAGCCGGCGGGCGTCGGGGAGCCGCTCAGCGGCAACGGGATCGGCGCGCCCGTCGCATCCATCGGCAAATTGTCGGAGTCGCGAGCATACATGTACAGGCCGTACACGTTGAACGTCCGATAGTTGAAGCTGAAGTCGCCGCCGGCGCGATAATACGGCTCGCGGTTACTGAGGACCTCGGTGATGCCTCCCACCGTCGCTCCGGTAAACCTCTGCAGCGAGTCCCCGTACATGTAGAAGGTCCCGAAGTTCAAGTACGTGTGATCGTGAGGTCCGGTCGCGCCGGCGGCTTGAATGGCGCGCCGGCTCTTGGGATCGCGCTCCAGATTGAAGCGGTAGGAAGCCCGGGCATAGACGTTCTTCATGCTGGAATCGGAACTGAAGCCCACCCCCCCGCCTGCGCTGCCAGTGGCGGAAGGCACGTACGGAAACGAATTCGAGGACTGAGAGATTCCTGTCGTATTCTGATCGAAAACCGCGACCGAGTAGTGGTACCCGCCGTAGGAATGGCCGCCGCTAAGCTCGATGCCCCGCGCCGCATCGGCGAACGTATACTGATTGCCGACGTTCTGTTGCATCGCCCCCGGAATCGCCGCGCCGACATTGGCTTCCTGAAAAATGTCGTAAGGACTCAGATTGATTGATCGCGCCTGCGTGACCGGCAAGTCCAGCTCGAACTGCCCGGCGCGGAGAGACAGCGAGTCCTTCGGCAGTTTGATGAACCGTCCGATGTCGACGAACTTAAGATAGGCGTCTCCCAACGCGCCCGCGCTGTTGTCGCCGGAGACGCTGATGTCGTCGTCCACCCACCATGCGATGCCGCTTCCAAAATTACCCGCGGTAAAGATGCTGAATAACCCGGCTTGAAAATCCGTCGCCGGAACCAGTCCGGGCGCGGCGCCCGGCGTGGCCAGCGCGTCGAACTGGTTCCGGTTCGATCCCGTGTATTGAAAGAACTGGTTGTATCGAAGTCCCACCGGAGGCAAGCCGGGAACCTCGCCCGGCCACACCGAATTGGGAAAGGAGTCTTTATTCGCGGGAGCGCCTAGCAGCACGGGCGGCTCTTTGATATAGGTCTCGTCGTCGGCGGGAAACTTGAACCCCGCGTCCTTAAACGCCTTGCCGAAATCGTTCAGCTTTGGAAAATCGAGGTGGCACGTCTGGCAGGACGTTTGATACTTTCGCGCGAATGGCGGGATCGCGTAGCCCTTGTGCGAAGAGGCCAACAGCAAAATCCCGGCCCCCACAATAACGCCGGGCAATAACGTCTTGAGAATTCTATGGTGTTTTCGCTGCATTATCCCTCTCCGGTTTGGAGTCCCTGCTAACACCGCATCCAGTTGATGCCAGTATAACTCCGTTAAGTCTTGCCTCTTATTACAGGCCTTGCGCCGTCAGTGTCCAGCCCATGCGACGCTCGCTAGATCTGACGTCTCCTTCTTTTCCGTGAACTCGCCGAGCGATATCGGCACGGCCACCTTCAGCATCAAAGTGAACACCAGAAAGCCCACCGCGAAGATGCCCGCCGCGACCCGCAATTCCGTGACGGACGGGTAGTACTCGTAGATTTCTCCGAGAGCGTCGGGCGTCAGGCCGGGAATAATAAGGCCCATGCCCTTTTCGATATACACGCCAGCATAGGTGGCGATGCATCCGATATTCAAGATCACCCAGTTGCGGCGCGCGGCCGGTACGATAAACAGGGCGAAGGCCAGCAGGTTCAGCCCCACCGCCGACCAGGCGTAGGGAACCAGCGTGTGGTGGCCGTTCAGTCCCAGGTACCAATAGCGCGTGTACAAGACGTCCTGCCCGCCGGAGTAGAACTCCTTGAAGGCTTCCGCGCCGTGCAGGAAGAGATTCAGGAACATGGCATAGGCCATGAGCTCGGCAATTTTCCAGATCGCTTCGTCACGAATCTCAAACCGCGTGAACCGGCGCAGCACCTGCACCACAACCAACAGAATCGCGGGCCCGGAGCAGAACGCCGAGGCGAGAAACTGGGGCGCCAGGATGGACGAGTTCCAATACGGGCGCGCCACCAGCCCGTTGTACAGAAATGCAGTGACGGTGTGAATCCCCACGGCCATCGGTATGGACAAGAGCACCAGCGGGATCACCAGCCGTTTCGCATACTTGCGCCCATGGAAAGCGCGGTACAGAATGTGCGTCGCCACCACGAAGTTCACCAGGAAATAGAGGTTGAGCACCAGGACGTCCCACGCCAACACCGAGCTCGGGAAATTGAGATGGCCCATTGGCGGAATCAGGTGCCAGAAACGGTCGGGCCGCCCGATATCGACCATCACGAACATCAGGCACATCATAATGGCGCTGATGGCCAGCAGTTCCCCGTAGAGGACGATTTCCCGAATGGGCTTCCAGTCGTAGACGTAAGCGGGAATAACCAGCACCACGGCGGCGGCCGCCACGCCCACCAGGAACGTGAAGTTCCCGATGTAGAAGCCCCAGCTCACCTGGTCGCGCATGGCGGTCAAGGCGAGTCCGTTGCGCACCTGGTTGGCATAGGCCAGCGCTCCGGAGACGATCAGCACGCCCAGCGCCGCCAGCCACAGCCGGTAGGCCCGGTTTCCCCGCAGGATGAGCCGGACGCTTCCGCGCGCAAAGCCGAGGAACCGGCGAATGAATTGTGCTGGATTGTCAAGTGGCATAGAAGTAGAAGAACCTCGGCGCCGTGTTCAGTTCCTCTTTCAGAACGAGCACTCGCTTGTGCTCGATGATGTAGCGGATTTCGCTGTCCTTATCGAGCAGGTTGCCGAATTTCCTGGTGCCCACCGGGCATATCTCGACGCACGCCGGATAGCGCCCCGCGCGGGTCCGCTGGATGCAGAAAGTACACTTCTCCACTACGCCCTTGGGCCGCGGCCGGTTGCCCAGGTAGTGGGTGTTGGGGTTGATCTCGGCTTTCGGGATTTCGGGCTCGGCCCAGTTGAAGTGCCTGGCGCCGTAGGGACAGGCCGCCATGCAGTACCGGCAGCCGATGCACCAGTCGTAGTCGATCACCACGATCCCATCTTTTTCCGTCCAGGTGGCGCCGGTCGGGCATACCTTGGTGCAGGGCGAGTTGCGGCACTGCTGGCACTGGACCGGGACGTAGAAATGCCCCTCCTCGGGGACCTCAGCGGGCGCGTAATAGGGGTCCGCGGCGGAGAAATCGATGCCCTTGTCCTTCTCCATGGAGAGCACCTTGATCCACTGGATCTGCGGATCGCGCGACTGGTTGTTTTCCTTCACGCATGCATAGACGCAGCGCCGGCATCCGATGCAGCGCGACAGGTCCAGCGCATAGGCGAACTCCACGCCCGGAATCGGCGGCGCGTCCGAAACCGAGACGTTCACCCCGAGGCGCTCGCGGTACTGGCGTTCCATGTCCTCGATGGCCTTCTTCAACTGGGCGCGCGGCGCTTCATACAGGCGTTTGGGCCCGCACGCAGTGAGGACCCACCCGGCGGCGAGGGCGGCAGCCTGAGAAGCGAACATACGGCGAGTTGGTTTGGTGGTCTTGCCGTCCGTTTCCATGGAAGCCTTCTCCATATCGGCCTAATCGCCCGGCCGCGCGGGCCGCGCCGGCGCAGGCAGCGGGGCCAATGCGCGGAAGCGCGGCTGGTGCGGGCTATGGCAATGCACGCACAACAGGTAACCCTTGGTCCCGTTCCAGTTTCCGGTGCGGCGGCCATGCACGCCCGCCCGCCAGTCGCGCAACTTCTCCCCGTGGCACTGCCCGCACAGCAGGTAAGACTCGGTGAAGGCCACGCGCTCGCCGCTCGCCAGGTGGAGAAAATCGCGATTCGTGGCGTCATGGCAATCCAGGCACCAGCGGTGCGCTTCGTCGTGCTTCAGGACGATGTCGGTGTGCATGTCCGTCAGGGTCCGGCGGGTGCGGTTCACCGGCATGCTGGCGTGGCAGTTGCTGCACGGGAAAATCCCCTCGCTGAATGGCGGCGCGGGCACGTCGAGGCGTTCCCCAGCGGGCCGCTCGGCGCTTGCCGCGGGCGCGAACGGCGCTTTAGGATCGCTTGCCGCTCCCGAAGCGGCGATACCCAGGAGAATCAGGATTGCCAGTCTCATGGAGCAATCCCCCGGCTCAGGCGCAACGCAATTCCACCATGCGCTCCATTTCGCGCAGCCACATGGCCTGGAAAAGCTGCAGGCGTTGTCCGACCACGGCCGCCAGGTTCAATGAGATGGCATAGCCGATGGCGGGAAACGCGGCGCAATGCGCCAGGAGGGTCTCGCGGGAAAAGGCGATGACCTCCGTCTGCAAGGGCGCCGTGGCCGTGAGCGTAAACTGGTGCGGCGGAATCAGCGCGGACCATCCGACGGTTTCGCCGGGAGTCCGCTCTTCCACGAAGACATCCTGCTGGTTGCCGCGGATCTGCATGGGAAGGGTCAGTTTGATGCGGCCCCGGGAAACCAGGTAGAGGCTGTCGGCCGGCGCTCCCATGTGGAATAACTCCGCGCCGCTGGTCAAGGTGAGCCGCTTGCCCAGGGACAAGACTCGGTCCGCCTCGGGGGGCGGAAGTCCTTTCAAGAGTTCCGATTGTCCGCTCGTCATGGCAGGCCGCCCTTCAGTTCACCAACGGAGAGATAGTCTTGCAGTGCAACAGAGCCGGCGTGGGAGTTTGCAGGAACGACTCCGCGGCCGCCTGTTCCAGCCTTACGTGGCTCTCGATCTGGAGCAGAAGAGCTTCTATTGGAACCTGTGCGTGCTCGGCCATCGGGATGATCGCCGGGCTAACGAAGAACCGAGCTGGCGAGGCCGCGGCCGCCTTGGCGACAGCCGGTTTGGCTTCGACGGCGGAAGGCTCCTCCGTGCGAGTCGCCGCGCCGAATGCGAGACACGTGACCGCCAACCCGAATAAGCTCAAGCACGCTCCCATCAGCAACATTTCCATGAGGTGGTCTCCTTACAGCAGCGCATCTAGGCACGTAAGCGGCCACGCCCAAAACGAAGAAAAGCGCCCGAAAGTCCCGAATTCTGCAAACCGCACAGGCCTCGAACTGCCAAAATGTCAGGCAACCTCCTGACGTTTCGTCAGGCCAGAGAATTGGCTGGACGAATTGGCTGGACGTTGACGGGACGGGCTGAGTGTGCCATCATGCGACCATTCCAATGGCTCACGGGATGAAGCCGTCTTTCGGCAGCATGACAGCGGGATTGGCGGTTGGGATTACCGCGGTGGTTGTGCTCGCCTGCGCGGGCAGCGCCTACCTCTACTCCCAGCACCACATGAAAACGCTGCTCGAAACCGCGCGCAACACGGCGCTGGCCGAGGGCGACTTGATCCGGGTGGCGCTCGAACACCAGATGATCGAAAATGACCGGACGCTGATCGCCAAGATGATCGACAGCTTCCGCAAGCAGGCTCGCGTCGAACACCTGGTCCTACTGGACCGTACCGGGGCCGAACGGTATCCCGCGCCGGGATCGCGCGTACCCGATCCCGACCTCCAGATCTCTTCGCCGACCTGCCAGGCATGCCACCGCTATTCGCCCAACGAGCGCGGATCGAGCCGGATCATCGAGACCCGCGGCGGATCAATCCTGCGCACCGTGATACCGATCCGGAACCGCCAGGAATGCTACGGCTGCCACGATCCGAGCCACAAGATCAACGGGATTCTGATTCTCGATTACAATGCCGAAGAACTCCGCGCGGAGACCACCAGGGACCTCCGTTGGCTGGTGGCTAGCACGGCCGGTATTACGCTTCTGCTGGTGGGCGCGATCGGCACGGTGATCCGCTTCGCCGTGTTGCGCCGCTTGCAGCGTTTCGAGACGGCCGCGCGCCAGATTTCCGGCGGCGACCTGGGCCGGCGCGTTCCCGCCGAAGGCTCCGATACGCTCTCCTGGCTGGGGCGCGAGTTTAATGCCATGGCCGATTCGGTCACGGGGCTGGTGGGAGAAGTGCGCACCCAGCGCGAGCGGCTCGAAACCATCATCAACAGCATTGACGACGGCATTGTGGTGCTCGATGCGAGCCGCAACGTGATCGCCGCCAACGACGCGTTTCTGCAACGCGTGCAACAATCCCGCGCGGATGTGCTGGGCTGCTGCTGTCGCGACCTGGGAGCGGTGGGATGCAACGTGGCGGACTGCCCCACGGTCGTCTGCCTGCAATCGGGCGCGCGGCAGGTCCGCATTTGCGAGCGCCACACCGCGCAAGGGGCGGTGGCCTGGGAGGAAGTCCACGCCTCGCCGATTCTGGACTCCGCCGGCAACCTGCTGCAGGTCGTCGAGGTCTGGCGCGACATCTCCGAGCGGCGCACGGCGGAGGCCCACCTGGCCGAATCGCACCGGCTCGCGTCACTGGGAACTTTGGCATCCGGCTTCTCCCACGAGCTGAATACGCCGCTGGCCACGGTGCTCACCTGCGTGGAGGGCATCCTGCGCGAGAACCCGCCCGGCGGGAACGGCGAGCCGGACCACGAGCGCATCAGGGAGAGCGCAACCATCGCGCGTGAACAAATCCTGCGCTGCCGGACGATCACGCAGCATTTTCTGCGCATGTCGCGCGGCCAGCGCTCGGAGGGCGACATCGTGGACATCTCCTCCTCCATCGCCGCTGTTGCGCGCCTGATCGACCCCACGGCGCGCGCCCAATCGGTCCGGATCGAAGCGCCGCCCGTCCCTGCGGGCATACACGTCCGCGCGGACGAAGCCGAGTTGCAGCACGCGCTCATCAACCTGTTGCTGAATGCCGTGCAGGCGTGCAAACCGGGCGGCAGGGTGTCTGTCGGCGTGGAAGCCGGAGATGCGATACGCATCCGCGTGACCGACAACGGGTGCGGCATCGCGGCGGAGAATCGCAAACGCATCTTCGATCCGTTCTTCAGCGTACGCCAGGGCGGTACCGGCCTGGGCCTGTTCCTCTCGTTGAACTTCGTGAGAAGGTGGGGCGGCGATATTCTGGTCGAAAGCGCACCGGGCGAGGGGTCTACGTTCGAGCTCGTGTTCCCGGCGCTCACCAACGCGGGGGAGTTAGCGTGATGACGACGACGGCTTCCATCCTCCTGGTAGACGATGACGCGGCGTTCCGCCACGTGATGGCGAACGAGCTGCGGCGCCTGGGGCACCAGGTCTGGACCGCGAGTTCCGGCGAAGAAGCGGTTGAGAAGGTGGAACAACTGGAGCCAGCGGTGGTTCTGCTGGATCTGCGCCTGCCGGGGATGGACGGTCTGGAAACCCTCAAGGCCATCCGCACCCGCAATTCATCGGCGGAGATCGTCATGCTGACCGGCCACGGGTCCATCGATACTGCGATCGAGGCGATCCGCATCGGCGCGTTCGATTACGTGGTGAAGCCGTGCCCGCTCGACGAGCTCCAGATTCGCATTCAGCGGGCCGTAGAGAGGCGTTCCCTGAGTCAGAGGGCCAGTCTCCTGGAGCGCGGACTGACCCCGCCGGATCAGGCCGATTCTTTCCTCGGTGACAGCCCCGAGTTTCGCCGCCTGCTCCAATTGATCGACCGCGTGGGCCCTAGCGATTCCACCGTGCTCATCACCGGCGAAACCGGATCGGGCAAAGAGCGCGTCGCCAAGCTGATTCACGCCCGCAGCGCCCGGAAGTCCAAGCCGTTCGTGGTGGTGGACTGCGCCGCGCTACAGGAAAGCCTGCTGCAAACCGAGTTGTTCGGCCATGAACGCGGGGCCTTCACGGGGGCCGAACGCGCCAAACCGGGTCTGTTCGAAGTGGCCCACGGCGGAACGATCTTTCTCGACGAAGTGGGCGAGATCAGCCTGTCCACCCAGACTGCGCTGCTACGCGTGTTGGACACGTCCGAGTTCCGGCGCGTCGGCGGTACCAAAGAGGTTCGCGTGGATGTCCGCGTCCTCGCCGCTACCAACCGGGACCTGAGCGCGATGGCCGGCAAGGGCCTGTTCCGCGGGGACCTTTATTACCGCATGAGCACCATCACTCTGAAGATTCCGCCGCTTCGGGAGCGAGACGGCGACATCGGCCTTTTGGCGAATCGCTTCGTCGCCGTGCTGAACGAACGCTTCGGATCGCGCAAGCGAATCGGCGAGGCGGCGCTTCAGGCGCTGCGGAATCACGCTTGGCCGGGGAATGTGCGTGAGCTACTCCATGCCGTGGAAGCCGCCATGGTGGTGTGCGAAGGCGAGGAAATTCTTCCCGCCCATTTGCCTCCGGCGATCGGAGCCCCAACCGTTGTAGGACGGACGGTTCAGCCCGCCGATGGCGCGCGCCTGCCGACTCTGGAGGAGCTGGAACGGACGCACGTCCGCCTGGCGCTGGAGGCCAGCGGCGGTCACCGCGGCAACGCCGCCAGGATCCTGGGAATCAGCGAGCGGAACCTATACAGAAAACTGCGCGAACTCGGACTGCCGTCGTAAGCGGCGGCGACAGTCTTCTCCCAGCCAATAACGATCAGGCGTCACGCGGCGGAGGGTTAGTGGGCGGACAAAAAATACAGGAATACAAAGTACAATCCCGCCAGGAAGAAAACCTGTGGCAATATTCTGCACCTGTTCGTCGCAAGAATCAAGATAAAAGCAATCTGAGATCTGAAACCCCGCGCCCGGTCGGCATTTGCAGGAGCCTTGACGTCCCAGGTCGGCCTCCTGAGGATCTTCCGGAACCCAACAATCTTGTATCGCCCGTGTACGGTGTCCATAATCTCCACGTCGTAGGCGTCTCCGTCTTTCCAAACAAACCAGAGGCGGCGCCGATCGTTAATTCGGATGCTGGACCGCCCTTTCCTGGAGCCTTTCAGGGCCTCTAAGCGGTTGCCGGGGATCGCCGCCAGATCTCAAGGGCCGCCGAACGCGGGTCCTGCCGCAAGAAAGCTTACCGCAGCCACTCGTCGAGATGCTCCGCGACAAACGCATCGTCGTTCAAATGCGGGTACTCGCGGTGGACGCGGTCGATCTCTTCCATCTGGCCGGGGGAAAGGTCCTCGCGCGGGTCCAGACACCAGCGGCCCTCCATCAGCCCCTGGCGCCGCAGGATTTCATGGATGCCCGCGATGCAGCCGTGAAATCCGTGGGCCGCGTCGAAGAGCGCCGCGTTGGCGTCGGTAACCTCCTCTGCCAGGGACAGCCACTCGCGGGAACTTGCCGGTTCGCCGGCCTGAGCCTGAATCTCGCGCAGTTGCGCGACGGCGGTCCGCGTCCAGACCGCCCAGTGTCCCAGCAGCCCGCCCGCCATCCGCAAAATGCTCGCCCCTACCCGGAAAGGAGTGAGCAGATCCAGGATAATGTGGTCGTCGTTTCCGGTGTACAGCGCGATCTCGCCGGCGCGCCCGGATTCCGCCACCGCCCGCACCACATCGAGCGTCTGGTACCGGTTGAAGGGGGCGATCTTGATGGCCACCACGTTCTCTATCTCCGCCATCCGCCGCCAGAATCCGACCGGCAGAAGCCGGCCGCCCACCGCGGGCTGCAAATAGAATCCGAACACCGGGATCGCTTCGGCGATCGCGCGGACGTGTTCCAGCAACTCGGCTTCGGTGGCCCCCGGCAGCGCCGCCATGCTAACCAATCCGGCATGGTAGCCAAGATCGCGGGCCAGTCGCGCTTCAGCCAGGGCCGGCCCGGTTGCGCCCACGATTCCAGCCACCCGTATGGCGTCCGCGCCCCTCAGTTCCTCCATGGCCAATTCGAGGACCGGCCGGTACAAGCCAACCCGCGGATCGTGAATGGCGAATTGCGTGGTGTGTACGCCGGCCGCGACGCCGCCCGCGCCCGCGGCCAGATAATACCGGGTGAGCGCGCGCTGGCGGCGCTCGTCCAGTTTCCGGCCGGCCGTCAGCGCCAGGGGATGCGCCGGAATCACCACGCCTTTGCGAAGGCTCTCGCGCCACGTCACGCCTCAGAACCTCCCATCCCTGACTTCAAAATGGGTCGGCTTCTCGAGCGACTCTCCTCCGCTGCGAATCCATTCGGCCACCCATTCCACCACTTCCGCCGCGGGCGCCGCAGGGGATCCGAACAGCCGCCCGCACTTTCCGGCATCGCTCAGCAAAGCGGAGTCCGCCTCCGCGCCTTCGAGGATCGGTTCCACCCCGAAGAGCCGGCCAAAGTGTTCCGCGAGGGCCCGTACGGAGAGTGTCTCAGGGCCGGTCAGATTGAGCCGCTCGGGCGGACAGGAGCACAGGGGAAACGACCGCAACGCGACCGAATTGGCGTCGCCCTGCCAGATGACGTTGACGCTCCCCATAGTCACATCGATCGGCTGGCGCCGGTACACCTTCCTGCCGATATCCGCCAGCACTCCGTAGCGCATTTCCACCGCGTAGTTCAGCCGCAGCAGGACGCTCGGAACGCCCCACCGTTCGGCATAGTGCTCAAAAACGCGCTCGCGGCCGCGGACCGATTGGGCGTACTCGCCCACCGGTTCCGTCGCGGTTTGTTCGTCCGCGCCGCCTTCCGCGATTTCCCGCAGCGGGTAAACGTTGCCCGACGAAAACACCACGAAGCGGGAATGGCGATAACGCTCGGCCGCCAACGCGGGGAGGAGGACATTCGTCGCCCAAGTCCAGTGCTCGCCGCCCTGGGAGCCGAACTTCCGGCCGGCCATCAAGATTACGTTGGGGGCCTCCGGCAATGCGCGCAGCCCATCCCGTTCCAGCAAATCGGCGCGGATGGTTTCGATTCCGGCTTCCGACAGCCTTTCCCGCAGGCCCGCGCCGCTGAAACGCGCGACGGCCGTCACACGCTTGCGCAAGCCCGCCTCATCGATGGCGCGCTTCGCCCGCACGGCGAGGCTCGGTCCCATTTTGCCGCCCGCCCCGAGAATCAGGAGGTCGCCCTCCAGTTCCGCCAGCGCCTCGCAATCGCGCGCCGTGGGCCTGGAAAGCGCCTCTTCCAATTGCTCCGTAGTCGTAAACATGAGTCCCTAACCGAACTCCGGCCCCGCGATGGCAAACTGGCGTATGGGCATTCCGGGCCAGGCACCGGCGTCGATGTCCGTTAGCTGCATTCGCCGTAGCTGGGCGATCATGTTATTCGGACGTGCCGCCGATGGGCAGTTTGTGGGACGTGATTTTGCGCGACTTGACGCTGACCACGCAACCGCGCGCCAAATCGGCCTCGTAGTTGGCGAGCACCCACCGAAGGATGGCAGCCATCGCTGCCGCATCCAGACCTTCAATTCGTATGCGAATGACGGAAGGCCCACTCGCCGATGACACGGCGAGCATGGCGTGGAAGTCGGCGTCCAGCGTAACCACGACCGCAGCTTGTTCAAGCGCCCACGCGAGAATCTCGCTGTCGGCGGCCGCCCACATCCCGATTTCACCCACGTGCGTACAGCCGAAACCGCTCTCACGTAAGAATGTCGCGGCATCTCGCGGAACGCCCTGGTCGAGGATCAAACGCATCTTCGGCTGCGTCAATCAAACAGCATGAGTCTCGCTCGCGCTGTCTTCGAGATTGGCGGCAGCGAACGCCAGCGCCTGCCGAACATCCTCGGGATCCAACTCGGGATAGTTCCGAAACAGGTCGTCCCGATTCGGGTATATCGCGGCGCTCTCAACCACCCTGCGCACAGTCAACCGCATATCTCGGATGCACGGCTGACCATTCATCCGATCGGGGTTCCACGTAATTCGATCGAAGCGTTGCATCAGGTTCCATTCTCGTACATTTCGACGCGCACGTTAAAACGTGACGCCTAAAAGGAACTCGGCCTGGTTCTGCGACCCCTGCACCAGGGAGAGCGGATCCACGAAGGCCGCCGAGCCCCAGTGGGTATAGCGAATTTCCGGCTGGATGTGGATGATTAGCAGATGAATGTCCACTCCGCCGCCCATCACGAAGCCCATGGGGTTCTTGGTGGTGGAGGGAGCGTTGGAAATGCCCAGGGTGGTGACGACGGTGGTCTTCAGGTCGCTCAGCGTGGAGAACGCCACGCCGGCGTCGATAAAGGGCTTCACGACCTTGGTCGGGAAACGATACTTGACCAGCAGAGGAAATTCAAACGAGTGCGCGGTGACCGCCTCGGTTGACGCGCCGGAAGCGCCGCCGTAACTCAGCGGGTGGTAGAGCCCGTCGAGCTCCACCCCCAGGCCGAAGGGCAAACGCACTTCCACCGTTCCCCCGGCGATGTACTGCTTGGTGTTGGAGTTGAAGCCGAAATTCTTGCTTTCCACGGTGGAAAAGAAGTCGGTCAAAGGCACGCCCACCTTCACTCCGAAAGTCACGGGTTGGGCGATGGCGGCCGCCGCGCCGAGCAGGATCAGGAAGAGAGGTTTCATGGGATTTCCTATTTCTACACGCGCAAAGTGAAGGTTTCTCCCAAATAGACGCGGCGGACCTCGGGATCGCGCGCCAGCGCTTCGGGAGTGCCGGCCCGGAAGATCTCGCCTTCGTTGATGATATAGGCCCAGTCGGTGACAGCCAGGGTTTCGCTCACGTTATGGTCGGTCACCAGAATCCCGATGCCCTGGCGCTTCAGGTCGAAGATGATGCGCTGCAACTCCAGCACCTGGATGGGGTCGATGCCGGAGAACGGCTCGTCGAGCAGCAGAAAGCGAGGGTCGATGACCAGGGACCGGGCGATCTCGACGCGCCGGCGCTCACCGCCCGAAAGCATGTATCCCTGGCTGAGCCGCACCTTATCGAGCCCGAGCTGGTCGATCAATCGATCCCTCTTCTCGCGGCGTTCGCGGGAGCGCAGAGGCAAGGTTTCGAGGATCGCCATCAGGTTTTCCTCCACCGTGAGCTTGCGGAAGACGGAGGCTTCCTGCGGCAGATAGCTGATGCCGCGGTGCGCCCGTTTGTACATGGGNNAGCCCGACGATGATGTAGAAAGAGGTGGTCTTGCCGGCGCCGTTGGGTCCCAGCAGACCCACCACCTTGCCCTCCTCCACGTAGACCGATACGTCATGCACCACGGTGCGGCCGCGATAGCTCTTGGAGATCTGCTTGGTTTCGAGAACGCTCATGAGGATTACTTGCGGCCGTGATTGAGACGCGTCTTCACGGGACTCTTCGGCGCCCCGTTAACGAGCAGCCTATCATCGTCGGGGTAGTAGGTCAATTCGGCGCCCTCGGAAGCGTTGCCGCCGCTGTCGACGAGTTTGGCATTGGAGCCGCGGAGGATGACCTTCTTCTCGATGGCGTAGTATTCGCTGTGGTTGCCCGTGCCGGTGCGCGTGTGGCCGCCGGCGGAGTCGACGATTTGCACGGCCCCTTCGGCAAAGGCCTTGTCCAGACGGGAATCGCCGCCACTCGCCAGGTAGGCGCGCAACTCGGTGGATTTCACCCACAGGCCCGCGCGCGCCAGATCCACGCCGCCGGTATAGACGGCCAGGCGATTTTCGTCGGTATAGACCAGGTGCGGCGCATGAGCGACGGTGCGCACGGCGGAGGCGGGTTTCTGGGGGGCGGCCTGGGCGCCGTTCGGTGGATCGGTCTTGGGCTGTTCCCAAAGGTCGGTGGTCACATTGCCGTTGGCTGTGAGCATGCGCTTCTCCCGATCCACGTCGATGGCGTCCGCGAGGATGCGGTTGGCCCCTTGCCACATCACGGCGTCGCCCTCGTAGTGGATGGAACGGTTGTGATTGGTGGACACCATTTTGCGCGCGCGCGCCTGGACGGGATCGCTGCCGGAGAGCATTTGGGATCCCTTGTTGGGGTCCTGGTCGGGCATGTGGCTCGAAACCACGCCCTCCTCGGCCGTGAAATCGCCGGTGTTCTCATCCATGCGGATGCGGCCGGCGGAAGTGGAACCGGTGGAGTCCCACATGCGCGCGGCGGTCTGAAGGAGAATCACGTCGTTGCCCGAATCGAGGGTGGCTTTGGCGGCGCGGGCGTGGCGGTCGTCTTCGTCGTAGGCGAAATCGCCGGTCTGTTCGATGGACGCCACCTTGCCGGTCTTGGGGTCGAACTTCGCCTGCAATTCGCGGCTGGCAGTGGTGGAGGTTTTGCGATTGCGCTTGCGTTCCTCGGCGGTCGGGTCGGTGCGGGTGGTCGCGTTGGTGGACCGAAACGATTCGATGCGGTTCTGGGGACCGTATGCGATGACCATATCGTTCCCCGTGATGGTGCGATGGCGCTGCTCGGGGAGGTTTGGGGAGAACTCCAGGGTCCCCGGCGAGTGCGTGACCACGCTTGCGATCTCCTTGCCGCCCGCGCGCATTTTCATTTCCAGGATCTGGGCGCTGAGCGCGTGCGTTTCGGCCGGCGCGCGTCCGGGGGCCGGCAGCGGTTTGGAAGTGAGCACGGCGTTCCCGGTGGCGGCGACGCGATCGAGAACGCTATCGCCGCTCTCGGTGGAAAAGTCCATCTCTACGTTATCCGCCTTGACCGTGGTTTCGGCGGTGTCGGAGGCCGACGTCACTTGGGCGTGAGACCGCCCCGTGAGGGTTTGAACTACGCCATCGTCGTCGAAAACCACGGTCATCGCGTCGGCGGCATACTGCAGCTTGCGATTGGGATACGCATCGGTTCCGTGGGCCATCTTGGCGTCGACCTGGTGGAGAACAAACTGGCCCTTTCCATCCTCCGACAAGAACTCCTGAAGCTGAACGATGGCATCCTGGCCCTCGACCACGGTGTTTGCGCGCGTGAGACGGCCCCAGGGCTGGAGCCAGATTTGGGAATCGGCCTCGTGGTAAGTGAGACTGCCGGATTCGATCTTCATCGGCTTGGCATTGGGACCCTGACCCTTCCAGTCCACCTCCACGCCGCTCTTCATGATGAGTTCGCCCGTGCCGGGGTCGTACGCCGCGCCGGTGGCCTTGCCATTGCCGTTTTGGAATGTGAAGGTGGAGGGGCGGTCGGTATCGGCCTTGCCGGTAACGGAGTCGACGCAGATGCCGGAAGACTTGATGGAAACCAACGCGTGCGCCGGCGCGCCGGTAACCGGCTCGCCGAGAGTGATCAAGACATCGCCTTCGGAGCAGAACCGGTTATCGGCGGTGGTCAAGGTGGCGGCGTCGCTGGTGACCAGGTCGTAGGCGGTGTCATCGCGGTTCATCAGCTTCAGCTTGACTCCCTTCAGATCGGCCCGGCCGGAATCCTTCTGCTCCCGGAAGTCGTTGGCTTCTATGTAGTAGGTGACGTGATTGCTCACCATTTGGGTATGCGACCAGTTGGCGGCCGAGGAAGTCATGGCTGGGGGCAGGGGCTGAGGTCTGGCGGGGGCCAGTGCGCGCATTTCCCTTTTCTTGGCCCGGTAGGCGACGACGACGCTGCCGAGAATCGCGGCAATCGCCAGCAGCAAGAGCCATCGCGCGCCTCTCCTCATCGATAACACCAATATAGCAACGGGCGCGGTCTTGCTATGCGGGTGGGGAACAGGGAAGAATGCCGCCCGGAATGGCGGCATCGCGGGCTGAACGCCTGCGGTACCAATGGTAGAGCCGCCAAAGGCTGGGGCACGGGGCTGGCCGGACCGGGGGTTGAGGGGTTAGCGGGCAAGGATTCCGCGGCGGGTGCGGGTTCAGGGGGCGGTTCCGGGGCGGGCGACGACTGTTCGGAAATGGGACTAGGTTCGTTTGGCGCCAGCGTGGTGCGCAGGAGTTGCAGGTTGCGGAGACCGCGCTGGTAGATGCAGTGAAGGCGGGTTTCGTAGCGATGCAGTAGGGCGAGGCCGTGGGAATCGTCGGCATTCTTAAAGGTTGCGGCCAGTAGGCTGGTCCCGTCGCCGGGGTCCGGGACATCGAAGCACTCGGTAAGCAGTTGGGTTTCAATGGACCAAGCCCGGCGCATGCGCCACCAGGCAGCCACCATTTCTTCGACGACGCCGAACTCGACGCCGTCGACCGGCTGGAAGCGCTCGAGGTGATCGGCCAGAACTTCCGCGAAACCATCGGGAGATTCGTTTTTTAGGACTACGATGCGGGCCAGTAAGGCATGGCGGCGCGCGTTTTGCGAAGAGTTCTGTTTGCCGGACGCCGTGACAGGGCCTCGGGAGCGAGCGCCGTTGGCCCGCGATGCGGTGATTCGTCTGATGCTGGACATATTCGTCCCCCGATTCCAGGATAGAACGGCGGGGGTGAGGGATATTACGGAAGTTATTGATTCTATTGGAAAGAGTTGCTGTGACTGGCGGATGACGCAAGCGAGAATGCCGGCAGGAATGCCGGCAACGCCGCCTGGAAAGGCTGCGCCACGGAAGAAGGCAGGCCAGGAGGCCCACCCTACCAGGTTACGGGGGTTTGGTCTACTACTTCGATGCCAAAGGCCTCCAGGGCGACCACTTTGCGGGGGTGATTGGTGAGCAGGCGGATGGTGTGGAGGCCCAGGTCGGCGAGGATCTGCGCGCCGATGCCGTGCTCGTGCTGGAGCTGGCGCTGGCCGGCTTCGCCCTGGTAATGCATGAAGTCGCGGCTGTGCGAGACCATGCGCGGCTCGCCGTGCGGGGTGTGCTCGATGCGGAATCCGGGGCCGGTTTCGTGCAGGTAGACCAGCACGCCAAGGCCTTCCTCGGCGATGGCGCGGAGGGAATGGCGCATCAGGCGGCCGCAATCGCAACTGGTGGAACCGAAGACGTCGCCATAGACGCAGCGGGCGTGCATGCGCACCAGAATGCGTTCCTGGCCGCGCACTTCGCCGCGCACGAGGGCGACGTGGTATTCGGGGTCGAAATCGCTGGCGTAGGCGATGGCGCGAAATTCGCCGAATTCGGTTTCGATGGCGCCTTCCGCCACGCGGCGGACGACGGTCTCATGCTTGATGCGGTGGCGGATCAGCTCGGCCACCGAGACCATTTTCAGGCTGTGGCGCGCGCAGAAGGTCTCGAGCTCGGGGACGCGCGCCATGGCGCCATCGTCGTTCATGACCTCGCAGATCACGGCGGCGGGCGTGAGTCCGGCCATGCGCGCCAGGTCCACCGAGGCTTCGGTCTGGCCGGCGCGCACCAGCACGCCGCCGCGGCGCGCGCGCAAGGGAAAGACGTGGCCGGGACGCGCGAGGTCGGCCGGGCGGCATTGGGGATCGACCGCGGTAAGGATGGTGAGGGCGCGATCGGCGGCGGAGATGCCGGTGGTGACGCCGTGGCGGGCGTCGATGGACTCACAGAACGCGGTGCCGAAATTGGAGGTGTTCTGAGCGGTCATGAGCGGCAGGGCCAGGTGATCGCAGCGTTCGGGCGTCAGCGCGAGGCAGATGAGCCCCCTGCCGTAGGTGGCCATGAAGTTGACGATTTCGGGAGTGATCTTCTCGGCCGCCACGGTGAGGTCGCCTTCGTTTTCGCGGTCCTCNNGTCCTCGTCGTCCACCACCACCAGAACGCGGCCGGCGCCGATTTCTTCGAGGGCCTCGGGGACGGAAACGAAGGGCATAACTCATTGTATCCGGGTAAGGTAATAAGATTAATGGCCGCGGATGAACGCCGATGA
>PLGA01000272.1 GCA_003139735.1 Bryobacterales bacterium | reverse complement strand
CCCTATGCCGATCAAACGGGCTTATCGTACTTTGAGCCGGTCGGGCGTCTTGGCGGTGGCGCCTCCCACCGTGGCGCGGCCCACGCCCATCGCCGCCCGCTATAATAGTCATGGGATTGCGCCAGGTCGGTGAACCGCGATGACCGAACGGCGCGGGCGATTGGGTGCTCGGTGGCGTCGGCGGGGCCATTTTCCGGTATGCCACTTTCCTGGCGCCATTCGTCCTTTCCCCCGTGCTGGCTCGAAGGTTCTCAGGACTATTTCCGCTGCACTACACTAAAAAGGCATGTCAAAGTCTGGAGAGGGGCCCCTCATGATCACGCAACTCACATTCATCTTCCTCCAGTTGGCGGACTTCGCCACCACGATGACTGCGCTGCAAATGGGAGGCCGCGAGAAGAACTTTCTCGTATCCCACATCATGGTTATCGGATCGCTGCAAGGTTTGATTCTATCGAAGGTGATCATATTGGGAATTGCTGTCGCCGCTGTTCTCTTAAGGAAGCACTGGGTTCTCCGCTGGGTTAACGTCGTCTTCGGTGGAGTCGTGCTGTGGAATCTTGTCGTGATTGCCAGATTGGCCTTGCGGGCACATGTCGCGTGATCGAGCGTTGCGTTCACTGCGCAACAGCGCGCCAAAATCATCGGATCCTGGCAGGAAAACGGTTACCGCACTCCGCACTTTGACCCGGCCGGATGTCCTGGCGGGCGCCTCGGCCCATGCCCATCGCAGCCCGCCTGACGTTGCGCCGGACGAGCAAGCCTGCGGGTGGGGCGCCGCTCCTCACGCGACCCTTCCCGCAAAGGGAGGTAACGAACCGTTTGGAGCGGTTCACCCCTTGCGCCGGGCTTTGGTGTGACGCCGCCTTGGCCTTCTTGGGCGGCGGCGGGGCCGGCTTTTCCGCAGCGCTAGCCGCCTTCACGTAATTCTCCAGCTCGGCTTCGGTAAAGTAGATGGACTCGACGGTCAGACTGGCGTCGCTGAGCACCTTCATGATCTGCTGGCGCACGTTTTCGGCGTCGGCGCCGGACTTGGCCTGGGCCAATTGCTGGCGCAGTTGCAGCGCGTGGTCCTTGGCCTCGGCGACCTGCTGGGCATGCTTCTCTGCGTCGCTGGGGCCGCAGCCCGTGGACAGGAACACGACAAACAGGCTGACAAGCAGCAAGACGATTCGCTTCATAAATGTCCTCCTTTTCGCACCTTTCCGCGACATCCCACAATAGCAATAACGGCCCCCATCCAGTGCCCACATCCAGACTTCCCCGGCTCTGAGTGATCACCAGGAACGCACATTGCGGGCGTTTACAGGCCCGTGAAGCGATTGCCGAGCGGCAGACAGCCTTCTGGGAGAGGCCGCCCAGCTCGACGGGGCGACAAGCCGCTGAGGGGCCGGCATTTGACCGGAAGAACGCCGGCGCGGACGCCGGCATACCAGCGGACCCACGAAGGACGTGGGTACCCCGGCCCGCTCCACCTTCAGCAGATGCCGGGCGCACTGGCCGAGTCCAGAAGCTCCTGGAGGTTATCGAGGGAAGTTCTCATCGCCTGAAGATTATGGTCCGCGCCGGTGGTAAACTCGGTGATCTTCGCGATCACGCTTTGGTGCAGCCGGAGGAAGAGGTCCACCACCCGTGGATCGCGCCAGCCGCGGTCCTTCTCCTCGCGCAGGATCTCAAGCGCCTGGGAGGGTGGACAGGCGGCCTTGTAGGGCCGGGCGCTGATGAGCGCATCGTAGATATCCGCGATTTGCAACAGGCGCGCTTCGAGCGGAATCTGCTCGCCGCGAAGACCGTCCGGGTATCCTGAGCCGTCCCAACGCTCGTGGTGGTGCCGGATAAGGGGCAAGACCGGGCGCAGCGAGGACACGTGGCGGCAGATCTCCTCGCCGCGAGCGGGGTGCGTCCGCATGGTGACCCATTCTTCGGCCGAGAGCGCACCTGTTTTGTATAGGATGGAGTCGGGAATGCCGACCTTCCCGACATCGTGCAAGTAGCCGCCCTGATAGAGACTGAGCAGCGTGGCACGGTCCAACTGCATGGCCATGCCCATCGCGACGCCCATAAATGCCAACCGCTCGCAATGGCCCGCGATGTGGCTGTCGCGCTGCTCGACGGCTTGCGCCAGGGCAAACAGCGTTCCCTCGGTTTCATCGATCGAGAACTTGCCCGCGTCGCGCGAACCGCCCCCACCGGGTAACGTCTCACGGGACAGACCGCGCCATGGTTCCGGAGCTAAGACCGGCGCCGGCTTGCAGGATGACCAGGGCCGGTATCGTGGGTTTAGAACATTGCCGCCCATTACTATTGGACCTATCGGCGCCAACGCGAAAAGAACTAGGGTACTAAGCGAAGATTTCTCGCGAATCTCAGTTCCGCACCACCGTAATGGTCCTCCAGGTGGAATTGCCAGCGGCGTCAAAGGCGCGGACCATCACCACGTTCGTCCCCACCAGCAACGGCGCCTGGAGGGTCCAACTCGCCGTGCCGGTTGCATTGCCCGCGGAACCCGTCGAAGTGGTCCACTGAACGGCTGTTACCCCCACGTTATCGGTGGCCGTGCCACGGACGAGGATGGCCGGCGACGACGTAGACACGATGGTGGAACTGGGCGACACAACGCGCAGAGTCGGGGGCGTGGTGTCCGTGCCGCTGGGCGGATTGGCCGGAGTCGGCGTGGGAGTTGGCGTGGGCGCAGCCGGTTGGACCGGCGGCGTGGCGGCGATGGCGCCATAGAGGCTCTGAATGCCGGCGATGTCGTCGGCATTCAAGCCGGTCGCCACATGATAGTAGGGATACATCACCGCCGCAGGGTCGCTCGAATGGGCCATGCCGAGCGCATGCCCGGCCTCGTGCAGAGCCACGCTGAAGAGGTCCGTGTTCACCCCCACGCCCCAAGTCTCGCTGGCGTCGAAGTGCATATCGCCGGCCAACGGCTCCGGGTTGGGCGGCGAGGGATAAAAAGTGTGGGCCAGGACGCCGCCCGGCCCGTCGAACGGGTAGGCGTCGCCGTGCGCGTAGCTCGGGGTCAGGATAGCGATGGTGCGCGCCGAGGCCGCGCTGCCGCCCTCCGTGAAGCTGACGTTGACATAACTCGCCCATTGGCTGAAGGCTCGAGCGATTTGGGCTTGCGCCGTCGCGGCATCGAGATTCGCGGGCAGCGATTCGATGAAGTATTGGAGCGCCACCGCCCCGGAAGCGTCCGGGGCCCATCCGGTTCCCATAGTGGCGTAGTCGGCGACCGGCCCGGCGGCGGTTTCCGCTCCGCCGCACCCGGCCACATCCGCGCCGGCAGCCATGTCGGCGGACGCCGGGAGAATATAGGAAACCTCGTCGTTGGCGGCGAGTTCCGCCAGACGGTTGAGATCCCCTTTCACCACCAGATGTCCAGGAAGCAGGCTGCGATTCTCAACCACGGCGAATCCATTCTGGATAGCGAGCGCGCGCGCCAGGCCCATGTCCACGTCGGGATAGAACTCGACCAGGAATGCGGGCGGCGGCGCGGCGGCCAGCCGGGGGCTCAGCTTGTCCGGCGTTTCGAGCGGACCGGCCCAAATGGCACCGAGGCCCCCCAAATTCGCCCCCGGTCCCGAAGAAACCATCAGGGCCGAATCCGGAACGAACGCCAGCACGCTTACGCCGCGGCGCTCCAATTCCTGGCGAATCTCCGGCCCGGGATTGGCGCTGAATTGCAGGATGTAGTGCGCGCGCAGCGCCGGCTGGCCGCTGCGCGCCACTGGGGGAATCGCGGTTTCGCCGCGCGGCGGTTGGAAGGTCCGGGTTTGCAGCCGGATGGGGTTCTGGGCCCAGGCGCACTGCGAAAACAGAATGAAGGCCGGGGCGACGGCTCTAAAAAATCTCATGTTAATTAGTGGCTCCGTTATCGCTCTTCGGACCCCTCGTGGAGAGCCTTTTCGGGGTGCGTGCGGAACCGTACGCGTTTGCGCGCGCAATCGTGAGGAAGGGCACAAATAGGGCATTCAGATCCGCAAATCCGTGAAGACGCTGCCCGCGGCATTCCGTTATCGCTCTCCGGACCCCTCGTGGAGAGCCCTTTCGGGGAGCGTGCGGAACCGTACGCGTTTGCGCGCCGCAATCGTGAGGAAGAGCACAAATAGGGCATTCAGGTCCGCAAATCCGTGAAGACGCTGCTCGCGGCATAAGACTGTTATGCTGGGACGGGATGACGCCCGTAGCTCTGACGATCGCCGGATCGGACCCCAGCGGAGGCGCGGGGATTCAAGCCGATCTCAAGACCTTTCACCAGTTCGGCGTGTACGGCGAGGCCGTGATCGCGCTGCTGACGGTGCAAAATACCACGCGTGTCTCGCGCGTGGAGACGATGCCTGTCCGGCTGGTTTTGGAACAACTGGAAGCGGTGTTGGAGGACATCCCGCCGGCTGCCGCTAAAACCGGCGCGCTCGGGTCGGCCGAAATGGTGGAGGCCGTGGCGCGCGCGGCAGCCCGGTTCCAGTTCCCGCTGGTGGTGGATCCCGTAATGGTGAGCAAGCACGGACTGCCGCTCGCGCCGGAATCCGCCGTGCGCGCATTTCGCGACTGCCTCCTGCCCCACGCGGCGCTAGTGACGCCCAACGTTCCGGAGGCGGAAGCCCTCACCGGACTGACCATTCGCGACCTCCAAGACATGCGCCGCGCCGCTTCCCGAATTCACGAACTGGGCGCGCGCGCCGTGCTCATCAAAGGCGGGCACATGGAGGGGGCCGCCACCGACGTGCTCTTCGACGGCGCGGAGTGGCGCGAGTTCCCCGCCTTGCGTCTTGAAACGCGCCACACGCACGGAAGCGGATGCACGTATTCCGCGGCCATCACAGCCGGCCTGGCGTGCGGCCTGAAGCTAGGCGAGGCCGTGGCGCGCGCCAAAGCCTTTATCCACGAAGCGATACGGACCAGCCCGGGGCTGGGGCGCGGCTGCGGCCCGCTAAACCACCATGCGAAGGTCCGGCTCTATTCCGAGGCAATATGACCCAGGTGCAGATTCACTTTCGATTGCAGCGGCCCCTCGACAACACCATGCTGGCGCGCGTCGCGGAAGTCAACGCGTTGTATGGAATCCAGCGTGTTCGGGTGGCGCCCACGCTCGACAGCCTCACGGTGGACTACGACGCCACGCGTCTGCGGCCCGCCGAGGTGGAATCGGCGTTGGCCGCGGCAGGCATCCCTATCGCGCCGCAACTGGCCTGAAAGGGAGGCCGGACCTCGTCCGTTTGCGAAGCGCGGCGGTGGCACGGATGGGCCGACGCACGCCATGTCTCGAACAAAACCAGGGACAGACGGATCTGTCCACGCGGCGTAAAGGCGACCCCTTGGGACAGATTCGTCTGTCCC
>PLGA01000639.1 GCA_003139735.1 Bryobacterales bacterium | reverse complement strand
TCATCCTTCGATTGGAATATGCTCCGGAGGCGACCCCGGCGACCCCGACTGGTCATGGCCGCCACTCGGCGGACGACGTGGCAGGACTGCGGCAATCAGCCTAGTCTTCCCCAGTATCCTTTCCAGGGCGTAACATTCGATGTCCGCGCCGCGCAGATGTACAGCAAACCCGGTGTAATCGCCCGCGATGGCGTGTGTACGCAGACGCCAGCGCAGCAACTCATTGCCATCGGAATCTAGCCGCCTGGGCCTCGGCCACCTGGGCTTTGCGCTTGCCGGCGCCGTAACGGAGGGGCGCTCGTAGGGGGCGACTTTGAGGCAGCCTGAGCAGACTAGCGATAGGATGGCGGGCAGGACCGCGGACAAGGATTTGGTCTGGCGCATGGCGTGTGCTATCCCTCGGATTCGATGGTTTCCAGTGGCCGGCGCTTCGAGCCGCGCACACGCTCCCACCAGTGCTGGAAGCGGTCGAAGTACAGATAGACCACGGGGGTGGTGAACAACGTCAGCGCCTGGCTCATCAGCAGACCGCCGATGATGGTGATGCCCAGCGGCCGCCGCAACTCCGAGCCGGTGCCCTGGCCGAGAGCCAGCGGCAACGCCCCCAGCATGGCGGCGAAGGTGGTCATCAGAATGGGGCGGAAACGTAACAGGCTGGCCTCGAAAATGGCGTCGTGCGGACTCTTGTGCTCGATGCGCTCGGCGGCCAGGGCAAAATCGACGATCAGGATGCCGTTCTTCTTTACCAGGCCGATCAACAGAATGATGCCGATCATCGAAATGACGCTGAGATCGGTGTGAGTGAGCCTGAGAGCCAGCAGCGCGCCCACCCCCGCCGAGGGGAGCGTGGAAAGAATGGTGACGGGATGGATATAGCTTTCGTAGAGGATGCCGAGCATGAGATAAACCGCCGCCAGAGCCGCGGCAATCAGGTAGGGCTCGCTGTTGAGCGAATCCTGATAGGCCGCCGCGGTGCCCGTGAACATGGTCTGGATGGTGGGCGGAAGACCGATCTTGCGGGCCGCCCCATCGACCGCCGCCTCGGCGTCGCCCAGCGCCACGCCCGGCTGCAGGTTGAAGGAGATGGTGACCGACGGGAACAAGCCCTGGTGGTTCACCGAGAGCGGCGCGATAGCCGGACCATAATGAGCGATGGCGCTCAGCGGAACCTGCTGGCCGCCGGGCGAGCGTACATAGATGTCCCGCAGCGTCTCCGGGTTCTGCCAGTATTGGGGCGCGGCCTCCATGACCACGTGATACTGGTTCAGAGACTTGTACATGGTGGATACCTGGCGCTGGCCGAAGGCGTCGTACAACACGTTGTCGATCAACTGCGGCGAGATGCCAAAAGCCGCCGCGGTCTTGCGGTCGTAGGTCACCATGGACTGAAGCCCGCTGTTCTGCTGGTCGGTGTTGACATCCACGATAACGGGGATGGATTTTAGCTGCTGGAACATCTGCGGAGCGTAGGTAATCAGGTCCGTCAGATTGTCTCCGCGCATGGTGAATTGATAGAGCGCGGCGCTGTTTCGTCCCCCGATGCGCAGATCCTGGTTAGCCTGCAGGTAGAGCGTGGCACCGGGAATCTTGGCGAGCTTCGGCCGCAGCCGCTGCATAATGTAATCGACCGTGATCTTGCGCTCATTGAGAGGCTTGAGCGACACGAACATGCGTCCCTGATTCACGGTCGACGCGCCGCCGCCGCCACCGCCGCCGCCCGTGAAGCCGATGACGGTGTCCACCGCGGGATCGGCGTGCACGATGTTCACCATCTGCACCAGGGTCTTGTCCATGGCTTGAAACGAGGAGTCCTGGTCGGCGATGATCTGGCCGCTCATGCGTCCGGTGTCCTGCTGCGGAAAGAATCCCGTGGACGCGTGAGTGAACAAGTACACATTCAGACCGACGGTAGTCAGCAGAATGAGCAGGGTCACAAACGAATGGCGAAGCGCCAGCGATAGCGTCTTGCCATACATACTCACGTTCCATTCGAAGAAGCGCTCGACCGTCCGGTAGAGCCACCCATGGGCCTCATGCTGCCGCAACAGGTGGGCGCACATCATGGGAGTGGCCGTGAGGGAAACCACCATGGAGACCAGGATGGCTACCGACAGCGTGACGGCGAATTCGCGAAGCAGCCGGCCCACAATGCCGCCCATCAGCAACAGCGGGATGAACACCGCCGTCAGCGAAACGCTCATGGTGACCACCGTGGAGCCGATTTCCTTCGCGCCTTTCAGGGCGGCTTCAAACGGGCCCAGTCCGGCTTCCAGGTAGCGCGTAATGTTTTCGATCACCACGATCGCGTCGTCCACCACGAACCCGGTGGAGATGGTCAGGGCCATCAGCGAGAGGTTGTCGAGGCTGTAGCCAACCAGGTACATGACGCCGAACGTCCCCAACAGGGAAACCGGAACCGCGATGCTGGGAATGAACGTGCTTCGGACGTTCTTGAGGAACACGAAGACCACCAGCACCACCAGCCCCACGGAGATCAGGAGCGTTCGCTCCACGTCGTGGACGGAAGCGCGGATGGTCTGGGTCTGGTCCATGGCCACCTGCAAATTGATGGACGCGGGGATGGCGGCGTGAAGCTGCGGCATCACGGCGCGGACCCGATCCACGGTGTCGATGATATTGGCGCCGGGCTGACGGAAGATGATGAGCAACACCCCCGGCTTGCCGTTGGAGTATCCGGCGTTGCGTACGTCCTCCACGGAATCGATCACGTCGCCCACGTCGGAGACGCGCACGGCGGCGCCGTTGTGGTAGGCGATGATCAGGGGCTTATAGTCGATGGCGTTAAACAACTGGTCGTTGGCGCCAACCTCCCACATCTGATGTCCATCGGCAAAATGTCCCTTGGGAGCGTTGGCGTTGGCGCTCGCCAAAGCCGTGCGGACCTGCTCCAGGCCGATGCCGTACTTGTTCAACGCGGATGGGTTCAGCTCGACGCGAACGCCGGGAAGCGCGCTGCCTCCCACGCCCACTTGCCCCACGCCCCGAACCTGCGCCAGCTTCTGCGCCATGATGGTGGACGCGGCGTCGTACATTTTGCCCTTGCTCACCACGTCCGAGGTGAGCGCGATCATGAAGATGGGCGAATCGGCCGGATTCACTTTCCGGTAGGTGGGATTGCTGGGAAGATTGGTCGGCAGGTAACCGCGGGCGGCGGCGATGGCCGCCTGAACGTCGCGCGCCGCGGCGTCGATGTTGCGGTTCAGATCGAATTGCAGCGTGATGCTGCACGAGCCCAGAGTGCTCGAAGACGTCATCTCGGTGACGGCGGCGATGCGCCCGAATTGGCGCTCCAGGGGCGTGGCCACCGACGACGCCATGGTCTCCGGACTGGCGCCCGGCAACCCGGCGCTCACCGAGATGGTGGGAAAGTCCACCTGTGGCAGGGGAGACACCGGAAGAATGTTGAAGGCCACCGCGCCGGACAGCGCGATCGCGACCGTGAGAAGCGTGGTGGCAACCGGCCTGTGGACGAACGGAGCGGAAATATTCATGCGTCACCCCGTGGTAAGAGGCTTCAGGGCGCGGGCCGATGCCGTGCGTCCCGAGAAGCGCCTGGCCAGCTTGTCGAAGAACAGATAGATCACCGGCGTGGTGAACAGCGTCAGCATCTGGCTGATGATCAGGCCCCCGATCATGGTGATGCCGAGCGGCTTGCGCAATTCCGAGCCGGTGCCGGAGCCAAGAGCCAACGGCACGGCGCCGAGCAGCGCCGCCATGGTCGTCATCAGGATGGGGCGGAAGCGCAGCAGACAGGCCTGGTAGATGGCGTCGATGGGCTGCATGCCCTCCTTGCGCTCGGAATCCAATGCAAAATCGATCATCATGACGCCGTTCTTGTTCACAATTCCGATGAGCAGGACAATGCCGATCAGCGAGATCACGCTGAAGTCCGAGCCGGTCACGTGGAGGGCCAGTAGCGCGCCCATGCCGGCTGAGGGGAGCGTCGACAAAATCGTAATCGGATGGATGTAGCTCTCGTAGAGCACGCCGAGCACGATGTATTCGGTCGCCAGCGCCGCCAGTATCAGCAGCCACTCGTTGGACAGAGACGACTGAAAGGCCTGCGCCGTGCCCTGAAACGCCGCTTGAACGCTGGCCGGCAATTCGATCTCGTTCTTGACCTTATTCACGGCGTCGACGGCGTCGCCGAGCGAAACGTTGGGCGCCAGATTGAAGGAGAGCGTGATCACCGGAAATTGTCCCTGGTGATTCACGGTGATGGGAACGGCCACCGGTTGCACGTGCGTAAAGGCGCTGAGCGGAATCTCGCCGCCCGTGGGGAAGGCTGTGGAGGATGCGATGGCGCCGCCTCCCATCGCGCTGGTGGCAAGGCCCGAACTGGCGGCGTTGGCGCCCGACGTGGCGGCGGCGCTCGTATTGGTGGGCCCTTGCGCAACCCCCGTGGTGGCCGAACCGCCCGCCACCAGACCCGCGGCGGAAGATCCTATCCCCGTGCGGATAAACAGATTGCGCAAATCGATGGGATTCTGCCGGAACGGGGCCTTCACTTCAAGCACCACGTGGTACTGGTTGAGTTGCGTGAAGATGGTGGAGACTTCCCGCTGGCCGTAGGCGTCGTAGAGGGTCTGGTCGATGCTGGAAGGCGTAATTCCCAGCCGCGAGGCCGTTTCGCGATCGAATACCAGCGTGGCTCGCATTCCCTGCAGTTGCTGGTCGGTGGCCACGTCGCTCAGTTCCGGCAACTCCCGCAGCCGCGCCAGCATTTTCGGCGCATAGATGTTCAATTCGTCGGCGCTCGGATCCTCCAGGGTGTATTGGAACTGGGTGCGGCTGACGCGGTCTTCCACCGTCAGGTCCTGCANNCTGACGCGGTCTTCCACGGTGAGATCCTGAACCGGCTGCATGAACAAGGTGGCGCCGGCTACTTCCGCCAGGTGTGGCTGGAGACGGCGAATCACCTCGGTAGCGCTGATTTTGCGCTGTTCGAGCGGTTTCAGATTGATCAGAATNNTTGGTTCCATCGATGCCGATGAAGGAGGAGAGGTTCTGGACCGCCGGATCTCTGAGAATCACCTTGGTAAGGCGCTGTTGAAGCGAAGCCATCTCCGGAAAAGAAATGGTTTGCGCGGCTTCCGATACGCCTTGAATGACGCCGGTGTCCTGGATGGGGAAGAAGCCCTTCGGGATGGTGTAGAACTGGTAGACCGTGAAGGCCAGCGTGCCGGCCGCCACCAGCAGCGTAGCGGTTTGCCAGCGCAGCACGAATCGCAAGATCGTGCCGTAAAGCGCGATCACGGCCTCGAAGGCGCGTTCCGAGGCGCGGAAGAGGCGTCCTTGTTCGGCCTCGGGTTTGTGCTTCAGCAGCTTGGCGCACATCATGGG
>PLGA01000552.1:583-5698 GCA_003139735.1 Bryobacterales bacterium | reverse complement strand
GTCAAGGACGGCGCTTACGACATTTTCCGGGAACAGAATAGCCGCTACGTCGCGGTAACGTTCAGCGTGAGAGGCCGGGATTTAGGGACCACCGTGGGCGATGCCATCAAGCAGATTGGCGACAAGGTCAAGTTACCGCCTGGTTATACCCTCGGTTGGTCCGGCGAATACGAAAGCGAACAGCGCGCCGAAAAGCGGCTGTCTTACATTGTGCCGCTGACTGTGTTGGTCATCTTCATCATTCTCTACACNNTACAAATGGGCGCTGCTCATTCTTATGAACGTCGGCTTGGCCCGCGTCGGCGGCTTTCTGGCTCTTGTGGTAACGGGTACTTACCTGAGCGTCTCATCGGGAGTGGGCATGCTGGCGCTCTTCGGCGTATCGGTGNNGTCATCATGGTCGAGTACATCAACCAGCGGCGCGCCAAAGGTCACTCCATCGAAGACTCCGCGGTGGAAGGCGCGGTTCTCAGGCTCCGGCCCATTATGATGACCATGCTGGTAGCGACGCTGGGTCTCCTGCCGGCGGCGTTGTCGCACGGCATCGGGTCCGATTCGCAGCGGCCGTTCGCAATTGTGATCGTCGGCGGCCTGATCTCCGATCTGCTGCTGAGCATTGTTCTTCTGCCCACCTTTTATGTCTGGATCGCCCGCGACGGCGATCAACTTCCGGCGCCGGAGGGTTCTTAATTATGCGGACTAAGTGCGCAATCGTGCCTATGAGAGGGATTCGGTTCATTCTGGCCGCCTCAGTTGTAATCAGCTCGACGTTTTCCCAACAGGCTCCCGTTACCGTCACGCTGGATCAAGCCATCCAGATGGCCATCCGGCACAACCACATGTTGCAGGCGGCTCGCACCACCGTTCAGCAGAGCCAGGCTGCGGAAATCACCGCCAATCTGCGCCCGAATCCGACGTTTTTCACCGACTGGGAGTATCTGCCGGTCTTCTCGGCCCCGCAAGGCACGTCCCTGTCGGCCTATCTCCAGGCCTCCACCGAGGGGGACATGGGGCTGAGTTATCTGATTGAGCGCGGCAAGCAGCGGGCGCACCGCTTGCAAGCGGCCAAAGATGCAACCGCCGTGGCGCGCGCGCAGGTGGCCGATAATGAGCGCGGCGTCACGGCTCAGGTGGGCGCCCTTTTTATCAATGCCCAACTGGCGCAATCCACCCTCGAACTCGCGCAACTGGATCTGAAAAGCTTCCAGCAGACGGTCGATGTCGGCGACATCAGATTCAAAGATGGCGCCATGAGTGAGAACGACCACTTACAGCTCACACTCCAGATGCTGCAGTTTCAACAGGATCTCCAACAGGCTCTGCTTGCCAAGGCCCAGGCGCTGGCGGATCTTCGCCAACAATTGGGTTATGAGTCGGTGCCCACCACCTACGATGTTGCCGGCGAGTTCGGATACAAGCCGCTGGTCGCCACCATCGACGAATTGCAGGCGAAAGCCCTCCAGAATCGTCCGGACCTCCGCGCGGCCGTGTTGGGCATTAACGCCGCCAATAGTCAGTACGAGCTCGCCAAGGCCAACGGAAAGCAGGACCCCACCATCTCGGCCAACTACTCGCATACCGGCGGCATCAGCGCCGCCACCTGGTCATTCAGCATCCCGCTGGCCATTTTCGACCGGAACCAAGGCAACATTGCGCAGACGCGTATCGCCATCCGGCAAGCGGAGGAACAGAAGAAAGGGGCGAACGGGCAGGTGTTGACGGACGTGAGGGACGCCTACGAGGGGCTCCAGGAGGCCGCTCAAATAGCCCAGCTCTTGAAGAACACCTATCTCGATATGGCCCGGCGCAGCCGCGATATCAGCGAATACGCGTATCGGCGAGGCGCCATAGCGCTGCTGGATTTCCTGAACGCCGAGCGGACCTACCGTCAGACCGAACTCGCCTACCGCCAGGCGGTGGCGGCGTACTTGGCTTCGTTGGAACAGCTTCGCCAGGCGGTCGGAAGCAGGGAATTGCCTTGATGCCGTTTCCGGCGCCCGCTTATCGCGCCGTTGTATCAAAATGATCTTATGACAAGACAAGAGGTTCGCGCCAGAATTGAGGAGATCGGCATCATCCCCGCGATACGCGTCTCAACGGCCGCCGACGCCCTCTTCGCCGCCGAAGCGGTTAGCGAGAGCGCCATTCCCATCGTCGAAGTGACTATGACCGTCCCCGGCGCCATCGATGTCATCTCCGAGTTGGTTCGCCATCACCCCAACGTCTTGGTCGGCGCCGGCACGATCTTTCGCATCGAAACGGCGCGCCGCTGCCTCGATGCGGGAGCCTCTTTCCTCACCATGCCCGGCCTCGATCTGGAGATCGTCAACTTTGCGAAAGGGCGCGACGTAGTGGTCTTCCCGGGTGCATTGACGCCCACCGAGATCACCGCGGCATGGAATAGCGGCGCCGATTTTGTCAAGGTCTTCCCGTGCTTTGCCAACGGTGGCCCGGCCTACATTCAGGCTCTCAAGGGGCCATTCTCGGAGGTCCCCCTGATTGCCACCGGCGGTGTGAATCAGACCAATGCGATGGATTTCATTCGCGCCGGCGCCGTGGCACTGGGCATCGGGCGGGACTTGATCCACCAGGACGCCATCCGGCGCCGCGAGCGGGGATGGATCACTGAACTGGCGCGCAGGTACACAAAGATAGTTGCCGAGGCGCGCAGTATCCAGAAGGGGACCGGCTTATGATGCGCAGATTGGCAGCGGCCGCATTCGTGTCGATCGCTATGGTTGCCGCTCTTCCGCTATCTGGGGCGGACCAACTGGTGGACTTCCAGCCGGGCGGCTACATCCACGTGGACCATTCCTACGGCTACTTGACGGTCGAAGGATGGGACGAGCCGAAGGTCGAAGTGACCGTCACCGGGCCGTCCGGCGGCGCTGACCCAGTACAGGTGGTCGCCAAACGGCTCTCCGATAAGGAACTCACCATCACCATCACGCCCCCCGCCCGCCGCGGCTTCCCGCTATCCATCTTCTCCTCCCCGCCGTTCCATCGCACCGCCCCGTTGGATTGCACGGTCCATGTGCCGCGCGATTCCCGCGTGGCGATTCATCACGATTACGGCTACGTATGGGTGAGCGACGTGAGAGGAGGCGTAGAGACGGATAGCCATACGGGGGACATGACCATTTTGCTACCGGATCCGGGTCCGTACTCGATCGACGCCAGGACCGGCCTAGGCAGCATCTCTTCGGACCTCACCGTCCGCGGCAACAAGCGGCTCCTGGTTGGTTCCCGCTTCGTCCATGCCGAACAGGACCCCTCGCAGCGGATCGTTCTGCGCATGGGCCGTGGGAGTATCACCATCAAGAGGGGCCCGCCGTCCGGTCCTTTCTGGAAAGACTGAGGAGGTCTCCACTGCGGCATTTGCGCCTTGCGATGGCGGGGGGAATGAATAGCCTGACATTGTTCGGATTCGTGGCTGTGACCATGATGTTGGTTTCGTACGCGTTGGAGAAGCGAAGTCACTGGTTCATCCTGGCGTTTTCCGGTTCCTGTGTGCTGGCTTCGGCTTATGGCTTCCTGCAAGGCGCCTGGCCATTCGGCCTTGTCGAGGCCGTCTGGTTTGGCGTCGCGCTACGCCGCTGGCGCCTGGAACGGCGTGCGGGAAGATGATACGCAGTCGCTACGTCCTCTGGCCCCCATGGCGACGCTCTCAGGCACCGCCCCGCCGGATTAGTAACGACAAACGCGCTAGGATACTGGAGCAGCGCGTGCGTCGGTGCGATTGGGAGGGGCCAAAGGGATGACTGTTGCAGCCGGCGACCGGTTTTCTCCTGACGGTGGTGCCCAGAGGGCGGCTTGCTGGTGCAATGATTTGCCTACCCTGGGTAGCATTTCATGCCCATAATCAAACTTGACAGCGAGTTTACGAATAGGCTATTTTGCTAACCATGGAGAGGCAAAAACATGGAAAGTTAAACTGGCTACAGGTCCACCTCCCGGAGGGGCTCCTTGTTGATGCCGGCTGGCTTCGGCGCCAAGGTTATTCCAGCGGCCTTCGCAGCAAGTACGTTGCTCATGGCTGGCTCGATCAAGTGGCCCGCAGTGTATATCGTCGCCCGGCCGCAAGTCTGCCCGCGGCCAAAAAAAAAGATGAGGTTCTCCGCTGGCAACATGTCGTTATATCTCTTCAAACTCTGCGGGAATGTCCGCTCTCCGTGGGCGGCCGCACTGCGCTCGAACTTCAGGGCTTCGCGCACTATCTCAGCGCCGCCGGCCCCCGCGAAATCCACCTCTATGGCAACACGGCGCCGCCCGGCTGGGTCGCCAAGTTGAAAGTGGACACCCTGCTCGTCTTTCACAACGCCGGAAAGCTGTTCAAGGATGGGGCTGTCCCTCGCGACCTGGTGTCGAAAAGCGGCAAAAACCACACCGACCGGAATGCCAGTGCTGATCCTCTCCCCGGCGGCTTCATACGACAACCCTGGGGTCATTGGGAATGGCCGCTCATAATGTCTTCGGCGGAGCGCGCCATCCTCGAATTGCTTGATGAGGTTCCGCAACGCGAGACATTTCATCAGGCCGACGTCCTGATGGAGGGGCTGCGCAATCTCNNTTCGCCGAACGCCACAACCACGCATGGCTGAAACGCCTCGACCGCAAGGGCGTCGACCTGGGGCACGGCAAACGCATGCTTGCGCGGGGCGGCAAGCTCGATACCAATTTCAACATCACTGTGCCGGAGAATCTCGATGCCAACGGCTGAACTCTATCGNNGGCCATCCCGCTCGTCGCAACCGAAACGTGTTTTGCCCTAAAGGGCGGAACGGCGGTAAATCTATTTGTGCGGGACATGCCTCGTCTTTCCGTAGATATTGATCTAACGTACCTGCCAATAGCAGATCGACGGGCATCGCTCAAAGAGATTGATGCGGCCATGCGGCGGATCGCCGACCGAATCGGCCGCGGCATCCCCGGCGCGCGTGTGAATCCGAGCACGCTGTCGGGTGAAAACTTTGTCGCCAAGCTCATTGTGCAGGCAGACGGCGTCCAGATCAAGATTGAGGTCACGCCGGTATTGCGGGGGTGCGTCTATGCGCCGTCCAGCCGACCGGTTTCTGCGCGGACTGAGGACCGTTTCGGCTTCGCGGAGATCCAGGT
>PLGA01000552.1:0-472 GCA_003139735.1 Bryobacterales bacterium | reverse complement strand
TTGCTGCAAGCGCGCGAAGACGTAATCACCGGCATTGTTGGCAATATGCCTGCCGAGCACCGCCGCTTTCTGATTTCTATTAAACGCGGCGAACCCGATTGGGCTCTGCTGAACCTGCCCGGCGCGGAAGCACTGCCAGCCGTCCGCTGGCGACTTAAGAACCTCGCACGCTTGAATGCTACAAAGCGCGCCGCACTGCTCGCGCGGCTGGGTGACGTGATCGGAATTCGCGGATCTGCTTGATATGCCCTTCTCTTCATCTCCCGCTTCACCGTGCGTGGCATTTCCGGAATACTTCGTTGAAGAACATGGTCGGGAATTTCGGGTCGTAGCGGTCACCCCTCTTGTCCATTTCCTCCAGCACAGCGCGCAACCGTTTCAGGTCGTTATCGGCGGCGGCCTCAAGGGCAAGAATTATTTTCAAATCCGCGGGCTGGCCAATCATACGGGATGTTGTCGGTCATCAGAAAAC
>PLGA01000232.1 GCA_003139735.1 Bryobacterales bacterium | reverse complement strand
CCACTTTTATGTCGCACACCCAATCGCGCAGTGGCGCAAGTCGTGAAACCGCAAACCACGGAAGGGTACGGCTGCACGCTTCCAAGCGGCGATAGCTGCCCGGAGTCCGTTGCCAGCGTTTAGAGCCTGCCGTGCGGCCTTCCTACCAGCGCGCCGCGCGGTTTCCTTCGTCAGCGCGCGCCATGCCGTTCTCCAGCCCTTTTGGTGGCGCGTTGGGGCGTAGCCCGTACCGTGGCCCGGTGTCTTGGACCTGTAGTTGAAGGCCGGAAGTAGGAAATGCTCCGGCTCGGTTGATCCGAGAGCCTGGGCGCGTTCCAGCAACCGGGCGAAGGCCCAACGGGCGGCCTGGTTCAACGGGATTTGGCGGACTCCGGCTGTGTTGCCTTTGGATCGGTTCACCGATACCTCACCAGCGATCAGGTTCACGTCGGCAATGCGTAGGTTCTTGATCTCGACTGAGCGCATGGTCGTGTTGGACGCGGCCAGCGAAGCGTAGAACGCTACGTCCCATCCGGGCCGTGATCGCGCCGTATCGAGCAGCAACCGTTCCTCGGCTTCCTCCAGCGCTCTGCCCGGACCGCGCCTGTCTTCGGGCAGCCGTTTGTAATCGGGGGCTATTGCGGTCCAGGTCCGCGCCGGTTCAAGCACATGACGCAGGACCTTGACTTCGAGATTGATTGTCCGCGCGGAAACGACTTTAGATCGCTCTTGCTGGTAGTGCCTGATGGCCGTGGCGTCGATCCGTGAAACGCGCATGCCTGAGAAGCGTTTTAGCAATGGCACAGAGCGTTCCCTCTCCAAGCGGACGCTACCTTCTGCCAAGTGAAGCTTGCGCTGTTCGCGCACGTGGGCCAGCAACTTCTCGAAGGGCCATTTCGACAGATCATTCGGCAGACAGCCGTTTCTTTGGTCCTCCTCGGCCTTCGCACGGACCCGGCGGGCCTGCTGATAGTTTTTGGTTTTTGTCGAAAAGAATCGACGCTCGCCATTGACGCTCAAACAGTAGTACCAAATGCCACGGCGTTTGTGTAAACCGTCGTTGTCGCGGCGTTCCGGTTCGTCACTTCGATCTTCCATTGGTTCTCCTTTCTTCGATTGAGGGCGCTTCTAGTGCGCCCTGATTCACTGCGCGCGTCAAAAATCGTGTGGTGATCTCGGCGTGGGGATTATATGCCGCTACCCATTCTTTCCAGCCCTTCTTCACGCGACCTCTTTTCCAGAGCTTTCCCCATTCGATGATTGCCTCTTTCGCCACGTTTAGTTTGTGGAGGTGCCGTTCCTGCCGTACCTCGGTGGTCCGCTTGATTGCTGTATCCTGACTGGCGCAGCGGCGCGAACAGTATACGCTCTGTTTTGCGGTCTTCCGGATGAAGTACTTGCCGCATCGGGGACAAGGGCCACCGAACTTATTCCAGTCGGGGCTGAGGGTGATCCACATGAACCTTGCGCGCGCGTCGGAGTGCACGTCTTGAGGATCGCCGTGCGGGCTGAAAAGTATGTGGGCTCGTCCGCTTTCCGTGGGGTAATATAGCGCGCGGAAGTCACTCATAAGGTTTTGCGAGAGTGCCGGATCGGCACCCAGCATCGCCTTCAAATTTGGGCCTGACTTGTGCCAGGCGGCTATCAGGCGCCGTAGTTCCAGATTTGCCGGGTCCGTCGGCCAGTCATTCAGACCGTCGCAGATCATCTGTAAAGCGTCGGCGCCGGGTTTGTTTACGGCGTCGAAGAATCGGTCCATTCGATCCGGCATTTGGCCTTTGGTCCAGTAATTATTGATAGCACGAAATAGAAAGGTTTCTCAATACACGCACTGTCGTAGACGTGGCAGCACCCGTGATAACATGGATAGTGCAATGGCAGAAACTTCACCTATCGCTAATTTAACGGGCGGCGGACGGCTGCTCTTTTCGCGGGAGGAAGCCGCTGGGATGCTCTCACTGAGCGTTCATACGGTCGCGCGCGACGTGCGTCTCGGGCGCATTCAGGCACGTCACTACGGACGGCGCGTGCTAATCCCGGCCAGCGAGATTTTGCGGATCGCTGCGCATGGCATGGGGGCAAAGCCCAAGGCATAAGCCAGTGGAGAGCGCACATTCCAATGGCCCAATTCCCGAAGGCGTGCGCAATGTGACTCTCTGCTCGCGTGCTGGCTCTCTCCGAGCGCGTGGTGCCAGTCGAGAGAAACTTCTTGAGGCGCTACGGGACCTAAACCGGGAGCAATGCGATCCGCCGCTCCCCGATGCTGAGATCCGAGCCATCGCGAAGAGTATCGGCAGCAAGCCACCGTATCCCACGGCCCGCAGGGACAGGCGCGACGTGCCATGTGGTTGCTTCGACCCGCGTCCAACGGTCTGTGGCTTCGATGCGGCGGCGGTAGTGCTGGCGGACGGCACCCTCCGCCTCAAGCGCCGCCATAAGGCTTTATTCCGCCTACTGCGCGACCACTATGGGCCGTTGGGGTGTCACCCGTCACAAGTTAGGCTGAGCGATTTGCTGTTCACTAGCAGGCAGCAGGTCGCGCGGGACATCCGACAACTGGTGCGCGTCGGGCTTATTTACACGGAACCTGGTGCCTACCACGCGCCGGGACGCGAATACCCATGCACCAGCTACCATTTTCGACGGCACACGCTGTTCCACCCGTACCTCGGCTCAATTGCTAGTGTTTCCAATGCGTCACCGAATATCATGCAACACCCAACAGAAAACGGTTTTGCGATTTCCCCCAAGAAAGAGCCACTTACGGAGAATCATGCAACACGTGTTGCGCAAGTAACCAAATACATACGCTCGGCTTTGAAAGACGGGGATGCATCGTCAGAAAAAAAAGGCACTGAACGCGCGCAGGCTTCTGTAGAAACCGAGCGGTACGTTTGTGAAACAACGGCGGGCTATTGGGTAACGCAGTACGTGGAATGTGCGAGGCAGTGCGGCGGCGCGCGAATAGCTTACGCAGATGGCACCGTGAAGCGATATGGATGCTCCTGCGAGGGGGAAGCGGCGGCATGACGGCGACGGCTCACCATCGGGAACTGTACCTGGAACGGGGTGTACTGTGGGCCGGAAACCGGCTGGTTGGTCGAGAAGATATGCCCAGCCCTACGGACTGGGGGCAGAGAATACGGAGGCAGCGGTCATGACGGAGTTACTTACGCAAGTCTTAAGACGTAGCATCCCGTTCCTGTTGTTCGCGGCGGTGGTTGGCGTGTTCGCGCATGACGGGCAGGCGCAACCGCAACCAACGCGCTGGTCGGCAACGAGCGGTGATGTTGCCCTAGTTTCCAGCGGTTACACTGCCACGATTCAACAGCCTGCGAGCGGCCAGCAGCAGGTTCAACTTGAATACGCCATCGTATACTGTTCCACATCCTGTAACGTAGCGCAGGCAGCAATGGGCACGGCGGCAACCGCCACGGCAGGCACGATTAACCCGATTATCCCGTCAGCGTCATCGGTAACGGCGACTTTCTGGACGGCTTCAAATGTCGGGATGGGCACGCAACAGGGCGGCACGTTCCACTTGCAAGGACCGGGCACGCAGACGTTCTGCCTGAACACTTCATGCGGTGCCACCAAGAGCGTGACGCTGCCGATTACCGGGACAGGTAGCAACTACTCCGTAAGCATTGTGAGCCTGACTGGCACGGTCAATATCACGTTCGTCGGCCTGTCGTTTTAGTGCGGAGGATTAAGATGCGACCATCAGCAATTGCGTTCTTGTTTATCCTGCCAGCGTTGGCACAGGTTCCTATCAATCCGTCAAACGGTGGCGGCGGCGGTATCACGTCATGCTCTGTCGCTACGGGCCTGCAATGGATGACATGCTTGCCATCCGGCACCACGCTTGGAATGGGTCTGTCCGGTTCGCTCACTGCCAATCAGGTGCTCGCCACGCCCAACGGATCGGCGGGCGCGGTGGGGCTGCGGGCGCTGGTGGCCGGGGACCTTCCGTCCATTCCGCTGGGCACGGGTGTTAGCGGTATTCTGCCCGCCGCAAACCTTCCAACACCGACAGCGAGTACGCTTGGAGGCATTGAATCTTTGGCAGCCACAAGCCACCAATGGATCAACGCCATATCCACCGCTGGCGTCCCGTCTTCGACGCAACCGGCATGCGGGGACCTTTCAAACGCAGCCAATTCTTGCTCAACGGATGCGACAAACGCCTCTAATATCTCAACCGGTACTCTTGGTGCCGGGAGGCTTCCCGCCCCGGCTGGCGGCGGACCTCCCGGCGCCGTCGCCGCGATTGTCTCCCCATTGAGCATCAACACACCGCAAACTCTGGTGGTCAGTTATTCCGTACCTGCCAACACCATTGCGACCGGGACCACATACCGGATAGTGGCTTATGGGACTGGAACGTCTTCGGTGGCGAACGTCAATTCGTTCAAGATCCTGTATAACTCGCAGGCAATCGCCACGTTCAGCATGACGGCGGCGGCGAGCGGGAGCAATGTCGCTTTTCGCGTCGAGTTCCTGGTCACCTTTCAATCCCCCACGGTAGCCGAAACCACCGCCATCTTCAGCAACAATGGCGCGGCCGGACTATACACCGCCTTGCAACTCATCATGGCTCCTGCAAACACCACTGGGCTGACGACCACCGGGAACGCCAACCTGGAGCTTGACTATGCCTCGGCGGCGGCGACTACGACCGCCACCTTTGACACGGCCATCGTCGAATTGGTGAAGCCATGAACCCGCCGTGGCGGTTGGGCAGCGACATGAGCAACGCAGAGTTGACGCTGGGCGGCGCAGACATAGTGGCCGCGCAGAATGAGCGCCAGACGCTCACAGTTGCCCGTAGGCCGCGCGGCAAAGGGTGGGCGATACCATTCTGCGCAGCCGCGCAGCAGACCGCCAGCGGGCGCTATCGCTCGATACCGAACGGCGGGAAGCGGACGCGGCGCTTCCGAACGGGGCGTAATACCATGAAAGTCAGATTGTGCGCTGTCTTGATCGGCGCGATTATCGGCCTGCTGGCTACGCTCGCGGCGCTGCTTTCTTCGGGCGGGCGCGGTGGTTAGTTGGCCCGCATACCCGGTGGCGGGGATAGCAGAAGACCTTCGGCGGCTCTGCGAGCGAACCTGCGCCATTTATCGCGCGGCAAAGGGCATTTCACGATGAAAGGCAGCGGAGAAAAGAACGAGCCAACGAAGGCGGTTCAGAAGGTTCCGCCAGCAGGCTGCAAACCGGTTGAGACCTCTCGCCAAGCCTTGCGCGCCAAGCTCTGCGGCGAAATTGAAAACGTGACCGGCACGGGAAATGAGGTCGCGCGTGTTCTTGTGGCTCAACTGGCGAGCGGTTTGGCTCTGCCCGACTGGGAAGATAAAGACGGATGCCTGATTCGGGCCTGTTCAATTTTGGCAGAATATGCGCCGCGCGGCATTGTCGAGACTCAGTTGGCGGTACAAATGGCGGCTGTCCACGATGCCAGCATGAAGTTCATGGGACGCGCGGTGGACAAGTCGCAGACACCCGAAGCAATCGACGCGAGCATAGCGCGTGCCACTCGGCTGTTACGATTGCACCTGGAACAAATTTTGGTTTGGCAGCGGTTGAAGGGCAAGGCGGGGCAGCAGCGGGTACGTGTGGAGCACGTCCACGTGCACCAGGGCGGGCAGGCCATTGTGGGAGCGGTGAACGCTCCGGGGGGTGGGGGTGGGGGTGGGGGTGAGTAGCGGTCCGAAAGCAACACCCCATGAAACGCGGTGCGGTTGGCTCAAGAACGGCAACCCGCCGGGGCACTTCTCAAAAGCGGCGCGTTGTGGGGCGAAGACACGGCGCGGGACGCCTTGTCAGTGTCCAGCCATGCGAAATGGTCGTTGTAAGCTGCACGGCGGGAAGAGCACGGGACCCCGGACGACGGCGGGGATCGAACGCATCCGTCGCGCGGTAATGAAGCACGGCCACTACTCCCAAAAGGCCAAAGCGGAACGCGCGGCACACCGGAAGCTCTTGCGGGATTGCCGGGACTTGCTGGCGAGCTTTCGACAGCGCGGCTAGGGCAGAACTCGGAAGGGCACGTTGCTCAACAGCGTGCCGCCGGATGTCATGACCTGGACCTTGCCGGTGGTCGCGCCGGTTGGTACGGTGGTTGTGATTTCGGAAGCTGACTTCACCGTGAAGACAGCCGCAGTGCCGTTAAAGGTGACGCTGGTCGCGCCCGTCAGATCGGTTCCCAGAATCTCGACCACCGCTCCGACCTTGCCGGAGGTAGGTAGCGTCTTAACAAACTGGCCCAGGCCTACAGACAGGCTGAAGAGCGTGCCGCAGCCGTCGGTATCGCCGCAGTTCCCGCCGTAGAAGGTCGTACCATAGAAGGTCCCGTTGGTGGCCTGAACCAGTCCTGCCAAAGGCTCGTAGCCGTCCGCGCAGCCGCTTTGGGCGCAGAAGTTGTATAAGGTCGCCAGCTTGCCACTCGGGGCAATCTTGAAGACCGTGCCGCCGCCGTTGGTCCCGGCGCTAGATGTTGTCCCGTAGAAATCCCCATTAGTGGCCTGGACTAGGCCAGCCATGGGCTGGTCGCCGTCCGCGCAGCCACTCCGGGCGCAGAAGCTATACAGCGTCTTAAACGTGCTGCCGCCACTCGGGGCGATTCTGAAGACCGTCCCATCGTTGGTCCCGCCAATCTCAGTTGTCCCGTAGAACTCGCCACTGGTGGCCTGGACCAACCCCGCGAGGGGATATTGGCCGTCCACGACATCGAAAGCGTGTAGCGTCGTCAGCGTGCCGGTCGGGGTCATCTTGAAGACCGTCCCAAAGCCGGTCCCGCCGAAGTACGTTGTCCCGTAGAAGTCCCCGTTGGTGCCCTGGACCAGCCCCGCGTAGGGGATATCGCCGTCCGTGCACTGGGGGTAGTCTTGGGCGCAGAAGCTATACAGCGTCTTAAACGTGCTGCCGCCACTCGGGGCGATTCTGAAGACCGTCCCACATCCGCCTCCGGCGACGCAGTTGGCCCCACCTTCGTCAGTTGTCCCGTAGAGGTACCCGTTGGTGCCCTGGACGAGCGCCCAGGGGCTTATGCCATCCGTACACCCGCTTTGGGCGCAAAAGCTGTACAGCGTCGTTAGCACGCCGCCCGGAGTGATTTTGAAGATCGTCCCACATCCGCCGTCAGGGGCACAATTGGCCCCGCCTTTGCCACCGCCATAGGATGTTGTCCCGTAAAAGTCGCCATCAGTTGTCTGGATTAGGCCCGCGAGCGGGTATTTGCCGTCCGAACAGCCGCTTTGCGAGCAAAAGTTGTATATCGTCGTGAAGGTGCCGCTCGGCGTGATCTTAAAGACCGTGCCACCGCTATAGGCCCCGCCGCTCGGCATTGTTCCGTATAAGTTTCCGTCGATACCCTGAACCAGCACCGCGATTTGGGGATTCTCGCCGTCCCCGCCATCGAAGCTGTGCAGCGTGGTGAAAGTCTGTGCAGGGAGGGCCATCGCCGTCGCCGCGAACAGCGCAAGAACAGCGTAAGGCCGCTTCCCCCAGTTCATTTTGCTCATAAGTCCTCCTTTTCACATGCCGGACGATACGGTTAGGCTAAGGCCGGGGTTTTCAGGCTGTTCACAGCCGCGAGTAGTATAACTCCATTCGCCCTGCATCGGGGCCGTTATAGCAGCCATTGGCACCTGCATGTCCTCAATTGGCGCGGGGCCGTCTGACGGCTTCCCTCTATGGCGCGGCACACCCACGCGGGAACTCCCGTCCCGCAGCGGCTAAGTACAATAGAATCAGTAATAATACTATTTCTTCAGAATTCGTATTGAC
>PLGA01000137.1:6819-10589 GCA_003139735.1 Bryobacterales bacterium | reverse complement strand
ACCGGCATCATCACCACCGTGGCTGGCGGCGGCAGTGCGCTCGGCGACGGCGGCCCGGCCACCAGCGCGCTCTTGAGCCTGCCTTACGGCGTGGCCGTCGATTCCGCCGGCAACCTCTACATCGCCGACGCCGGCGCCAACCGCATCCGCAAGGTCTCGAATGGAACCATCTCCACCGTGGCGGGAAACGGGACCATCGGTTTCAGCGGCGATGGCGGCGCAGCCACCAGCGCCCAAATGTACGATCCCTTCGGCGTGGCCGTGGATTCCACCGGCGACCTGTTCATTGCCGACACCGGTAACGCGCGCGTCCGCGAAGTCCAGAATGGGGTGATCTCCACCATAGCGGGAAATGGGACGCCCGGCTACAGCGGCGATGGCGGCCCGGCCGGCAGCGCCATGCTGGACTACCCCTCCGGCGTAGCCGTGGGTCCCGGGGTCGTGTACGTCTCCGACGCCGATAACCAGCGTGTCCGCNNGGGATGGGTCCTGGCGCCCCAGCCGGGCTGCAACTGACTAGCGGCGGCAGCGTGGCCACGAATTTGGCGGGCGTGCAAGTCCTCTTCGGCGGCGTCGCGTCGCCGCTCCTATACGCACAGGCAACCCAGGTAAATGTGGTGGTTCCCTACGAGGTCGCCGGCAAGACCTCGACCCAGGTGCAAGTGATCTACGGCGGCCAGGGATCGAATACCTTGATCGTTCCCGTAGTCGCGGCGGCTCCCGGTATTTTCACGCTCAACGAGTCGGGGAGCGGAGCGGCGGTCGTTCTGAACCAGAATGGGACGCTCAACTCTTCAGGCAATCCGGCCGCCCCCGGTTCCGTGATCACGCTGTATGCCACCGGCGAGGGCCAAACCAGCCCTGCCGGAATCGATGGCCAGTTGGACCCATCGCCCCCTCCGCAGCCCGTCCAGTCCGTGACCGCAACTATCGGCGGAGTCAGCGCCACGGTCGAATCCGCAAGCGGCATTGCGGGTGGCATCGCGGGGCTTCTGCAAGTCAAGTTGCAGGTACCGGCCGCGCTCGCGCAAAACAACGCGGCCCCGCTTCTCCTGACTATCGGCGGAACCGCCAGCCAGGCAGCAGTGACCGTCTCCGTCCAGTGACGGACGCTGGAGATTAGCGGCCAACACCGCTCTCTTACGTTCGCGGCTCGGCTCGATGCGCTTGATTGCAGAGCCGCGAACGTAAGAGNNCGTAAGAGAGCGGTTGTCCGGCGTTCAGGTACGCACTCGCCCCCCCGTGCCAAGAGCGGACACCACGTTCCGATAACGGACACCTGAGCGGCGCAAGCCGTTGACGGTTCTGGTGTTAGCCTGGATACTAAATTGCCCTCGTGAGGCTCCGAATGAGATTCCCAGGCATCCTGACCGTCTTGCTGCTGGCGCGCGGCGTGCTCGCGCAACCCTCCGAAGTGTCGATTCAGACGCCGCCGCCCCCGCCCGTGATTGGACGGTTTCTCAAGCCCTTTCATCTGGAGCGGCGCATCGTGCCCCCGCCCAAGCTCACCAACTCGCCCCGCCTCCAGCAGTTGGTGCGCGCCGGCAACCTCTATCTTTCGGTGCAGGATGTGATCGCGCTGGTGTTGGAGAACAATCTCGATATCGCCGTCCAGCGCTACAGCCCGTTTCTGTCGCGTGAAGTCCTGCGCCGCGCCGAAAGCGGCAACATCCTTCGCGGCGTGGACACCCCCATCGTGGCCGGCCCCACCAGTGTGAGCACAGCCGGCGTCAGCACCAACGCCAACGGCCTGGCGGGAGGCAGCGGTTTCGGCGCCGGGGGCGGCATTGTCACGCAGGTCGGCCCCTCGCCGCCCAACCTGGACCCGGTTCTCTCGCTGGGCGTCACGGACGGTCACTACACCATCCCGGAGAGCAATACGGTTCTCAACCAGACCACCGCGCTCGTTGAGAATTACCGCGCGGCATACGTGCAATACAACCAGACATTCATCACCGGCGCCAACGCGGCTTTCACGTTTTATGAGAGCCGCACCCATCTCAACAGCTCCACGCCGCTCGAGAATCCCGCGCTGACCGGCTACCTCGACCTCACCATCAACCAGCCGCTTTTGCAAGGGTTCAACATCGCCGTCAACAGCCGCGATATCAAAGTGGCCCGGAATAATATGAAGGCCAGCAGCCTGCAAGTGGAGCTGCAAGTGGCCACCACCGTGTCGGCGGTCTTGAACCTCTATTGGGATCTGGTCAGTTTCAACGACGCGGTGCGCATCAAGCAGCAGGCTCTTGACACCGCCCAACAGCTTTACGATGGCAACCGCAAACAGGCCGAGATCGGCGCCATGGCGGGCATCGAAGTGACGCGTGCCGCGGCCGGAGTTTCCAGCAGCAAGGAAGACCTCTTGATCGCGCAAACCAACGTGCAGCAGCAGGAGATCGTCCTCAAGAACGCGCTCAGCCGGAATGCCACCGAGAACGCCTGGCTGGACGACGTGCATATCGTGCCCCTGGACCCCATTGAGATTCCCAAGACCGGGGAGATTCGCCCGGTCCAGGACCTGGTTCAAGAAGCCCTCGCCAAGCGCGTGGAAATCCAGCAGAACAAGACCAACCTCGACAGCCAGAAAATCATGCTCACCGGGACCCGTAACGCGCTGCTTCCCACCCTTTCGGCGTATGCCGAGTTCACCAACCACGGTTTGGCCGGCCCCGTCAATCCGCTCTACAACAACTGCTGCGGCGCGCCGGGGTCCTATTTCGTGGGGGGCACGGGCACGGTCATGTCGCAGATCCTGGGGCGCGACTTTCCGGATTATTCGGCCGGCTTCTCGCTCAATATCCCCTTCCGCAACCGCACCGCTCAAGCCGACTACGTGACCGACGAATTGCAGCTTCGCCAGGGAGAGTTGCAGTTGCAGCGGGCCACCAACCAGGTGAGGGTGGATGTCAAGACCGCCGTGATCGGCCTCGATCAGGCGCGCACGCGCTGCCAGACCGCGGTCGATACGCGGGTGCTCGCGGAGCAGAGCCTGACCGCCGAACAGAAGCGCTTTCAATCCGGCATTTCCACGGTGGCGATGGTGATTCAGGCGCAAAAGGACCTGGCCAACGACCAGGACGCCGAAGTGCAGGCCATGGCCAATTACACCCACGCCAGGATCTTCTTCGACTCGGCCCTGGGGCGCACTCTGGAGGTCAACCACATCTCCATGCAGGAGGCGCTCGATGGCCGCGTCGAGCGCGAATCGGTCATCCCGGCGGACCTTCCGCCGGCTAAGCCAACGGAGGCGCGCCCATGAACCCCCGAAATTGGCGTAGGACCATGGCCGTATGCGCCTGCCTGGCTTCCCTGGGCTACGCTCAGGACCCTTTTGTGATCGAGAGGCCGCAGGCGATGCTCCCGGTCCGATCATACCTGGCGCCCACCATCCCGCCGGTGCGCCTGGCCAATTCGAGCCGCCTCTACAGCCTGATCCGCGCCGGCAGCCTGTATCTGACGCTGCGGGACGCGCTGGCGTTGGCCATCGAGAATAATCTGAGCCTGGAAATCGACCGCTACGGGACGCCGCTGGCGCAATCGGCGCTGGAGCGCGCCAAGGCGGGAGGTCCGCTGCGCGGCGTGCCGAGCGCCAGCGCGCAGGTATCGAGCGTGGATAGCGGCCTGGGCGTCAACGGCAGCACCGTGAGCGCCGGGTTGGCGAACGGCGGCGGCAGCGGCGCGGGCTCCGCCGGGGCCAATACGACCATCCAGGAAATCGGCGCGATCGCTCCGAATTTCGACCCTAACCTGCAAAGCGCCATGACCTTTTC
>PLGA01000137.1:0-6698 GCA_003139735.1 Bryobacterales bacterium | reverse complement strand
ATCGCGGCCATCAACGCGATCGCCTCGCGCGAGACCTTTCGCTCGCAGTTGCTCAACCTGGTGGTGAGCGTGACGAATCTCTACTGGGACTATGCCGCCGCTTGCGACGAGCTGCGCTTGCGCCAAAGCGCTCTCGAGATTACCCAGAAGTTCGTCGACGATACCAAATACGAAATCTCGGTGGAGGCGCTGGCGGGTGTGGAATTGCCCCGCGCGGAAGCCGAGCTGTTCGCCCGCCGGCAGGATCTGACCATCGCGCAAGCCGCCATGCGCCAGCGCGCCGTCCAATTGAAGGAGGCGCTTAGCCACACCGAGGACGCGGCTCTCGAAGCCGCCGACATCGTCGCGCTCGACCCCCTCGAAGCGCCGGCCGAGCCGGAAGATCTGCCTCCCCTGCGCCAACTGCTGGCGGGCGCCCTCGATCGCCGGCCGGATGTGGCCCTTGCCAAGTACAAGGACCAGACCGACCAGATGAACCTGGCCGGCACCACCAATCCGCTGCTGCCTAGCCTAACCGTGCAGTTGCAAACCTACGACCGCGGCGCGGCGGGCGTGCCTCAACCATCGGGCGGCCAGGCCAACCCGTATTTCGTGGGAGGCTATGGCACGGCGCTGAAGCAGATTCTCGGACGCGATTTCCCCAACGAGAGCGCTCAGGCCGGTTTCTCGATCCCCATCGGCAACCGCTTTGCGCAGGCCGATTATGGGATCGACCAACTGAAGTTCCGCCAGGGGGAGCTTCAGAGCCAGCGCGACCAGAACCAGATTCTCGTGGACGTCTCGAGCGCCGTGAGCGCGTTGCGCGAGGCGCGGGCGCGCTACGACGCGGCCCGCGGTACGCGCCTGTTGCAGGAGGAGTTGCTGGCCGCCGAGCGCCAGAAGTCCGGAGCGGCTGCCTTCAACGCCATCATGGCGGACCAGCGGGCGCTCATGGCCGCGCGGATCTCGGAGATGGGCGCCGTCTCGAGCTGCGTCCACGCCCGCGTGGCGCTGGACCAGGTGCTCGGAGAAACCCTGGAAAAAAGCGGCATCTCGATCGAGGCAGCATCGAGCGGCCGTGTGGCGCGGGAATCGACCCTCCCCGCCGCGACGCAGCCTGCGAAGCCCTAGTTCCATGGCCGCTAGAAACGGCTCCATTCCGTGGGGCAGGATGTCATCCTGCGTGGCGGTTGCTAACCGCCACGCGCGCCGATTGGCAATCGGCGCGCAGCTTGGCAAGCTGCCCCACAAAAGAACCTAATCATGCGGCCAGCGCCCTAGAAGACGGGGCGCGCATCGGTCGTGATATCGTTGAACAAGAGACTGATCGATAGGAGGCTCGATGGAATCGGTGCGGTTGTCATCCAAGTACCAAGTGGTGATTCCCAGGCGCGTGCGGGAGTCCATGGATTTGCGGCCCGGCCAGAAGGTGCATGTGCTGCCGTATGAAAACCGGATCGAGCTGATTCCCGTCCGCCCGATCGCGAAGATGCGCGGGTTCCTCAAGGGCATCGATACCGCCGTGGCGCGCGACGCGGACCGGCCATGAACGTCGTCGACTCTTCGGGTTGGCTCGAGTACCTCGCGGACGGTGCGAATGCGGATTTCTTCGCTGGGGCCCTCCAGGATACGGGCCGCCTCATCGTCCCGACCTTATCGGTGTTCGAAGTCTTCAAACGCGTTCTGCAACAGCGTGGTGAGGAAGCCGCGTTGCAGGCGGCGGCCGCCATGCAGCAAGGCGAAGTGGCCGACTTGACTCTCCGGGTCGCTCTGGAAGCCGCCAGACTGGGCCATGAGTTGAAACTCCCCCTGGCGGATAGCGTGATGCTGGCGACCGCCCGTTTGAATCGCGCGGTTTTGTGGACGCAGGCCGCGGACTTCAAAGGCCTCGAAGGCGTGAAGTACATAGCCAAGCGCCCCTGACCGGCCAGACCTTAGTCCGGGCAGTGGCGATTGGCCTGCCGGCTTTACCAGGCGAGCACGAGCAGGGAGACGCCGTGGAGGGGCAGGTCGAACTCCAGTTGGGCGCGGCCGTCCTGGGGGGCGATCCAGCGGGGAGATTCCAATAACTGGAGCTGGCCGGCGCGCTCAAGCTGCGCGTACTGGTCCGGGGTGGGCTGCTGGGGCGATCCCATTTGCTTCCAGAGTTCGTAGGAGTTGCTGTACTGGTCGTCCACGCGGTAGTGATGCAAGAGCGCGCGGCCGGGCGGGAGGCCGGAAATGGCGAGGCCGATGTGAGCGGGCGGCCCGGGCTTGGCGGAATCGTGATAATTCGAGACGAGGATGGCGGCGGAGTGCGGGCCGGCGCTGGCTAGGGCGTGAACGTCGGGCTTCTGCTTGACGCCGCCGGCGAGCATGTCGTCGAGAGAGGCGGCGGACGGGTTCTCGACGGCCACGCGGCTGCCGGTCATCATGCCGAGCATTCGAAAGACATTCAGCACGGGCTTGTCGATGCCGTTGGTGGCAAGGTCGCGAAAGCCGTCGAAATAGGGCTGGTCCTCGAACTCGAAGGCCCAGGTGACGGCGCCGAGGAGATTCACCCCGTATTTGGCGGCCAAGTCCAGGTGGCGCGGCATGACGGCGGCGGTGTAGCTGGAGTACATCACGCCGTTGCGGTAGGCGTTTTGGGGATAGACGCGCGAAGAACAGGCGGCGCAGCCCTCCGGATCGGACTCGCCGACGATGACGGGACGTCCCTTCAACTCGGGGTAGGAGGCGACGATTTCGAAGCCCTTGGACAAGTCGCGAAGCTGATTCTCGATGCCCATGACCACGCTGCCCTCGGCGAATTTGGGCGAGCCTTTGGCGTGGAAGCTGACGAAATCGAGCGGCGAGCCGGTCTGGCCGGTCGCATAGTTCTTGCCGTGCAGGGCGTGCTCGAGGAAGTTGCGCAGGAAGGCCGCGGCGCTGACGCCGGCGGGGCTGGTGGAGTCCGGGCCGCCGACGCGGGCTGACGGGATGGCGCGGCGCACGGCATCGACGGAGTAGTCGTAGAGCTTGTGATATTCCTCGGGCGTGGCTTTCCAATAGCCGCCATTAGGCTCGTTCCAGACTTCCCAGAGCCAGGACTCGACTTCGGCTTTTCCGTAACGCTGAGAGCAATGCAGGGCCCACTGGTAGACCAATTCCGCCCACTTGGCGTAGTCTTTGGGGGGATATGCCCAGCCGGTATAGATGTCGTTATAGTTGTCGCCGGGCTTCCAATGATGGCGATAGGGCTCGGGGTGGGTGGAAAGGGCCTCCGGCATGAAGCCGATTTGAACGAGCGGCTTCATTTTCCGCTCGATGTAGGTGTCGAAAATGCGGTCGGTGATGGTCCAGTCGTAGATGGGGCGGCCGGAGGCGTCCTCGGTGTAGGCATTGGTGGAACCCCACTTGAGGGCGGCGATGCCATCGCCCGTCACCAGGAGGCTGTGAACGCGGACATAGACGGGAACGGAGCTGAGGGCGGAGAGTTCGGAGAGCAGCTTGCGGCCGTCCTTCATGTAGGTGTAATTGGGCTCGTCATGGCCGAAGAACGACCAGATGGAGCCGAGGGGGGCGGCGCGATTGGCGAGGTCCACGCGAATGGGCACGGACTGCGCGGCGGCGCAGGCGATGGACAAAAAGGCCAGGCAGAGACTTTTCATGAGTGGTTACTCCCCGCACGCTCAGAATACTACGGAAGAATGCCGGCAAGGATGCCGGCATAGCAGGCCTGGAGGCCCACACAAGAATACTACGGGCGGCAGGCGGGCCCACAGACCCCGTGGCGCGCCCCGGTCTGCCCCACTGTGGAGTTTCGTAACTATAAGACCCTTCATATAGATATTTTCCTTGACGGCACACTATATCTTGGGGCATTATTACGAATGCGAGTCTCCGAAAAGGAGATTCCGGAGGGGTGAAGTGAGCCAGCTTTCGGTCAGCGCCAGTGGGAAAATGGAATCGGTGAAGACAGGAAACGAGATCAAGACAGGGGCGGGAGTTTCCTTCCCGCGCTATTTTACGGCCCGGATCGAAGCCGGCCAGACTCCTTACGACGAAATCCGTTGGGAAACGCGAACGGCCTCGATCGGCAACGACAAGGGCGCGGTGATCTTCGAACAGCGCGACGTGGAAGTCCCCATGGACTGGTCGCAGACGGCGACGAACATTGTGGCCAGCAAGTACTTCCACGGGAAACTGGGGTCACCGGACCGCGAAACCGGGGTGTCGCAACTGGTGCAGCGGGTGGTGGACAGCATCGCGGGATGGGGGCTGAAGGACGGCTATTTCAAGACGCCCCAGGACGGGGAGAACTTCCGTATGGAGCTGGCCCACCTGATGCTGACGCAAAAGGCCTGCTTCAACTCTCCGGTCTGGTTCAACGTGGGCGTGCCGGAGGCGCGCGGGTATGGCTGGGTTTATGACCAGGCGGCGGGGCGGATCGGCAAGTTGGAAGCCGGGGTGGTGCGGCCGCAGTGCTCGGCGTGCTTTATCGTCTCCGTGAAGGACTCGCTCGAATCGATTCTGGACCTGGCGAAGACCGAGGGCATGCTGTTCAAATGGGGATCCGGAACGGGCACGAATCTTTCGGCTTTGCGCGAGGAGAACGCGATCCTTTCGGGCGGCGGGAAGGCTTCAGGGCCGCTTTCCTTCATGAAGGGCTTCGACGCGTTCGCGGGCGTGATCAAATCCGGCGGCAAGACGCGGCGCGCCGCCAAGATGGTGATTCTAAACGCCGACCACCCCGACGTGGAGCACTTCATCTGGTGCAAGGCCAAGGAAGAGAAGAAGGCCTACACGCTGGTGGAAGCGGGCTACGATTCGTCGCTTGACGGCGAAGCTTACAGCTCCATCTTTTTCCAGAATGCCAACAACTCGGTGCGCGCCACCGACGATTTCATGGAAGCCGCCATGACGGACGGCGACTGGTGGACGCGCTCGGTTTCGACCGGCCAGCCCGTGAAGCGGTGCAAGGCGCGCGACATGGTGCGGCAGATCGCCGAAGCGACGCACCAGTGCGGCGACCCCGGCATGCAATTCGATACCACGGTGAACCGCTGGAATCCGTGCAAGAACACGGCGCGGATCAACGCTTCGAACCCCTGTTCGGAGTACATGTTCGTGGACGATTCGGCGTGCAACCTGTCCTCGCTGAACCTGATGAAGTTCGTGGGGCCGGGCGGGCAGTTCGACGTGGAAGCGTTCCGCCACGCGGTGGACACCATGATTGTGGCGCAGGAGATCATTGTCGATAACGCCAGCTACCCGACCGAGAAGATCGCCGAGAATTCGCACAATTTCAGGCCGCTGGGCTTGGGATACGCTAACCTGGGCGCGCTGCTGATGTCGATGGGCGTGCCATACGACAGCGACCAGGGGCGCGATACCGCGGCCGCGATCACCGCCATCATGTGCGGGCAGGCGTATCTGACCAGCTCGCGAATCGCCGAGGCGACCGGTCCGTTCCACGGCTATGCGGCCAACCAGCAGCCGTTCCTGGAAGTGATCCGCATGCACCGGGACGCGGCCAGCCGCATCGACCGGCATCACGTTTCGACGGCGCTCTACCAGGGCGCCCAGCAGTGCTGGGACGAAGCCTACGAATCCGGCGCACGAGCCGGATACCGCAACGCGCAGGTCACGGTGATCGCGCCCACCGGCACGATCGGCTTCATGATGGACTGCGATACGACCGGCATTGAGCCCGAACTGGCCCTGGTCAAGTTCAAGAAACTGGTGGGCGGCGGCGTGCTCAAGCTGGTGAATAACATCGTGCCGCAGGCGCTCATCAAGTTGGGCTACAAGCCGGAGCAGGCCGAGAAGATTGTCAGCCACATCGATTCCACGGCCACCATCGAGGGCGCGCCGGAGTTGAAGCCGGAACACCTGGCGGTGTTCGATTGCAGCTTCAAGCCGCAGAATGGCACGCGCTCCATCCACTATATGGGCCACGTGAAGATGATGGCGGCGGTGCAGCCGTTCATCTCCGGGGCGATCTCGAAGACCATCAACATGCCCGAGGAATCGACCGTGGCGGAGATTCAGAACGCCTATATCGAGAGCTGGAAGCTGGGGCTGAAGTCGGTGGCGATTTACCGCGACAACTCGAAGAGCGCGCAGCCGCTCAACACCTCGGGCGGCAAGGGCGAGAAGGGCGCGGCGGCTGCCCCGGCGCCGGTGGAGAAGGTGGTCTACCGGCCGGTGCGCCGCAAGCTGCCCGACGAGCGCCGCTCCATCACGCATAAGTTCTCTATCGGCGGACACGAAGGATACATTACGGTCGGCATGTACGACGATGGCGCGCCGGGCGAAATTTTCATCACCATGGCCAAGGAGGGTTCGACCATCTCCGGCCTGATGGACGCGTTCGCCACGGCGGTGAGCTTCAACCTGCAATACGGCGTGCCGATCAAGTTCCTGGTGGACAAGTTCGCGCATGTGCGGTTCGAGCCGAGCGGGTGGACGGGGAACCAGCAGATTCCGTACGCGAAGTCGATCATGGATTACATTTTCCGGTGGCTGGGCGCGAAGTTTCTGGGCCCGGAGTACGCGGTGACGGAGGCGGGCGACTCGGCCGGGACGCTGCGGCCGACCGAGCCGAGTCCGCAGCAGGAGCTGGCGTTCACGCCGCCGGTGACGGATGCGCCGATGTGCTCGGAATGCGGGTCGATCATGACGCGGAACGGAAGCTGCTATAAGTGCGGGAATTGCGGGGGGACTAGCGGGTGTAGCTAGCGGGAGTTTATTAGGAC
>PLGA01000117.1 GCA_003139735.1 Bryobacterales bacterium | reverse complement strand
CCGCCGCCCGCCGGGAGCGCATCAAGCCCGCCGTGGCGGCCTCCGGCCAACCCCTCGCCCGGCCGAACGAAGCCTGGATTGCTGCGCGGACCCATTCTTCGGCACCGCCCGGGTGCTCATCGCCGGGCCACCGGCGCTTCGAAAGGACGGTCGCGTCGCTGTCGACGAAGCGCCCAGGCGCATCGTACGCCCCGCCGCGCNNCCGCGCGCCGGCGCATGGCCGCCGCGCAGAGGAAACGTTGGGCGGCTGCCCGCGAGATCGCTTCGAGACCTCCGACGTGGCCGGGCCTTGTTCATGGGCGCCTAAGGAATCTCAAGTAAAAAGCTACGAACACCAAGACAACGCCAATATTCACTGTCAGCCGTTCCCAGAATCGGTTTCTAAAGAACGCGAAATCTACACCGACTATGACAGCGGCCATCACCACCACGTAAAGCACGCCAGTTACCTGTCTACCCATTTCAGTTTAGATGGGGCCTCTGTCCCCATGCACCGGGGATTTATATCGCTTTCCACCAGAATGGCCGGTCCTGCGCGCGGCGGCTTGTGCCCGCCCGCCATTCAAGAACTGGTCGAGATGGCGTTCGAGAAACAATATATCAGCTTATTTGAATACGTGGGCTTGGATTCTGTCAGCGCCCGTGCCTGCCATTTCCGATCTCCTGTTCGTGCCGCAAGCATAGCCGGCCGAAAGCCTTCCTCGATTTACTCAAGTCCCGGCTCGCCACCCTCGCGGGGACACTTTCGAATGTGGAAGTCACAGCTATTCGATCCATAATTCCCATGTCTCGGACACTGCAGAATCCACACCTTCGCGAATCGATGATTCGGGCTGGATTCCTTCGTCTTTTGAACAAGAACCTGGCCATTCACATTCGCGGCGCCAACCTGTGCGGGCATACCCACATTGTAGAATACGCTTCGGTGTCAAACTGCTACGGAGCCAAGGCCCGCACGACGCCGCCTCAGCCCCGAGGGGCGCGCGCGGATCATCGCGGCGACGAAGAAGCGGCGGCGGCGGCCAAACCGGACCTGAAGCGCGCCGCCCAGATCAGCTACGGCCAAGAAATCGACGTCGGCGGTCGCGCCGCGGAAGGCGGCGGCTGTGAGAGCGCCGGGCGCCGCGGCGGAATAGCGGACGGGCATCCGGCAGCTTGCCCGGCAAGCTGCCCGCACTCCATGCCGCTGAACGCCTACGACCGCAAGGGACTCGCCGCCGCCCGCCGGGAGCGCGTCGAGGCAGCCGTGGCCGCCGGCCACCGCCTCGCGCAGCCGTACGGAGCCTGGATCGCCGCGGACCCGTTCCGGGGCGGCGTTCGGGTACTCATCACCGGATCACCGGGCCGCAGGCCTTCGGGCTTCGAGAGGACGATCGGGTTCGCGCGCGACGCCGCGCCCACGCGCATCGTACGCCCCGCCGTCGCGCCGGCGCATGGCCGCAGCGCAGAGGAGACGCTGGGGAAGGGGCCGAAAGGCCTGCAAGCCGAGGACGTGAATCTCGCCTAATTGGCTTCACTATGACCCAGGAGAGCCGCCACGTTGATGTCGTAGCGGTTCTGCCCAGTATGAATCGCAGCACGAACCCGCCTAATTGTGCGGCTGCCACAGAGGGTTGCGGAGAGGCCTGCGGCTGGCCAAATCGTAGATCGCGGCGGCCTGTTCCGGCGGGCCGCCCCTTGCGATCTGGAACGGGTCCCTTTTCCTTTCCGCTACTCCGTCTCCCGGCGCGCCTTCTTCCGATTGCGTTTACGGGCCAACGCCTGTTTGACGCGGAGTTTCTGGCCCGGCTTCAGGTAAAACGCGTGCCTCTTGACTTCCCTGATGATGTCGTCCTGCAAAACCTTCCTCTTGAAGCGGCGGAGCGCGTTCTCCAGCGTCTCGCCTTCCTGGAGCTTCACCTCAGCCAAAGGGCACCTCCAACGTCAACCATGATTCCGACCTGGTCCGCGGCCCGGCCCGCTTCTTCCGATTGCGGCTTCGACTTCGGATTTCCCCAATTCAGTCTTGGCTGCGACCTTCTCAATCAATTGCTGTTTTGTCATTTTGTTTAAGTGTACTCGTTTCTGTAGTCCGGAAACGCGGCCAACGGTGGGCGATGCCGGTATCAAGGAACCCTTCGAGACCGATGGCCCCTGTCCGCGGTGTACAGCCTAAGGCGGGCAGGGGCGTCGGCTGAAGCGCTGCCCGAAGCCGCGTGGCCAAGAGACCAAAGCCGCGGAAGGCGGTTGGCCAAGCGAAGGCGGCGGGAAAACGGCCGGCCTCGGGGAGTGCGCAAGGCGGGAAGGCTGCGGCCGGCGATGGCGGAGGCGGCGGCTGGGAGCGCGCCGGGCGCCGTGGCGGAATAGGGAAGGGACCTCGGTGGCTTTGCCCGGCAAGGTGACCGCACTCCCTGCCCCATCCCGTATCCGCCTGCAAGGGATTCTCCGCCGCCCGCCGAGCGCGTCGAGGCTGCCGTCGGGGCCGCCGCACAGCGCCTCGCGCAGCCGTTTGAAGCCTGGATCGCCGCGACCCGTTCCGTGGCGGCGTCCGGGTTCTCATCACCGGGCCGCGGGGCTTCGAAAGGACGGTCGCGTTCGCGCTCGTCGGAGCGGCGGCGGCGATTGCGCAGCGTCGGGGGAAGCGAACCGGGTCTGAAGCGCGCTGGCCGGGTAAGCGCGGCCAAGCAATCAGCGCCGGCGGAAAAGGCGGTTGGCCGGACGAAGGCGGCGCCGAGGCGGCCGGCCCGGGGGGAGGGCGCAAGGCAGGAAGGCTGCGGTGCCGGCGATGGCGGAGGCTGGGAGCGCGCCGGCCGCCATAGCGGAATCGTTGGAGCGGCGCGAAACGTCCAGCCGGGAACGGCGCTTCCCACAACGCCGTTTCGGGCGACTCGGCCAATGCCTGCGGAGGCCGTTTGGCGATCCAAGCAGCCAAATAGGGAAGGGTCACCGGGTGCTGGTTAGCGCGAGCCCGTGATGTGCGGAGCGACTCGCGAACTGCAGTAATCGGAGAGCGACTTAACGACCCAGCTTTGGATCCCCGCACTGGAGGTGCTCTGGACCGCCCGGCCAAACAACCGCTGGTAGCGGAGGCCAGCGGAGGCGTCGTCCTTCAACACCACATCAATCCTCGGCCTTGTCCCGCTTGTATGCGACAGCTCGGCCGTCTTCAGAAGGTGGCGGATTTCGACGTCGGCCTCGGGCATCGAGTATCCAATGAACAGCCAGCGCTCCGCAGTGCGCAGGCTCTCACGCGCGTCGTCCCAGATCGACTGAAAGAACGGCACGTCCAAATGTTTCCTGTAGCTGAACGTCGCCACGCGTACAGCGGTGCTCCCGCCGCAACCTACGCACGGGAGCCTTCGTCTTCACAAGATCCCCATGCCTTATGATATCGGCCTTGAGGTTTCGAACCGAGGACACATCTCACGGAAGGACGCGGAATCGGTTCGCATATATTTCGGGCACGATTCTAGCGGCAAACTCCGAATGTCCCTTTGTCGTATACTCACACGTCCCGAACGCCAACAGGTCAGCAGCTTGAAGTACTGGATTATCAATTTTCCCACCCAGGCCATAGGTCCCAATTTTCAAGCCCTTCGGACTGTTCAATTTCTTCTTGTGCTTGATGAATTCGATTGCCTGACCCGCATTAACATGGCCGTCCTCTATGAGTATGTTGACGGGTTGATGTTGCCTTTTCAGCCTGACCAACTCCAGGAGAACGAGCGCCATTACCAACTGAAACCCAAAGCCGTATGGTGATCCATATTGGCTCCTTAGTCTCTCGCTGGTAGCTGTCTTATACTCCGCTTCATCAACAATAGCGGACACCCCGAAGAGGAATCTGCTGTGCAAGTGGCGGATGAGGCGCGCTAGAAGTTCTTCCCGTTCATCGTGGCCGATTCCGTGATACGGCTTTGATCGGCCATTCCAATGCTCCGTGGCATGAAAATAGTCAACTCCGCTCGTTGCCAACTCGCGTTTCCATTCGACGGTCAGTTTCCGCATGAGCGCAGTCTTGCCGACGATGGCGGAAATCACCAAGAGCGGGCTCCCCGCAGACATGCTTTCGTCAATGGCTACGTCGATCACAGTCAGACTGCCGTGTTCACTCCACCACGACGGCCAATGCGGTGGGGCGTCAGCTTCGATAGTAAACAGAGCTGGCATACTTAGTCAAATGTGTTTACACCGTTGTTCGCACGTCAACTTGACGAGAAAACGCGCTACCCGTGGAAGTGAACCCCATGCGGGCCAGACGTCGCGTTCTGGGAGACGGCGCGGAGTCCCTGTCGAGATTCTCAACGGTGCGCTGCGGTGTGATGGCTCATCCCGCCGAACGCCGTGTGGGGCAGTTTCCGGTCCGATCACACCAAGGCCCGAATCTTATCGGCTACGGTATCCCACGGCGTGAAGTTCACGCATAGCGTCGGCCGAGCCACAACTGCTGCGCCAGTTGCAGGAGGTTGCTGGTAACCCAGTACAACATCAGCGCGCTGGGCTGCTGATAAAGCACGATTCCGAAGACCAGCGGCATCAGCGTCATGATTCGGGCCATGCGCGGGTCGGCACCGGCGGGCGAGGGCGTCACCTTCGTCACGAGTAACTGGGTCGCAATCATGAGCAGTGGCAGAATGCGCACCGGCAATTGCTCGGGCTTCGACAGATCGGCGATCCACAGCCAGTGCGCGCCGTGGAGCTCGGCGATACCCCTCAACACGCTGGCCGGCTGTATTCCCGCGCTGGTGCCCTTCGCCATCCTGATCGCCTTCTACTCTCAGAAGCGTGGAAACGACGCGAACACCAAAATCATGCATGAGGGCAACCTGCATTGCATTATGGCACGGGGCGGGGACCGGAAGCGACCGACTCTTGTCTCATGCAAGATGA
>PLGA01000156.1:244-2771 GCA_003139735.1 Bryobacterales bacterium | reverse complement strand
GGAGAGTTTCCCGGTACAGGGCGCCTTTTGGCTTCGCGCCACCTCCGTGGCCCCGTTTGTGGATGCCGAGCGGGCATGGCGGTTTTAGCCGGTGGCATTGGCAATGTGAATGGCCTTTCCCATCGGCGGCCCAGGCTTTTTCAGGAAGCCGTCCATCCAACGGCTTTTCTCCCGCGGTGAAGAGTTTTTGACGAAACGAGCCGTAGCCGTTTTCGGTTTTGTCGGCGCAGTCGCCTGTGGCGTAGCGAGGCAAAGCGTCACGTCCAGGCGCCGATCCCGGAACCGAATCGCCGCCTCGCCGTCCAACCGTTTCTCCAGCCGGCTGGTGGCGTCGTCGATCATCGAGATCAAGTACAACTGCTCGTTTCCCCGCCCCTCCAGTTCATGCTCGCTGGTGTCCCACTACACCAGTTCCCCACACCGACTCCGCCGCGGTCGCCATAGATGCGCCTCTTCGGTCCGCCGCCGCTTGCCTTTCCACAGACCCGATTCCTTCATCCAGTTCCGGGTCGTTTTCCGGCTCACCGTGATGCCGTGCTTCTTGGCCAGGTATTCGCAGGCCAGCGTCGGCCCGAATCCGCGGTAGACCTCCAAGGAGAGGATCGCCACGGCTTTCTTTTGGATTTTGCCGTCGATCTTCCGATTCGACGGTTTTTCCCGCAGCCCACAGCGTCTGGTCTTCTTCACTCCAGTAGATGATGACTTCGTACTTGCTCATTCGATCTTTCCAAGCTTGCACTCTAAGATGACCGCCCGCACCGTTTCTCAAAGCCTAAGCTCTCCAACAGGCGGCACAGATCGTCAAAGCGGATGCCCGCATCCGAGGTCCCGGATAGGAGCCTTCGAAGTGTTCTTGGCGCTCCCGCTAGGTTATTGTACCGGATGCCCCCGGCTGTTCCCGGCCTTCGTTAAACTGGAGGCGTGCGGGCGTCCGACTTTCCGGGGCCCGGTCGCGTCTAATCTCAAGGAGCGGCGGACGTGTCAAACCTCGCATCTCGCGAAGCATCGGGCGCAACCGCCGGCGCGGCGGCGCTCTGATGGCGACCTTCTTTTTCAGGGCGGTGGCGGCCGACGGCAGAGTCCGCAGTGGCAGCCTGACGGGCGATAACGAGAAATTCGTCGCCCGTGAGTTGCGCACCCAGGGGCTGACGCCGGTCTATGTCGGAACCGCCCCCAAAGGCGGCTCCTTCGAGATCAAGCTGCCGTCGTTTGGGAAGGGCCGGCGGAGAGACGTCCTCTTTTTCACGCAGGAACTTTCCACCCTGCTCAACGCCGGCGTGCCGCTCGACCGCGCGCTGAGCATCGGCGCCGAGCTGACCGAGAAGCCCGCCTTCCGGTTCATCGTGCTGGACGTGCTGCGTGTACTCAAGGCCGGCAAGACGCTGGCCGACAGTCTGGCCACGCACCCGGAATACTTTTCGGATCTCTACATCAACATGGTGCGGGCGGGCGAGGCGTCCGGCGCGCTGGCCACCATCTTCGAGCGTCTGGCGGATTTCGAACGCACGCGCGACGACCTGCGCGCCTATATCATCTCCTCGATGATCTACCCGGCCCTGCTGGCGACCGTGGGCCTGGCTTCGATTTCCATCCTGCTGGGCTTCGTGGTGCCGCGGTTCGCCACCATCTTCGAAGGCTCCAGCATGCAGATGCCCGTGCCCATGGCGATCATGCTGGTTGCCAGCCATTACGTGCGGGGCTATTGGTGGGCGGCCGCGCTGGCGGTGATCCTGGGCGTCGCGGGCTGGCGCGTGTATACGCGCACCGAGGCTGGGCAAACCCGCTGGGACCGCGCCCGGCTGAAGATTCCCCTGCTGGGCGACGCGCTTCTGAAAGCCGAAACGGCGCGGTTCGCGCGCGCCATGGCGACGCTGGTGGCAAACACCGTGCCGCTGGTGCAATGCATCGCCATCTCGGCGGCGACGCTGAACAACAAGACCATCGCGCGGGCTCTCGACGGCGTCATCCAGGGCGTCAAGCGCGGAGAAGGCATCGCCGCGCCCATGCGCAAAGCGGCCATGTTTCCACCGCTGGCTGCGCATTTGCTGGCGGTGGGCGAGGAGACCGGCCGCCTCGACCAGATGTTCTCGCGCATGGCCGATATCTACGACAACGATACGCGCGCCGCCATCCGGCGATTCACTTCGGTGTTCGAGCCGGCTGTGATCCTGGTGATGGGCGTACTGGTGGGGGCGCTAATCTTAAGCATGTTGCTCGCGATTACGAGCATCAACGAAGTGGCGGGGTAACGAATGAGCCAACGAAGAAGAAACAGAGGCCAGGCGGGCGTCACCTTGATCGAAATGCTGGTGGTCGTGGTGATCATCGGGCTATTCGCGGCGCTCGTCGGGCCGGCCCTATGGAAGAACGCCGATAAGGCCAAGGTCACGGCGGCGCACGCTCAAATCATCAACTTTATGACGGCGCTGGGGTCCTACAAGCTGGATACGGGCACGTTCCCCTCCACGGAGCAGGGGTTGCAGGCGCTCCGCATCAAGCCGCCGGAAGTCGCTCAGTGGGCGGGCCC
>PLGA01000156.1:0-164 GCA_003139735.1 Bryobacterales bacterium | reverse complement strand
CTCTCTTACGTTCGCGGCTCGGTGCGCGGCGTCACGCTCATCGAGATGCTGGTGGTGGCGACCATCATCGGCCTGCTCGCGGGCGTCTCCGTGCCCGCCGCCTCGGCGGGCATCGATAGCGTGCGCCTGGCCTCCGCCACGCAGTCGGTGGCCAGTTTCCTCAA
>PLGA01000161.1 GCA_003139735.1 Bryobacterales bacterium | reverse complement strand
AAAGGCGACAGCCTGGCGCCGGCCTGCAAGACCTGCCATGGCACGCATACGGTGCTGCGGCCGTCGGCCAAGGGATCGCCCACTTCCACCTTCGAGATACCGAATCTGTGCGGCCAATGCCATAAGGAAGGCACAACGGTTTCCAAGACCCGCGGCATCCCGCAGACCAACATCCTCGGCAACTACACGGACAGCATGCACGGCGAGGCTCTCTACAAACAGGGCCTCACGGTGACGGCGGTGTGCACCAGTTGCCACACGGCCCACGAAGTGCTGCCGCACACCGATCCGCGGTCTTCCATCGCCAAGCAGAACATCGTCAAAACCTGCACCAAGTGCCACGGGCAGATCGAGACGATTCACCAGAAAGTGATCCGCGGCGAGCTGTGGGAGAAACAGCCGGGCCTGGTTCCGCCCTGCGTGGATTGCCACGAGCCGCACAAGATCCGTCAGGTTTACTATCCGCAGGGGATGGCGGACCGGGACTGCCTGCTGTGCCACGCCAATCCCGAAATCAAGACGGTGCGCGGGGGGAAGACGGTTTCGCTCTTCGTAAAGCAGGAGGAGCTGGGGCAATCGCGGCATGCCAAAGTGGCCTGCATCCAGTGCCACACGGGCGGCACGCCTTCCAAGGAGCGGGCGTGCGAAACCATCGCTCCCAAGGTGGATTGTTCCATCTGCCACGCCGACCAGGTGAACGATTACCGCCAGAGCACGCACGGCCAGATGGCGGCCAAGGGCAACCCGGACGCTCCCGGGTGCAGCGATTGCCACGGAAGCCACGGCATCCAGGGCAAGACCGAAGTGAGTTCGCCGACATTCTCGCGCAACGTGCCCAACCTCTGCGCCAAGTGCCATCGCACGGGAGAGAAAGCGGCGCTGGACTACACCGGGAAACAGGACTTCATTGTGGAGCGGTATGAGGAGAGCATCCACGGGAAGGGATTGCTGGAAGCCGGGCTGACGGTGACGGCCAATTGCGCGCAGTGCCACACGGCGCACATGGAGCTGCCGGCCAGCGACCCGCGCTCCAGCGTGAACCGCAAGAACGTGGCCGTCACTTGCGGCAAGTGCCACCGCGGCATTTACGAAGCCTTCGTGAACAGCGTTCACTCTCCCACGGCATTCCCCACGTCGAAGCCGCTGCCGGTGTGCAACGACTGCCATACGGCGCACAGCATTGAGCGCACGGACCAGTCGGATTTCCGCCTGGGCATCATGAACCAGTGCGGGAAGTGTCACGAAGCCATCACGGAGAGCTACTTCGAAACCTACCACGGCAAGGTGTCCAAGCTGGGTTATCTGAAGACAGCCAAGTGCTACGACTGTCACGGGGCGCACGACATTCTTCCCGTCACGGACCCGCGGTCGCGCCTGAGCCGCGCGAACATCGTCAAGACGTGCGCGCAGTGCCACACCGGGGCGCACCGGCAATTCGCGGGTTATCTGACGCACGCCACGCACCACGACCCGGTGCGGTATCCGATCCTCTTTTATACCTTCTGGGGCATGACCACGCTGTTGGTGGGCACGTTCATCGTGGGCGGCGCTCACACGGCGCTGTGGCTGCCGCGCTCGCTGCAATACCGGCGCGCGCTGATCGGGGCGCACGCGCTCGAAGGTCCCACTTACGTGCGGCGGTTTCGGACGTTCGACCGCAACCTGCACCTGGTGGTGATCACCAGCTTCCTGGGTCTGGCGAGCACCGGCATGATCCTGAAATTCTCCTATGCCGGCTGGGCAAGCTTGGGAGCGCGTCTGCTGGGCGGTTTCGAAGCGGCGGGATGGATTCACCGCGTGTGCGCGTCGCTGACGTTCGCGTATTTCACGGCGCATCTATGGGACGTGCGGCGCCGGCCTAAAGAGAGCGGGAAAACGTGGTGGCAGTACATCACCGGACCGGAGAGCATGCTTCTCAACAAGCGCGACTGGCGCGAGTTCGTCGGCTCCATCAAATGGTTTGTGGGCAAAGGCCCGCGGCCGGAGTACGGGCGCTGGACGTATTGGGAGAAGTTNNAAGTTCGATTACTTCGCCGTGTTTTGGGGCGTCGCGGTGATTGGCGGCACCGGGATGATGCTGTGGTGGCCGATGATCTTCACGCGGATTCTGCCGGGTTGGGCGATCAACGTGGCCACCACCATCCACAGCGACGAAGCGTTGCTGGCGGTAGGCTTCATTTTCACGGTGCATTTCTTCAACACGCACTTCCGGCCGGAGAAGTTCCCTATCGACACGGTGATTTTCACGGGCGGAATGCCGCTTGAGGAATTCAAGAAGGACCGGCCGAGGGAATACCAGGAGATGGTGGAACGCGGGGAGTTGGAGCAGAACCTGATGCCCGCGCCGGTCCCGCTGGCGGCGAAGCTCTGGCGGCGGTTTGGGTTCACGGCGTTGGGAATCGGGATCGGGATCATCGGGCTGATTGTGTACGCGGTGGTGTTCGCGTACCGGTAGCGCAGTGGGGCGGGCCGGGGTGCCCACGCCTTTCGTGGGCCCGCCTGCCTTCCGTCTCAGAAGACCAGCTTCAGGCCGAATTGAATCTGGCGGGGGGCGGTTGCGAGGGTCGTGATCAAGCCGGCGGACGCATTGATGGTTCCGCTTGAGAAAACCGTCGCGTTGGGCGTTCCCAGGTTGGCGTGGTTGAGAACATTGAAAACCTCGGCTCGAAACTGAAGGGTGGCCTTGTCCGACACCGGCGTGTTCTTGAATAACGACAGGTCCAAATCGGCCAGGCCCGGACCATTGAACACGCCTCTGCCCAGGTTTCCATAAGTGCCGGCCGCGGGCAGAATGAAGGCATTCGGATTGAACCACTGGCCGGCTTGCCCCAACACCACCGGTCCCGCGAACGTTGGGTTCAGAGAAGGCCGGTCGGGATTCCGGGTATCGCCATCGCCCGAGCGGTTCGCGCCGATTACGGGCGTGAAGGGAAAACCGCTCAGCAGCGTGGCGATTCCGTTGAGCTGCCAGCCATCGAGCAGCTTGCCGCGGCCAAGGGGCAGCTCATAGCGGCTGGAAACGCTCGCTTGGGAAGTCGCATTGAAGGCCGAAGATCCCCAGTCGCGGCGCAGATCGTTGCGGTCCAGGACCATCTGCGCCTGGTTCTGCGCCTGCGCGCCGGTAAGCCCCGAGTTCATATCCAGGTTCTTCGACCAGGTGTAGTTTGCGCGAATTTCGAAGCCGCGGCTCAGGCGGTGGGACACCTCGGTTTGGAGTGCGTTGTAGCTGCTATTGCCCTCGGCGTACCAGAAAAAGCCCGCGCCGAGGTAAGGATTTGGGCGCGTTCCCACGGGGATGTACTGCGCGCCCTGCGCCACGTGGCTTTGGTTCGCGGCAGTGGCTGGACTCCCGCCGGCCGAGACGCCGCCGGCCTGGCAACCGTTCGGGGCGGAGCAAATCTGCGCCGGAATATCGTTCGGATCGACGCTCAGCAGGCCATGGTAGCCGAACGATCCCACATAGGACGCGCGCAGGGCCGTGGCCGAATTGAGCTGCCGTTCGAGCGAGAGGTTCCATTCCTGAACCGTGGGAGTCTTCGCATTGGCTTGCACCCCTTGTGGAGCATAGATGGTGCACGGCGCCGGAACCGCCGGGCCGCATGACGGCGCAACAGCCGCGCCAGGGACGAGGGGCGCAATGGAAGACAACTGCCCGGAAGAGGTAATCGATCCGTTATAAGGAGGCAGCGAGTTGAGCAGGAAACTGAGATCGTCAATCAGCGAATAGTAGGTTCCGAATCCCGCGCGAAGGGCCGTCTTTCCGTTTCCCGACGGGTCCCATGCCAGGCCGACCCTGGCGCCGAACAGCTTGGTGGCGCGATTCGCCGTGAAGGCCGAACCGCCTATGCGCGGCGCGGTCTCCAGCACGCCATCCGCATTGGCGATGTAATTCGCGGCCCTTCCGGATTCCTCGTTCCAACCGGTGGTGAATTCCTGGCGGATGCCGACGCGGATAGTGAGATTGCGGCGCACCTTAATGGCGTCTTCGACGTACCACGCTCCGAAGAGACTTCTCCATCCCAATTCATTGGGGTTCGGAACCGCCTGGAAGCTGCTGACGGTTCCCTGGAGGAAGCTGGTCAGGCTGGTAAAGGTGGCTTGGCCAAGCTGGCGCGAAGCCGAGTCTTCATTGTCCTCGATGCGCTCGAACCACACGCCGGCGCTGATTTGATGCGCTCCCTTGACCGTTTGCACATCGTCCGCATAAGTGAACAAGTTCCGCCGGTTCCAGACGCCGGCGGCATTGTTGGGACCGGCCGATGTGATGCCGGAAAGGCCGGTGGTGGTCACGCCGCCGTTGACCACAATCCCGCCCGGCCCCGCGCCCTCGACGAAGGAGAGGCTGGCTGGGAATTGCGCTTGTGGAGACGAATCCAGATTGAACCCCGCGCGCGAAAAGCCGGCGCGCAGCGCGTTGAGCGTGTCGGGTGAGAAGATATGCGTTTCCTGCAAGCTGGCCACCTGCATGCGGAGCGCGGTGTAGGACGCGAATAAAGGGTCGGCCAGCGGGACCAGACTGTTGCCGTCGTCTATGGTGTAGACCGCCGAGAGTGAGTCACGCTCCCGGATTTCGTAGTCCAGCCGCACGGCGCCGTAGTCCTCGCGAATATGCTGCTCGGGATTGTTGTAGGAAAACTGGGCGCCGCTGGGGAGGCCGTTCACCAGTAACTCGGGACCGTTGGGCTGCGGCCAGAGAGAGAAGTAGGGCAGCATCGCAGGGTTCAGATTGGGTACGGGCACATAAACGCCGGAAGAGTTGGGGAACGCTCCCAGGCGCACTTGCGCGTCGGGAACCACGCTGACGCCGCTCAGTGTTTCGGCCTGCCGGAAGCCTTCGTAATCGCCAAAGAGGAAGAGGCGGTTCTTCTTGAGAGGGCCTCCCAGCGCGCCTCCGAACTGGTTTTGGCGGAAGGGGGGAGTGAAGGGCGTCTGCGCGAAAAAGCTGCGCGCATCGAGGGCGCTGTTGCGGAGAAACTCGAGCAGCGTTCCGTGCAGCGCGTTCGTTCCGGACTGCGTCGCCACGGTGACCTGCGCTCCGGGTCTCTTCCCATATTCGGCGCCGTACGCGTCCGTCTGGACGTTGAACTCGCGGACGGCGTCGATGCCCAGGAGATACCCGCTCACTCCGCCGGGAGTGATGGCGAGCTGGCTCGCCCCGGTGTACTCAATGCCGTTCAGCAGCACCAGGTTGTCCGCCGGCCGGCGCCCGGCCACGGAGAACGTATTGCCATTGCTGGTACTGGTGCCGGCGCTCTTCAAACCGTAGTTAATCACTCCGGGGTTGAGGGTCATCAGGTTATCGAAGCTGCGGCCGTTGAGCGGCAAGTCCTTCACCTCGCGCTCGCCCACGAATCCCGAAACCGAGGATGTCGTGGTATTGACCACGGGAACTTCTTCCGTGACCGTGACTTGCTGAGCGAGATCGCCGATGGCGAGTCGTAAGTTCACTACGGCGTCTTGCCCAACCACCAGGTTGACGCCGTTTCGAACCGCCGTCTTGAAGCCCGGCTTTTCGGCCTTGACCCGATAGGGACCGACGGGCAGAGCGAGGAACGTGAAGTCGCCCGCGGCGCCGGTGGCGACGGCTCGCGTGGCGCCGGTTTCCAGATTCTCGACCGTGACGGCCACGCCGCGCATGCCGGCGCCGGATGGATCCTCGATTCTTCCGGAAATGACGGCTGTCGCCTGGCCGAATGCGGATAGCGGAATCAACAAAAGGGCCACTAAACAGAACGTCATAAGTAATTGCGCATCCGCCGTAGGGGTCGGGCATGCCCGACCCCTACCCGGCAGTCGAACTGCGCCGCCAACGAGTGTTCCTTGCGCAGACAATAACGACGCGATGTTTAGCGCGACCAAGAGACCGAGGAGGGAATTTGGGAAGGGCCGGTTCACTTCAGATCAGTATAAATCCGGCGGCTTCCGAAAGAACTTCAAAGCGCCACCGGCGTTCGCTGGCGGGCACGCTCGCGGCAAATGCCGCGCTCCGAGCGCCTGATGAATTCGGCCATGTGCAGCGCTTCAGGCGTTGCGCCGGCGGCCTCGATTCTTGCCAGCGCGTCCTGAAGAGACAGGCCGGAGCGGTACAGCGTCAGGTAGGCCTGCTTGATTGCGGCGATTTGGGACGCCTGGTATCCGGCCCGCTTCAGGCCCACCAGATTCAAACCCGTGGCGTCGCCGCGATAGCCGGCGCAGACGATGAATGGGGGAACGTCGCTAGAGACGCCGGTGTTCCCCGCAATCATGGCGAGCCGCCCGATCTTCGTGAACTGGTGGATGGCCACGCCGCCCGAGATGAACGCCTGGTCCTCCACTTCCACGTAGCCGGCCAGCAGCGAGCAGCTCGCGATCACGTTGTTGTCGCCGATCTTGCAGTTATGGGCGATGTGGCCGGAAGTCATGATGTAGTTGCCGTCGCCGATCTCGGTGGTCGATTCGGGCGCGGTGCCGCGCGAGATGGTGTAATGCTCGCGGATCTTATTCCCCGCTCCGATTCTCAGGTAGCTGCGCTCGCCGGTGAAATGCTTATCGAGCGGGTCCGTGCCCAGAACCGTACCCGCCGAGATCTCATTGCGCTCTCCCAGGGTGGTCCACCGCTTGACGAACACGTAAGGCTCCAGCACGCACCCGGCGCCGATCGCCACGTCGCTTTCCACCACCGAGAACTCGCCAATGCGAACGCCCGGCCCGATGCACGCTTCAGGATGGACGCGCGCGGTAGGCGCGAGCCAGGCAGATGGGTCGATAGGCATGGAGCTATAGGCTCGTGCCTCTATGCCAGCGATCCTCAAACAAGCCGGTCATGGCTTCGCCCATGCCTTCGTGGCGGAAGACCACCGCGGTCCAGGTGGGCCGCGTGATCACCGGATCGAGGAGCGCGATCATTCCATCCCGGCCATCGAACACGGCCAGCTTCATGGGGAGCGAATCCGCCATGCGGACCTCGACGCCGCACGCCATGTACTCGCTTAGGCGCTGGCGGTGGGCCTCATCGAGCGAACCGGCTTCCAGCAGCAGGCGGCAGGCGGCCCCGTTCAGCCGCGCCTGTTTGACCAGTTGCTCGTCGAGCGGATCCACCGCATAGGGCGGGCGGGAAAACTCCACGTATTCCCGTTTCACCTCGGAAAGCATGCGCCGGTATTCGGCGGCGGTCTGCGCGGGTTCGGTGACGATGCGCAGAAAATCGAGGGTGCCGCGGCCGCCCTGGCCCTCCGAGTAGAGCGTTTTCAGGTCGTCGATCAGAGCCGTGCCGATGTGCCCGCTGTCGGCCAGATCCTGTTCCAGTGACTGGCGCTTGGCCGAAAGATACGCGGGAATGGCAAGACTCGGCTCCACGGCCGAGAATAGCTTGGTCTTTTCCTGGACCACCTGAGCGAATCCCCTCTCCACCAGGCTGTCCAGGACCTCATAGATCTTCTGCCTCGGGACATGGGCGCGCGCCGCCAGCTCCAGCGCTTTGAAGCGGGGATGTCCGAGCAACACCAGATACGAACGCGCTTCGTAGGCGTTGAGCCCGAGCTGTTGCAGGCGACGCCAGAAGCGCTGAAAACCGGCCTCCGCCAATTCTTCGCTCATATTTATTCACCTTACCAAAAGCCGTTCGAACCGGGGGGCGGCTTTACAATCACTCCGGGAAGAGCTATGGTAGGAACTGAGCCGAGCTTTCCTACTCCCTCTTCGGGTAGCCTGAACTAAGTCGGGCTTACCGGACCCACTCCTTAGCCAACCCGCGAATGATGGAAAGGGAAGACTATGCACGGCACAATCACCTGGTTCAGCGGCAAAGGCCCATCCGGAGTGATCCGGTCCGACGAAGGAGGGTCCTTCGACTTCGGCGCGGCCGCAGTGCTGGCGTATGACGTCGCCTCGCTCGCCGCGGGCAAACTGGTCAGTTTCGAAGCCGACGGCAGTTCGCCTCCCAAAGCGGTCAACGTGTCCGTGCTGCAATCCTCGGCGATCCACTTTTCCGATGACACCTATCGGGACATACGCCGGCTCCGGTACATGGGGTTCGACCAGCTTGGCGGCATCCGGACCTACCGTTTCGAAAGATTCACTCCCGGCCAGCAGACGGAGCACTTTTCCCTGGATACCGATGTTGCGCTGTTCAGCCAGCACAAGGTGAGGCTTCAGGAAGGCCCGGTCCTGTGCCTACACATGCTCACCAGCGCGCTCGGCGCCGCGGGCGCCGGGGAAGCATGCCCTTGCTCGGTGACGGAGCAGCACTTCCTGGCCTTCCTGGCCAGCCGGCCCGCTCCCCCCGTGAAAGGCCTCAGAAACCGCCGCGCCGCGTCATAGCCGGACGATGGTCACGCTCTCCGGACGGACCTCAGAATAGCGTGTAGATGAATGGCGCCATGGCGCTGCTCTCCGCCAGGATCAAGAGCGTCCCAAAAAGGATCATCATCAAGACCAGCGGCAGCAGCCAGAACTTCTTTCGAACTCGCAGAAATTGCCAAAACTCAGCCAGGAACGACATCAGTCCCCAGGATAGTATGGAACCGCCCCACCGATCTTTATAACTTCCGAATGGCTTCTCTACGACTTATTGAGGTCTCGAAGGCTACGCTCTAACATGGAAGCGTGGGTCTTGAAGGAGAGGCTATGAAGCTGATCGTGGCGATGATCCGCCCGGAAACGCTGTTGGCCGTCCAGGAGGCGCTGTCGGAGACCGAGGCTCGCCTGATGTCCGTCGGCGAGGTGTCCGATTTGCGGCGCCCGCAGGCGAATGTCTACCGCGGAGCCCAGTACCGCACCTCGCGGGTCAGGTTGAGGCTGGAAATCGTGGTTGAAGACCAAACGCTGGTCGATGAAACGGTCGAGGCCATCGCCCGCGGCGCAGGCTCGGGCAGCCTGGGTCCCTGGGGCGGCGAGGACGTCTTCGTCATGAATTTGGACGACTACCGCTCCGCTCCCTCGAAGACCGGCGAATACGCCCTGCACATGTAGGCTCGGCGCCGAGCCGCGACTCCGAGCCGCGAACGTCAGAGAGCGGTTGAATTCGCAGTGCTCCGCACAGGTAGGCTCGGCCGAGCCGCGAACGTCAGAGAGCGGTTGAATTCGCAGTGCTCCGCACGCCGGCATGATAGTAGTCTGTTAGTTTGTACGTGAATCCGCCTCCCGCCGACAAATTCCGAGCCATGCTTTCCCGGGGTGAGCTGGACCGGGCCGTTGCCCTGCTTGAGCGGCTCGACCTCAACGTGGCCGCCGACGTGTTCCTCGGCCTCCCGATGGAAGAACAGGAGCTTCTGTTCCGGCGAATACCGACCGGATTCGCCGCCGCCCTGGCGCCGGCCTTTCCCTATTTCCACACCTACGTTCTCCTGCACACCAGAACGCCGGACGATTTAAAAGAGATTGTCGAGAAGATGAAGCCGGCCGAGCGCCTGATGTTTTTCGACGATCTCCCCGAGCAGTCCTGGCAACACCTGATGGACGAGCTCTCGGGCCAGGCGGGGGTGGAAGCGCCGGAGATGGCCGCCCGGCCGCCCAAAGCCGGGGCCCCGGTTGCCGCTCCGCCCGCTCCGATTATTGAGGCGCGGCGCGTCGAAAAGAGCTTCGAACGGCCCGGCGGCGGCGCCGTCCAGGTGATCGCTCCCGTCGATTTGCGGATCGATGCCGGCATGATTGTGGCGCTTCTGGGACCTTCGGGATCGGGAAAATCCACGCTCTTGCGGATGCTCTCGGGGTTGACCACGCCTTCGGGCGGCGAAGTCCTGTGGCACGGCGAACCATTCGCCCTCGCGCGCCCCAATGTGGCGATCGTGTTTCAAAGCTTCGCGCTGTTTCCGTGGCTCACCGTACAGGGAAACGTGGAGGTTCCTTTGGCGGCGTGCGGCATGGAGGCTCGCGAGCGGCGCCGGAAAGCCATGGTCACGCTCGATTCCGTGGGCTTGAAGGGATTCGAAGGCGCCTATCCCAAGGAGCTCTCCGGGGGAATGAAGCAGCGCGTGGGATTCGCGCGCGCGCTGGCCGTGGAGCCTGAGATCCTGTTCATGGATGAGCCGTTCTCGGCTTTGGACGTACTCACGGCGGAGACTCTGCGCGGAGAGCTGTTGGAGTTGTGGCTGGGCAAGAAGATTCCCACCAAGACCATATTCCTGGTCACGCACAACATTGAAGAGGCGGTTCTGCTGGCCGACCGGATTCTGGTTCTTGGCCGAAACCCCTCCAGGATCCGGGCGGATTTCCGCGTTCCCATGGCCCAGCCCAGGGAGCGCGCCTCGGCGGAGTTTCTCTTGTACGTGGACTACATCTACAAGATGCTCACGCAGCCGCAACTCGAAGCCCAGCCGCCATCCGGACTCGAACACGCGGCCAAGACATACGCCTTGGTGCCGCACGCCGGCAGTGGTGCGATCGCCGGCTTGCTCGAACTTCTCAAGGACCGCGCAGGCCGCGACGACCTGTACCGCATTGGCGACGATCTGAAAATGGAACTGGACGACCTTCTGCCCATCGTGGAAGCCGCCAGCCTCCTGTCATTCGCCCGGCTGGAGAGAGGCGACGTGGAAATCACGCCCGCGGGCCTGGCCTTTGCCGAAGCCGATATCTCCGCTCGAAAGAGCATGTTCCGCGAGGAGGCGCTGGCCCACGTGGCGCTGCTTCAGCAAATGCGGAGTTGTCTCTCGAGCAAGGCGGACCATGCCATGACGCTCGACTTTTTCCGCGACATTCTGCGCGAGCGTCTTTCAGACCAGGAGGTGGAGCGGCAACTCGACACCGCGCTGAATTGGGGACGCTACAGCGATATTCTCACGTACGACCGGCAGGCCGACCGGATCCAGCTCTATGAGCCGCCGCCTCCCGCGGACGCGGCCGCGGGGGAACCGGCATGACGGCGCCGGATGAGAAAGCCGCCCTGGCCGGGCCGCCCTGGGCCGCGTTCTCCCTGCGGATTCCGTCGCTCCTCAACGACCTGCCCATCGTTCTCGCGGGGCTGGCGTTAATCTACGGGGTGTTGTCTCTGACCCGCTACTGGACGGGTCCCATCAACGCGCAGCCTGAGATTCGCCTGGATGCGGCGGCTTTGCCGCAATACGCGTTGTTTTCGGTGGCCCGCATCGCGAGCGCCTATCTCCTCAGTCTCGTCGTGGCCGTGGCCTACGGCTACGTTGCGGCGCATCACGCCACGGCCGAGCGGATCATGATCCCGCTTCTCGACACGCTGCAATCCATTCCCGTGCTGAGTTTTCTTCCCCCGGTCATGCTGGCCATGGTGGCGCTGTTTCCCACCAGTCAAATGGGCCTGGAACTGGGCGCCGTTCTATTGATCTTTACCGGCCAGGTTTGGAAC
>PLGA01000147.1 GCA_003139735.1 Bryobacterales bacterium | reverse complement strand
GATTTCGGAGCCGTGGCGGCCGCGCTCGGACTGGCGCTGTTGGCGCTGGTTGCTGGCGGGCGTTTCTTGACCGAAAAGCGGCGCAGGCGCCGACTCGCGGCCGCCTTCTCAACGGCCGCCATGGGGTTCACCACGATCGGTCTCGAGATGCTGCTGCTGCTGGGGTTCCAGGCGGTGTACGGATACGTCTATCGGCAGCTTGCGGTGGTCATCGCGGCGTTCATGGCGGGGATGGCGCTGGGGAGTTGGATGGCGATGCGGCGAACGGCGCGTGGCGGGATGCGCGTCCTGGCAATCGCCCAGGCGCTGGCCGCACTTGCGCCGCTGGTTCTGCTGGGGCTGTTCCAGGCGATTGGGCGAGCGAACAACGCGGCCAGCCTGCTCGCAAGCCAGATTGCGTTTCCGGCGCTGGCGGTGGCTTCCGGCATGCTGGGAGNNACGCTCTATGCGCTCGACCTGGCGGGATCGTGCCTGGGCGCGGTTCTGTTCAGCGCCTGGTTCGTTCCGGTATTCGGCTTCTTTAGAACGGCGCTGCTGTCGGCTATGGTGAGCCTCGCGCCGGCAGCGACAGCGCTGCTAGCGGATTCCGAAACAGTTCGAGGGGAATGAGCGATTCGAGCGGCTTGCCCTCGCCGAACACCAGAGCGGTGAAACGGAAGAGGTCGGCGGCGGGATCCTGCCAGGCGCGACCCGGCAGGCCGGCCTTGTAGCAAACCTCCTCCAGGAGCTGGGCGCGGTCCCAGTGTTCCTCGGTCGCCACCTGCGGCAGGAACAAGCCTTCATGGTCGCTGGTGTGGATCAGCACGCCGTCCTTCCCGAGGCGGATCTCCTGCGTATCCATGATGCGGCGCAGCGGGGACAAGACGGAAATTTCGTATTGCAGGCTCGCCAGTTCGCCGGCCGCGACGGGGTGGAAGCGCGTGTCTTGGAGGGCCGCCATCATGGCCACGTCGCGTACGGTGATGTAGAGCGGTTTGATGGGCGCTACGTACCCGATGCAGCCGCGGAGCTCTCCGTTCTTGGTGATGGTAACGAACGCCCCGCGCTCCCGCCCGAGCGCCTCCAGGCCGCCCGCTGTGGCCGCAAATTGCTTCCCCGTGCGGACCGAGGTTTCCACCGATTGCCGGGCAATCTTGAGAAGCGCATTCTTCTCCGCGCTGGTGAGCGAAAACGGCGCATCCTCGGTCTTTGCGCCGGCAGCCTTGACGAAAGCCACGGCGCCGTAGCCTACCACGCGGCTGTGGTCGCCCGTGACGTCGCCGGTATTGGCGTAATGCAGCACCTTGGCCTGATTGGCGCCCAACCGCTCGGCGGCGATCATGACGGCCACAATAGGCCCGCCGCCGCACGCCTCCCAAACCCGCAAATCCAGATTGCGCGCCAGATCGAAGTAATCGTACTCCCCGATGGCGTTCAGCGTCTTGTGGTCGAGGCCCACGGCTTCGTCGTAGGTGTGATAGTGGGAGAGATCGGAGCTGGCCACAATCAGGGTGTTCGTGCCCTGGACCAGTTTAGCCAGCGCCACACCCAGGGCGCGGCAGTTATCGTAATCCTGGTTTCCCATGACGACCGGCACAAGTTGGAACTGCCCGATCACCCGCTGCAGGAAGGGGAGTTGGACCTCCACGGAATGCTCCGGGTGGTCCGCCGACGGCGTATGGCCCACCCCCGAAAGCCTGATCGAAGGGCTGACCTTAGCGAGTTTGGCGGCGAAGGCCTTGTCGATGGGAACCTGGCCGAAGGGCGTCAGGTAGGCGTCGCCATCGTACACGGACGAGAAATTGAAGGCTTCGTAATGCGAGGGCGCAATCACCACCACGCGGTCGAACTTGCGGCCCTTCAATAACGCATAGGAATACGCGGCCACGGGACCGGAGTAGATGTAGCCCGCGTGCGGCGCCGAGATCGCCACCACGTTCTGGAGCGGCGGAGGCGCGGCTTTCGCAAGGTAGCCGTCGAGCATGGCCCCCAACTCCTTCGCGTCGGCCGGATAGAACGATCCGGCCACCGCCATCGGCCTGATCTTGGGCGCTGGCGCGCCGCCGCGCGAAGTCTCTCCCACCAGAAGCAGGCCGGCCGCCAAGGACAACGCGGCGATGCCGAAAGGCAGAATCTTCCTCATATGCGTCACCCTTCCCAAATGCCCGGGATGGCTTGATGGCAGAAGTGGCACTTGCCCTTGTCGAGGTGCAGCGCTCGAACGGTGAAGCCGGCGCGCTCTACCACCACGCGGCGGCACTTCGGGCACCAGGTGCTTTCGGCCGGATGGCCGGGAACATTGCCGATATATACGTAATGCAAACCTTCGGCGTCGCAGATGGCCTTGGCGCGTTCGAGCGTCGGGACCGGCGTCACCGGAAGGTTCTTGAGCAGGTACTCGGGATGAAACTGCGAGAAGTGCAGCGGGACGTCGGGGCCGAGTTCCGCTTTCATCCATCGGGCCAGTCCGCGGAATTCGTCGTCGGAATCGTTCAAGGTAGGGATCACCAGGTAGACCACTTCGTTCCAGACGCCCGACTTGCGGATGGACACCAGGGTGTTCAGCACCGCCTTGAGATCGCCGTTGACAATCTCCTTGTAGAATTTATCGGTGAAGGCTTTGACGTCGATCTTGATGGCGTCCACGCGCCGGCACAACTGCTTCAGCGGCTCTTCCTGGACGTAGCCTCCGCTGATCACCACGCTCTTTACGCCGGCGGCGCGGCCGGCCTCCGCCGAATCGAGGACGTATTCGCAAAAGACCACCGGCTCGCTGTAGGTGTAAGCAATGGAAGGGCACTGATTCCGGCCGGCCAGGTCGGCCAGGTTTTGGGGTGAAATGAAAGTGCTTGTCACCTGCTCCGGACGAGACTGAGAGATATCCCAGTTCTGGCACATTTTGCAATTGACGTTGCAGCCCGCCGTGGCCACCGAAAAGGCCATACTGCCTGGGAGGAAATGGAACAGGGGCTTCTTTTCGATGGGATCGACGTGGGCGGCGCAGACGCGCGAATGGACCAGCGAATAGTAAGTGCCGCCGCGGTTTTCGCGGACGCCGCAATAGCCGCGTTCCCGATCGTCGATCACGCACTCGCGCGGACAAAGCTTGCACTTGATCTTCTTGTAGGGCAGCTTGTCGTAGAAACGCGCCTCGACGGTGAAGCGGGCATCGGACTCCACGGCGCCAAGACACGGAAGCGCAAGCGCCTGAAGAAATAGGCGACGCCCCATGTGGGGCAGGTTGCCAACCTGCGGCGGGTTGGTAACCCGCCCCGCCGGCGCCGATTGACGATCGGCGCGCAGGATAGCATCCTGCCCCACAAAGCGCGACATCAAACCTCCACTACGTCGATCCGCTTCGGATCGTTCGTCCCAAGCCCGCGGCCGGCCGCGGTGGCGATGTAAACCGGCTCGCGCTTCATTTCGCGCAAGGTCTTCATTCCCTTTTCCGCCCGCTTGCGTTCGAGAATCTGCCAGCCCGTGTAATCCATGGCCACCGGGTCGCGCGCCACCATCAGGCCGTTATAAGGCCACGACCATTGCGGCATGTAGGACGGTCCACCCTCATACTGGGCCGTCAGGGCGTCGCAGATGGTGAAGCGCACCTTTTGCCGGATCGGCGGGAACATATTGACGTCCGCGACATACGGATCGCCGACATTGGTGTGGTACTTGTTCGGATTGTGAATGGCGCCGAACAGGTTCTTGAGCGCGAGCGTCACGCCGGCGATGCCGTGGTCCTTGAGCACGGGCAAGTTGATGACGGCGTCGCAGGTGCGCGTCAGGGTGTTCGAAAGCAGGCTGCCCGCGCTTCCATAGACCGCCAGTTCGGTCCCGTAGCCGGCGGCGTCGTTGCCGATGCAACGGATTCGGTCCGTGCGGGACGCCACGCGGTAACCGGCGCTTTCGAGATCGGAGTTGAGGCGGTCCCAGATGACGATGTCCTTCTGCGGGATTCCGGCTTGCTGCAGACGCTCGCAGATGGCTTCCACCAGCACGGGGCTGGTGGCCGCACCCTTGCCCGAGAGGCAATTCACCTTCAACCCGACCACTTCGCCCGGCCGGACCGCTTTCTTCCAGGCATCCATGGGCGAATCGCCGCCCCAGAACGACTGCATGGCGCGATCAAGCATCTTCAAGACCCGGCCGGAATCCGGGGCGCCGCCGCCGGCGCGGAGAGCAGGATCGCGCACGACGACCACTTTGGACTTTTCGGCGGGCGCGGCTCCGGCCACCAGAACTCCGGCCAAGCCGGCTCTCAGCAGACCCCTGCGGGTGGCGACGTATTGTGGCCCGATGCGCATGGTTCTAGCCCCTGAATCCCCCAGCCGATTTCAGGTATTCCGATTCTGTTATAGCACTCGGCGCGCAGGCGGGCCAGCGGGCGATGCGTTGGCTGCTCTACCCTGCGCCGCCGCGTCCTCGACCACCGGCCGGCGCCGCCGGCAGCTCCGCGGGGAGCCGATCCTTGCACAACTCCAGAACCTGGATCGCCGTGAGCGAGTTTTGCGCCGTGCTATTAGTGGAGACGCCGGGCGCTTCGTCAATGGGGTTCATCACGTCGGGGCCGGCTACATGCCGGGTCGCATAGGGCCCGCCGGCCGCGCGTTGAAAACCGCCGCCGCCGAGTTGGGACACGGCGCGGGCAATGAAGGCCGGGTTGCGGGTTTTCGAGTAGGCGTAGGCCGCCATCCGTCCGGCGCCCGCATAGGCGCCGTCGCTGCCCTCCGCCCCCGTGGTCATGTCCGTGGCAACCACGGCCTTGGGAGCGCCGGTCAAGCGGCAGTACTGGAGGAAGGCCTTCTGCCAGCCCGGGTGTTCGATCAACTGGTTCAGTTCGAACGCCACTTCGGCGCCACCTTGAATCACCTGCAGGTTGTAGACGCCGAAACCATCCGGAACCAGCGGGTAAAGCATCCCTGTCTTGGGGTCGTATCCGTACAGCGTGTTCGGCCCGGTCATGAAGCCGTAGGGCATCTTGGCGATCGAATCCATTCCCGCGAGGATCTTGTCGCGGTACCTGGCGTTGCCGGTGCGCTCCCACTCGGTCATCCAGTTCCCGACGCACGCCAGCCAATCCGGACCGCCGCGGATCCGTCCAGGATATGGGATCGGCCCGGTCCGCGGAGAGGCGAGGCGCATGGGATCGATTTCGACGATCTTGCTGTCCACGTCCACCACCTCGCGCATCATGTCGCCGGTGCGCTCGTCGGTGGTGAGGTAATAATGACAACGGCGGAAGGCCGCCTGACTGATGCGCGCTTCCTTGGCGCCGCAACCCCAGTGGCGTACGTTGTGACGCGATCCCAACCCGGCGAAGCGCCCCGAATGGTACGTGTCCACTTCGCTGGTGTGCCGCGTCATGGCCTCCGCCATGCGGAAGATGTCGGCGCGTCCGGTACGCAGGAAACTGTACCAGAGCCACATATCGGTGCCCAGCTCGGTGTTATCCCACGCATAGCCGCCGATATCGTAACGCCACACGTGGCGCGCCGCATCGTAAGCGTGCATCACGTCGCCGTAGTCCCAGAATCCGTACCAGTGGCGCTGCTCCACTTCCTTCTTGTATAGCTCCAGCGCGCCATCGAGTTGGTCTTCCACCGCGCGCTTCAGCGCCGTGGTACGGTCGGGCAGGCTCCACGGGCCGAAGGCCGAGACCGCGTAATAGTGTTCCGGCGCGCACACCAGAAGCGGCGGCTCCGCGTTCATGCGGGCTTGCGCGCTGGTTTCCTCTTTCGCCGGAACGCTGGCGCTTGGGTACAACGTCAGCTCGCTGGTGCGGCCGATCCCGTTGGCGATGCTGAAGCCTGGCTGTACGTCCTCGTAGCTGGCATCGAGCGTGTGATTCCTGGTGTCGTAATGACGAAGATCCATCGCCGGAGCGTCGGGTGACCACACCCACACGCGCAGTTCGGCGGAATCCCCGGTGGCGTGCAGCACCTCCAGCGAAGCCGGGTGGGATTGCCAGAAATTCTTCAAAGCTACGGCCAGCCCGCCGCTGACATCGCCCGCAAAAACCAGCCCGGACGCTCTTTTCCCCGCGCCGGCGAACAGCCAGCAGCTCTGCGGATTCGTGCGCTTCTGAATCTGGAAACCGTCGGCGTTAGGCTGCACCAGCTTGTAGGAGTCCCAAACCGCCCAGTTATCGATCAGGGACTGGCCTTGCGGATTGAACTGTCCCTTGTCGGGCACGCGCTGGCCGGCAAGCTGCGTGGCGTAGATCTCTCCACCCGGACGCGCGCCGGGAGCGAACGCCGCGGCCGCGGCGGCGCCGGGGGCGGCCAGCATGCGCGCTCCCGTCAACGGCTCCAGCGGCTCGGACCACAGCCCCTCGCCTTCGGCTGAAAAACGAACGTGCCGGTTGTGAATCTGCTCGCGCATCGGCACCGCGAAAACCACGCCCAGGCCGCGGATGAAGTCCTTTTCCTGATCGCCATCGAAAACGATCGTGTGCACCATCCGCACGGCGGCCTGGCCGGCGTAGAAGTAAAGCCGGACGGTGAACGGCAGCCATTCCCGATTGCCCTTCTCGGCCTTATGCGTGCCTTCGATCTTGACTACGGCGCGCAGCGGGCCGGTCTGCTCCACGGTGACTTTCTTGACGGCGCTCGCGAAATGCTCCAGGCGAACCAGATCCGGGTCGGTGTGATCTTCGAGCGTGCACTCTAGCCGCCCTTGGCGCGCCACCACGCGGCCCTCCATGGTCATGGAGTCGATCAGCGCGGCGCCCGTTCGCATGAGGCGGCACTGCAGCGCGCCGGTATCGACGTCGATGGCGGTGGCGCTCTGCCGCACCGCGATCGGCGTACCAGCCGCGGCGCCGGAGGGTCCCGGAGTAATGTGAAGCGGTCCCGCGGATCCCGCGCTCGCAACGGTCGCGAAGCCGCTCCATTTCAATGACCCATCCGGCCAGTAGGCGAGTGGCCAGGCCTGCAACGGAAGGGTTCGGCCATCGGCGCCGGTCAGCGTGAAAGACTGGTCCCTGCGCGTCGAACCGCGCGCCCACGGTACGCCCCAACTGATCCCGCCTGGCGCCAGCGGCGAGGTCCCACCCAGCCAGCCGACGGAAACCTGGCCGGGCTGGCCCGCCGGCGAATCCTGGGCTTCCGCCACGGCGCGCGCGGCCAGGCCAAGGCCGGTAACCGCCGATGTCGAGAGAAAGGTTCTGCGTCGCACAATATGCCCCTTCTCTTTTTTACCGCGATTTGCCGAGGCAAATGAGGAGCCTCTCCATAACAAAGCCGGCGCCCCTCGTTAGCGAGGAGCGCCGGCCTGTTTGAAACAGCGGAATGTTCTTCCGGCTAGAACATGAACTTCCCGGTGAGCACGATGTTCCTTCCGGTCACCAGCGCTCCCTGGCCGGAGCCGTAGATACTGGTGGGAGGCGCTACGTCTGCGGCGGTGGTGCCTAAGGTACCAGAAGTGATGGACGCCGATGGGTTACCGAAATTCGGGTGGTTCAGCACGTTGTATGCTTGCACTCCCAGCTCCAACCCGTATTTTTCCTTGATGGCGAACCGCTTATAGAGGTTGGTGTCCACATCGAAGTAACCCGGCCCGCGGAACACGCCCGGCCCGGTCTGGCCAAAGTTGGTCTGAATCGGCGTGCTGACGCCCGAGGTGGAGTTATAGGTCATGAAGTCGCCCGTCGTGAAGCACGGAGTGGCGGAGCCGTGAATGGCTGTGCAGACCGGATTCACCGGATTGATCACCGTCGCCAGGATAGTAGGAGTGAATCCGAGGCTCGAGTTGATCTGAGCGGCGATTTTGGAGTCCGAGGAGGAGAACGGACGGCCCGTGTAATCGTAGACCTTGAGCGCGAAATTCCAACCGCCCAGCGCTCCATTGACGAACTTGTTGGAGAACTTGTGCGGCTCTTTCCAGACCAGGTCGCCGGTGATGGCGTGGCGCACGTCGATGCTTTCGTTGCCGTACCCGAAATTCAGATTGTAGGGATTGTAAACGGTCGCCAGCCCGAGCGCGTGCGACCACGTCCAGCCCAACTCGCCCTGGAAGCCCCAGTGCATCGAGTGCCGCCAAGCCGTGGTCAGGCCGTCGTAGTTCGAATAGCCCTGCAAAAGTATCTGTTGGACGTACTTGAACCGCGGATCGGGCGCGGCCGTCGGAAGGCCGTTGAAATTGGTCCCATAGTACTTGTTGAGTCCGTTGGAAGCCAGCGTCATGAACGCGTTCGACCATTGGTTGTTGAGCGGTTGATTGTAACTGTGGTTGCCGGCGTAGGTGATCGCCAGCACGTCGTGACCGCCGAAGCCGTGTTCCAACCCGAAGCTCCATTCCGTGACTTCCGGCACCGAGAAATTGTTTGGCGGTGAGTAGTAATTGGGGGCCGCAAACGAGATCGGGGCCAGCGCCGCTTGAATCTGCGCCAGGGTTTGGCCTGAGGCGAATCCCGATTCGAACTTGTTACGAGCCGACACGGCCGCGGCCGCCGAGCTGGCCGGATCGCTAGGCAGGCCCACTTCCCCGAAACTCACCGTGGGCGCATACACGCTCGGTGCGTTGCGGTAGATGCTCGAAGCCACGCTGCCCGCGAACAGGCTGGAAAAGCTGCCGATGCCGCCGCGTAGCGACGTGTTGTGGCCCAGGTTCCAGGCCAAGCCGAAGCGCGGTTCCCAGATGATGGACTGCAGGCTCTGGTACATGGTGTGCAAACCGGAAGTGATCGTAGAGTTGTAGGGGACGCTGGCGCCGCCCACGTAGCCCGACGTTCCAAACTGAGTGTTCATGCGTGCGAAGCAGTTATCCAGGCAGGCCGGGTCGTTGTCGTGTTCGATGCGCAAACCCAGCGTCAGCGTGATGTTGCGCCGCACCTTCCATTCGTCCTGGACATAACCGCCCAGGGAAGCCATGCGGAGGTGCACCTGCATCAAATTGGGATAGGACTGGACGAAGGTATCACCTTGGCCCGTGGCGTTGATTTGGCCGGTGGTAAAGGAGGTCAAATCGTTGAAGCTGTAAAAGCCGTTGTAAGCCTCTTCGTTATTGGTGAAATCGGTGATCTTGTTGTACCGGTAATTGATGCCGGCCTTGAACGTATGCGTGCCTTTTATGAAGGTCACATCGTCCACTAACTGGGCTTGGCCTACATTGCGGCCCTGAGGCATGTTGGTGGCCGTGCCGGCCGATGAGATGCCTCCATCGTTCGGGCTCAGCGTCTCCGGCATCAGCGCCAGGGCCGCAGACTCGCTCGGGTAGCCGAAAATCGCCGTGTACCACGAGCCGGAACCCACAAATTTGTTCACCAGGTTGGGCGTAATCACCCAGGTTTCCGTCAATTGACCGTTATCGGACGGTTGGTTGCTTTGCTCGTTGAACGCGGAGTTGAGGAAGCTCGGTCCAGTGGCCTGAAGACCCCAATCGTAGTTGTAGCGCAGGCTGAGCGTGTGGCTCGAGTTGATGGCGTAGTCGGTCTTGAAGGTCAGGTACGATTCCGAATTCTTCTCGCTGGCCACGCTAAACCATTGCTCCGTGCAGGCCACATTGCCGGGAACGTTGCCGCCGCCGAAGGTTTTGCCGTTGGGGGCCTGGAAATTGCCGTTCCAGAACGTGCCGCTCCCGCAGCCCAGGTGGTTTGTGCTGTCCTGGTACAGGCCCGTGCCGTTGGTGGTGAGAACCGCGCTAGAGGCGCCTGGCGCGCTGTTCCACAAATTGAAGGCATCCTTATACAGAGGGATGGCGCCGGGGTCCGTGGTCGCGAGTTTCGCCAGCGTGTAGGCCTGCAATTGCGGCGAGGGAATCGTTTGGGTACCGGCAGTCGGCAAGGCATAGCGCAGGCTCTCGAAATCGACGAAGAAAAACAGCTTGTTCTTCTTGATGGGGCCGCCGATGTTGCCGCCGAACTGATGGGCGTCCGCGCCCGACCTCGGCGTGCCGGACTGATTACTGAAAAAGTCGTTGGCGTTTAAGATCTTGTCGTTGTAATTGTGGAACAAGTCGCCGTGGAAGGTATTCGACCCGCTCTGGCCGATCCAGTTGACCTGTGCGCCCGCCATGCGGCCATATTCCGCACCGAAGGCGTTCAGCACCACGGAGGCCTCGCCCACTTCGTTGCTTCCCAGCGTGTTGTTGCTGGCCCCGGAGTTGTTGATATTCAGATACGGGTCCATGTCGTCGGCGCCGTTCAAGGTGTAGAGCGCCGACGCGCCTGGAATTCCCTGCACGTTGAAGTTGCCGGCGGCGCCCCCGCCGGGAAGCACAAGAATGCCCGGGACCGTGAACGCGACGGTGGTGAGGTCGCCGCCGTTGGCCGGCAGGTTCGTCATCTGTATTGTGTCGAAACCGGTGTTCAGTTCGGAGTTTTGCAAGTGCAGGATCTCGGCCGTAGCTTGCACCTCCACCACCTGCGTCGCCCCCTGAACTTCCATGGTGAGGTTGACGGTCGCCGCCTGCCCGACCACCAGGGTGAACCTCTCGGTCTTCGACTTCAACGAAGCGGCCTCGCCGGTGACCTCGTAATCGCCCGGTTGCAACAGCGAGAAACGATATTCGCCCGTCGTACCGGTCGTTGCGCTGCGGGTCTCGTTGGTCGCGACGGATTTCACCGTCACTTTGGCGCCGGGCACAACGGCCCCGCTGGCGTCGCTGACGACTCCGACGATGTCACCCGAGGTCATGTTCTGACCCCAAGCCGCCGGAGCCCCGGCCAGCGCCAGGACAACCGCTATACCGGCAATAACCAACCAAAATTGCTGCGAGCGTTGCAGCCCGTTCATGTTAAGACCTCCTTGGTCTCAGTAGCGGAATCCTCAATCCCGCGCAGCTAACCTCTAACAGTCATTGCGCACGAAAAGGGCCTTATAGTGCTAATCTGGGCCGCTGCCAACTGCTCAGCGACACTAATACAAGGTCCGAAATTCCACTACGTTTTAATTACAGAAGTATCACATGCTTGGCGTGTACCGCGCAAGCAAAAAACACCCGATTACCCTAATAAATTAAAGTGATGCCCCTGGAAATACGGCAGATGGGAAGCACCACCTCGACAAGGTGCTATAGGAAAATTAACATTCCGACAGTGGGCTGAGCCTCACGCTCGTCTCCGGAGAACCAAACCGGCGTAAGTCTGTTATGCTCGATGGTCAACGCTTATGTCACGAAAAACAATTCTCATCGCAATGCTTCTTCTGATCGTCTCCGCGCTGCTCGTCGCTCAGCAGCCGATGGAGCGGATCGACCTGAACGTCATCCACAAAATCAAGACCGCGGAAATCGGCGGCGGTGGCCGCGGGTACGGTGGTGGCGGCGCCGGCCGGGGCGGCCGCGGAACGCCGCCGCCCATCATGGAAACCCTGTTCAATCTGACGGACCGCTACGGCCCGCGCCTGACCAATTCGCCGCAATTTCGCGCCGCCGGAGAATGGGCCGTCAAACAGCTCAATGACTGGGGCCTGAGCAACGTCCACCTGGAAAAGTGGGCGACCGCGCCGCCTCCCGGCGCCGCCGACGAAAATGCGGCTCTTGCCGGCCGTGGCCGCGCTGCCATTCCAGGTTGGGAGTTCACGGAATACGAAGGCGCCATGGTAGAGCCTAGCTACATGCCCATCATCGGCTACCCACAGGCTTGGAGCGGCAGCACAGACGGGAAGGTCACCGGGGATGCCATCATGGTCGCCAATCCCACAACCATGGCCGATATGGACAAGCTGAAAGGAACCTTGAAGGGAAAGATCGTGCTGATCGGCACGGGCCCGCTGGATTTGGCGTTCCCGGATACGCCTCTCGCCGAACGTTACACCGCGGCGGAACTGGCTGCGCTGGTTCCCGAAGCGCTTCCCACGGGCATCCCGGCCGCAGGACGCGGGGGTCGCGGCACGCCCGCCGGCGGACCGGTGCTGTCCGCGGAAGAGCAGCGCGCCCTGACTGCCCGATTGGCCACTTTCTGGAAGGATGAAGGCGCCCTCTTGACGATTTCCGCTACCGGCACCACGCGTGGATCGAGCGGCGTGGTTCCCACCAGCAACGGCGCGTCCCGCACGGGCGATCCCACCAAGAATCTGGCCCAGATCGCCGTTACGGCTGAGAACTACAACCGCGTCGCGCGCCTGCTGCAGCACAACGTTCCGGTGAAGCTCTCCTTCAACATCCAGACCAAGTGGGACGCCAACACCGATTCGTTCAACGTCATGGCCGAGATCCCCGGCGCGACCAAACCGAACGAGCTGGTCATGGTGGGCGGCCACTTCGATTCCTGGCACATGGGTACCGGCGCCACCGACAACGGGATCGGCGCCACGGTCGCCATGGAGGTGATGCGTATTTTGAAGTCGTCCAACCTGAAGATGGACCGCACGGTCCGCATGGCGCTGTGGGGCGGCGAGGAGGAAGGACTCCTTGGTTCGGCGGCTTATGTCAAGGACCACTTTGCCGACCCGGCCACCATGAAGCCCACCAAGGAACACGACAACTTCGCGGGCTATTTCAACATCGACAATGGCACCGGGAAGCTGCGCGGCATCTATCTGCAGGGGAACGAAGCGGAGCGGCCCATCTTCGAGCAGTGGTTCGCCGCCATCAAGGACCTGACCGAGGGCGTGGTCACCTCCGCCAACACCACCGGTACAGATCACCAGTCGTTTGACGCCGTTGGGTTGCCGGGCTTCCAGTTCATCCAGGACCCCATGGACTACGAAACCCGCACGCACCACACCAATATGGATACCTACGAGCGCGTACAGCAAGCCGACGCGGAGCAGATGGCCATCATCGAGGCCTACTTCGTGTATGAGGCGGCGACGCGGCCCGAGAAACTGCCGCGCAAAGATCTGCCGGAGCCACGCCCCGCCGCCGGTGGACGCGGCGGGAGGGGCGGTAACTAAACAGAACGTCATAATCCGCCGTAGGGGTCGGGCATGCCCGACCCCTACCCGGCAGTCGAACTGCGCCGCCAACGAGTGCTCCTTGCGCAGACAATAAAGCCGACACCAGAACCGATGCACTGCGCTCGCCGACCCATCGCCCCATTCTGGCTTTCTGGTATTATGGGATTATGGCGACGAGGAAAATGACCTTCAGCGTACCCGAGCCGTTGGCTGTGCAGCTTCT
>PLGA01000095.1 GCA_003139735.1 Bryobacterales bacterium | reverse complement strand
AACGTCATAAGTAATTGCGCATCCGCCGTAGGGGTCGGGCATGCCCGACCCCTACCCGGCAGTCGAACTGCGCCGCCAACGAGTGCTCCTTGCGCAAACAATAACGACGCGATGTTTAGCTGCGCCCGGTGGCGCCGATCGACGCCAGCCGGCTGCGGATCTGGTTCATCACGTCCGAGGCCAGGAAGGGCTTTCGCAACACCGGGAAATTGTGCTCCTCGCAGAGGGCTTCCTCTTCGGGAGGGAGGATGGTCCCCGTCATCACGATCACCAGCGCGGCGGGCGCGGACTGAAGGAACTCCACGCCGAGCTCCACGCCGTTGCCATCGGGCAGCATGTAGTCGAGCAGCGCGGCGTCGGGCTTGTGCAGGGCCATCAAACGTTTGGCCTCGGTAGTCGATTCCGCGGTAAGCAAGGTCCAGCCGGCATCGGCCATCAGGCGCTCCAGAAAATGCAGCAGGTCGCGATTATCGTCCACCAGCATCACGGTGGGATGCGCCGGCGCGGCGGCGGCCTCGGCTTCGACCGACTGGATGTTCAGCTTGTCGCGGTTCGCGGCCACTTCCACCAGCACCTTGGCGCCCGGGCTGATTTGATTGGTGGCGACCAGAGTGGCCAGCGGCTGCGTCAGAAAACGGTGAATGGTGCGGTTCAACTCGCGCGCGCCGTATTCCGGACTGGATCCCTTCTCCAACAGGAACCGGCGGGCGTCGAGGGAAATGTCCAGGGTGAACGAGCGATTGCCGAGACGCGTGTTGACGTGGTTTTGCAGGTCCGCCATCTGCAAGTCGAGAATCGACGAAAGGGCTTCCGGCGAGAGCGGCTGGTAGGTGATGATGCAATCGATGCGGTTCACGAACTCGGGTGAAAAGCGTTTCCGGACGGCCACCAGTCCGATGCTCTGCAATTTGCCGGTGAGGTCCGGCCGGTCGCCGCCCCTGACCGACTGGAAGCCGAACTCCGGGTTGATTTCGTTGACCATCTCGCGCGCGCCGAGGTTGCTGGTGAGGAACACCAGGCTCTTTTCGAAGTTCACGGTAGTGTTGTCGCCCAGACGCAGCACGCCTTTGTCCAAAACGCCCAAAAGCAAGCGGGTCATGGAGGGCGCGGCCTTTTCGATTTCGTCGAAGAGCACCAGCGAAAGGTTGCATTTCTCGCTGGTCACGGAAGTCAGCTTCTGCTGGGTGAGCATGGGCTGGGTTTCGCGGTGACCTAGGTAGCCTGGCGGCGCGCCGATCAACTTGGCGACCTCGTGCTCCATCTGGAATTCGCCGCAATCGACCTTGAGGACGTTCTTCTCGCTGCCATGGAGCACTTCGGCGAGAGCCTCGACGGTCTTGGTCTTGCCGGTGCCGGTGGGGCCGAGCAGCAGGAATATGCCCACGGGCCGGCCTTCCGGCGCCAAGCCTGCCTGGAACATCTGAATGTAGGGCACGATGAGCTTGGTGGCAGCCGGCTGGCCGACCACCTTCCGGGACAACATGGCCGTGAGGTCCTCGATGGGGTCCAATGCGGGCCTCTTGGCTCTGCCTTGCGTACTCTTTGGCTTATCCACCCTAATCTCCGATTTGATTATAGCGGCAGCGGCGCGCGAACCCCGGTTCCGGCGCCTCTCCGCGGGACGATCAGGCTCTCTCATTAAGGATGATTATTACCTTTAAACGCCACAACTTACAGGATCCCGCGACGGAATAGCAGAATAATTCGCCTGACGTGTGACTGCCCCTCATCAGACTTTGTAACACGGGATTAGAAAACCGATGTGTGCCCTTATGCACAACTGGACCACCCTGGTGAAATATGGAAGGGTAAAACGGATCGGACTACCTGTGCCGGAAGGTGATTCTGCCCTTGGTCAAATCGTAAGGCGACAGTTCCAAAGTTACCTTGTCGCCAGCCAGGACGCGGATGCGATTCCGCCGCAGCCTGCCCGCCAAGTGGGCCAAGACCAGGCGTTCGTGCTCAAGCTGCACGCTGAAGAGCCCGCTGGGGAATTTCTCCTTCACGGTGCCGGTTACTTCGATGCTGTCCTCTTTGCTCATAAACCTCCGGTTGGGTTGGCGGACCGGAGAGCGGGGCTCCCCGGTCCGCGCGATCGTCAGGCCGCCGTGACGTTGGTCGCCTGCAGACCCTTGGGCCCTTTCGTAACCTCAAATTCGACTCGCGAGCCTTCGTCCAGAGTGCGGTAGCCCTGCGTCTGAATCGCCGAGAAATGCACGAAGACGTCTTCTCCGTTTTCCCGCTGGATAAAGCCGTAGCCCTTGGCTGCGTTAAACCACTTCACCGTACCTTTTTCTTTCATGTGCTTCTATTCCTTCTCTTTCGTTACTTAAGAATGCACCCGGCGCATGAATCGCCTCAAAACCAAAAAAGGGGCTGCGGATAGACTCACGCAACCCCTTCGACGCCGAAAGCGAAAATCAAGAGTCGAATGCCGCCTTTATTATACAACGTGTCAAGGGGTGGCAACTTATCAAACCAAAAAGGCTAAGAAAGCTTTACGGAGGGCCGCAAAACGGCGCAGGCCGCCAGCGGAGTCAACGCCGCCACGAGCGTCAAGGGCGCGTATCCGTGAAGATCTACGATTCTGCCGAAGCCCCAGGAAACGGCGGCCTGCGCCACGCCATAGGACGCCACCAGCATCGAAACGGCAAACGCGGCGCGCGCACCGCCGAAGACATCGAGCGGCAGGGTGTACATGTTTACGCTGAAGGCCGCAACCGCGAAGAGGCTCAGGGAGATTCCGGCCGTCGCCCATGCCGCAGAGGGAGCCGCCGGAATGGCCGCCGTGGCGAGCGAGACCGCCGAAGCCGCCAGGCATGCGCGAAAACGCGCGGCCGGAGCGGGCACTCCTTGGGCGATCCATTTCCACGAGAGCGAACCGCCCGCAAAGCCGCCGATGGCGGCGGCCACGGGGGGAATCCACGCGTACCACGCCGCCTGCACCAGCGTCAGATGGCGCGCGCTCACCAGGTATTTCGTGGTCCAGTTGGTCCACAGCGAGTACCCCACCATGCTCAACGCATTGGCCGCCACGAACCGCCAGAGGCGGCGGTCGCGCAGGATCTCCGCGGCATCCCCGGCGCCGGGTTTGGGAAGCGGCGCAACGGGCGCGCGGCTGGCCGCCCAACGCCATGCCGGAATCCACATCAACCCCAAAACGCCCGTGGCCACGAAGGCCGACCGCCAGCCTCTGCGTACCGCAAGCCAGGTGGCTAGCGGCGCCGCCAGGGCCGCCCCCACGCTGACCCCCGTCTGATTGATGGCGTTGCCCAAGGCCCGTTCGGCGGGCTTCACGTACTGGTGAATCGCTTTGCCCGCCGCGGGAATGCCGGCCGCCTCCGCCGTGCCGAGAGCCGCGCGGCAGCCCACCAGCCCGCCGAGGCCGCTTGTGAAACCGGTGGCGATTCCGGCGCAAGACCACAGTCCCACCGCCCACCCGATGGCGCGGTCGAGGCCGACGCGGTCGATGAGCATGCCGGCGAACATGGCGCTCGCGGCATAGGTTATCGAGAACGCGCTGAGGATCAGCCCGTACTGCTCGTTCGAAAGCCGAAACTCGGCCTGCAGCAGCGGCGCAACCGTGGCCAGCGTCTGCCGGTCCAGGTAATTGACCGCGGTGGAAAGCGCAAAGATGGAGAGCACCAGCCAGCGCGAGCCGGCGTCGCCGGTAGCGCGGGTCACTGGAATTCGATGGAAGCCACTTCGCCCACCGTGCCGAGGCGCGAGTCGGTCTTGGGAAAGTACTGGACGACGACGCGCCGCGCCTTGCGCGCTCCACAGCCGAGCGCAATCTGGCCGGGTCCGTCGATGGCCACTTTGGCGGGGTCGGAGATGAGGAGCTTCACGGTCTTGCGGTCGTCGCCCTGTATGACCAGACGGGCTTGGGAGCCGAGGCAATCCACCTGGGTGAGCGCGCCGCCGATCTTGCCGGTGGGCTGAGGTCCGTCCCACCAGGGGACGGCTTTCGAATCCGCTTTGGACGTCCCCCCGTTGGCCTTGGCTTCGAGAGCATGCACTTCGGCGCGCGCCTCGGCTTTCAGCTTCTCCATCTCGCGGGCGTCTTCGGCGGCCCGGCGTTTTTTCTCGGCTTCTTCGTAATCGAGGCGTTGTTGCTCGACGGACATGCGCGCCGCCTGCATGCGCTGGCGTTCGGCGGGGCCGGTGGCGGCCTGTTCGCCGGCGGTCCACGCCTTGGCGGCCTCGGCGTAGTTGTGTTCGGCGAGGTAGCACTCGGCGAGCGATTTCCAATACGATGCGTTCCGCGGGTTGCGCTCGGCCGCCGCCTTCCAGTGCGCCAGGCGTTTCTGGGGGTCGGTATCGCGCTCGGCCAGGAGTGCGAACGGTTCGTCCAGCTTGGGGTTGATGCCGGCGGCGCGGAGCAGCGCCTGCTCGGCCTTCTGGCCGTCCGGTTCCAGCTTGGCGTACTCCAGATAGCAGCGCGCGCTGGAACTGTTCGCGGCGATGGCTGCCGTGAAGTGGCTGCGAGCTTCTTCCTTGCGGCCGTCTCGCAACGCCAGCAGGCCCAGACCCTCCTGCGCTTCGGCGACCTTGAGGCCATCGTTCATCAGCGCCAGGTACTCGGCGGCCGATTGCGCGCCCGCCAGGAGGTCGGCCCGCGCGAGCCGCGCGTCCGCATCGGAGACCAGCCTTTCGGGAAAATCCTTTTCGCTCAAGGGAAGGCTGGAAATCGAGGTGGTCTGAAAGCGGCCCGCGTCCAGATGGCTCTTGACCTTGGCTTCGATTTCCGCCTGCGACTCGCCGAACGCGTTGCGGTAGGACGGGTCTTCCGCCATGCCTTGCCGCAGGTTGAACAACAGAACCCGCAGCTTGCCGGAATATTCCGGATCGACCATCAGCAGATGCACGCGCGCCCAATCGAGATCGGGCCGTGGCGGGGGCGCTCCAACGGTGATGTGGATGCCGATTCCATCGAAGGTGGAGAAGAATTCGATCAGACCGTGCTCGAAAGCCGGGGGCATGCGCGCGGTGTTGGTCTCGAGGAACAGGCGGGTGAGCGCGCTGTAGGCATCCGGCGCGACCGTCTCCTTTTCCGCCACGACGATGGCGTAACAGCCGCGCCCTTCGGCCAGCGCCGCGGGCAGATTCCAGCCCTTCGCATTCTTGAAAACCAGGATGCGCACCGGCTCCGGCGTGGCCAAGTCCGGCGCGCCGAGCGTCTCTCCAACGGCATGGCGGAACTCCTCAAACCTGACGAGGGTCTCCCGTCCCTTGAGCGCCCCGGCGTCGGTGAGCACCTCGAACGGCCCCGAGGCAAACTTCAGCCAGTGGCCCTCCGCCGCCAGGAGCCAGGGAAGCAGGCCGACGATGAGCAGCCGCCGCATGGCTTTCATTATCCCGCAGGGGATTGGCTCTGGGGCGCACCGCTATCAAAATGCTACAATCTACCTGACCTGGGGTGCTGCCCGCCGGCGTGGCTTCGCTATACCCCAGGCTGAGGGCGTCGACCTTCTGTGGCAGTGCCAATCTAACGGTCAATCGGCACTGGCAACCCAGGAGGGATCGATCTTTGGGACAGCTCGACGGATCGGATGCATTCCACCAACTGGAAGAGAGTTGCCAGATGCTCTTCCACCAGATGCTGGACCGCTTCGCGCTGTGCGAGATGATCTTCGACGCGGCAGGGAAGCCGGCGGATTTCCGGTATCTGGCCGTCAACCCCGCGTTTGAAACCATGACCGGGCTTCGCGCCGAATCCGTTGTCGGCAAGCGGGTGCTTGAGGCGCTGCCCACCACGGAGCCGCATTGGATCGAAACCTACGGACGGGTGGTTCTCACCGGCGAGCCGAACCGGTTTGAGAGCTTCCACGCAGGCGTTGGCAGACACTTCGACGTGGTGGCTTTCAGGCCCCGGGAGGGCCAGTTCGCTTCCGTATTCCAGGACGTCACCAAACGCAAAGAGCATGAACTGCAAATCGAGCGGCTCAATCGCTTGTATGCGGTCCTGAGCCAGGTCAACCAGGCCATCGCGCGGTCGCGGTCGCGAGAGGAGCTTTTCCACAACATCTGCCGGGTCGCCGTGACGTTCGGCCACTTCCGGCTGGCCTGGATCGGCGCGTGGGATGCGGATTCGGAATCCGTCAAGCTGGAGGCTAAGGATACGGATGAGAGAGGCTTCCCGTACGAGATCCAGGCGAACGAATGCGGCGTGGTCCATTCCGCCATCCGTGAAGGGCGGCCGTGTGTTTACAATGCGCTGACGGGCGGCGAGTCGAGCGCTACGTGCCTCGCCCATGCCATGCAGGCGGACATCGGTTCGTGCGCGGCATGGCCCATTGTCTCCCAAGGCCGCGTGTGCGCCGCGTTTTGTCTGCATGCGCGGGAAGCGGGATTCTTCAACCCGGCCGAAATCCAATTAATCGAGCGGGTGGCTCTCGATATTTCCTTTGCGCTGGACAAACTGGAGGAGGAAGCCCGGCGCCGCCAAGTCGAAGAGGAAGCCAGGAAGGCGGCCGAAGCATTGCTGGAAAGCCAGCGCTTCGTGCAGCGCATTCTCGATATTACGCCGGACCTCGTCTATATTTACGACCTGATCGAACAGCGCAGCGTGTATGCGAATCGTTCGGCCCTCGACCTCCTCGGGTACACGCCCGAACAGATCCAAGGCATGGGATCGGCGGTGTTTCAGAATATCCTGCATCCCGACGACGCCGCGCTCGTCGCCGCGCATCACGCTCGGTTTGCCACGGCGGGCGACAACGAGCCACTCGAAGTCGAATACCGGATGAAGCACGCCAACGGCCAGTGGCGCTGGCTGCGAAGCCGCGATGTCCTGTTTCTCAGGGACAGCCAAGGCGCGGCCCGGCGGATTCTCGGCTCGGCCGAGGACATCACGGAGCGCAAGTGGAACGAAGCCGTTCGGGAAGCCACATTGTCCTTGCTGCACCTGCTCAACGCCCCCAATGAAACCCACGAGCTGATCCGCACGGTGACCGGCTTTCTGCAACAGTGGTCGGGTTGCGAAGCGGTGGGAGTCCTGCTGCGGCAAGGCGACGGTTTCCCCTACTACGAAACTCGCGGCATCCCGGCCGAGTTCGTCCAGGCCGGGAACGATCTGTGCGTGCGGGATGAAAACCGGGAACCGGCGCCCGACGGCCAAGGCAACCCCGTGACGGACTGCCTGTGCGGAGACATCCTGTGCGGGCGTTTCAATCCGGGCGACCCCGGCTTCACCGCCTACGGAAGTTTCTGGACCAACGCGGCCAGCGAGTTGATGCAATCCGCCGAGTGCGGCCGCCTGTCCTCGGTGCTCGACCAAAGGCACGGTGAAGGTCGGGAGTCGGTGGCCTTGATCCCGCTGCGTTACGGCGGGCAGACGTTCGGCCTGATTCGGTTCTACGACAGGCACAAGGGCCGCTTCACCGCCGAGAGCATTCTCATGCTGGAACGGGCCGCGGGCAACCTGGCGATCGCGATGCAGCAGCGGTTGACGCAGGCGGCCCTGCGCTCGAGCGAGGAGCGCTACCGGCTCATCTCCGAAAACACCGCGGACGTCATCTGGCTGATGGACCCGGCTACCAAACGGCTGACCTATATCAGCCCGTCCGTCGAGCGCCTGCTCGGATACTCCACGGAAGAAATCATGGCCAAGGGTCTGCCGGACGTGCTGACCCCGGAATCGTACCGGTATGTCGCGGGCCGGCTGGCGGAAGGTCTAGCGGCCATTGCAGCCGGCGACTCCTCCGTGCGGACGCAAACCAACCAAGCGGATCAAGTCCGCAAGGATGGCTCTGTGGTGCGGGTCGAGGTGGTGACCACGCTGTTGCTTGACGAGCGCGGACAGGTCCGGGAAATTCTGGGAGTGACTCGCGACATCACCGAGCGTCTGCAAGCGGAGGCAAGGCTGGCGCAGGCGCAGAAAATGGAGTCGGTGGGCCGCCTGGCCGGCGGCGTGGCGCACGACTTCAACAACTTGCTCACCGTGATCAACGGCTACACCCAGATGCTGATCGGCGACGTGAGTCCGGCTGACCCGCTGCGGGAGGGCCTCGAAGAGATTCGCAAGGCCGGAGAACGGGCCGCCGCATTGACCGCGCAACTGCTGGCCTTCAGCCGCAAGCAGGTGCTGCAACCGCGCGCTCTGGACCTGAACCGGGTGGCCGGCGCGATGGAGCCGATGCTGGCGCGCCTGGTGGGCGAAGACGTGGAAGTGCGCGTCGTGTTGAGCGCCGAAGAGTGCGTGGTGCGCGCCGACCCGCACCAGTTGGAGCAGGCCATCATGAATCTGGCGGTCAACGCCAGGGACGCCATGCCGCAAGGCGGCAAACTCTTGATCGAAACAGCGGCCGTGGAATGGGAACCGAGGAACGCGCAATTGCATCCGGGCGCGCGTCCGGGGCGCTATGTCATGCTGGCGGTCAGCGACACCGGCGTAGGGATGGACGAAGCCACGCGCTCGAAGATTTTCGAGCCGTTCTTCACCACCAAAGGGGTTGGCAAGGGTACCGGACTGGGCCTCTCCACCGTGCAGGGGATTGTGGCGCAGAGCGGGGGGCATATCGAGGTCTACAGCGAGCTTGGTTCCGGGACAACCTTCAAGATTTATCTGCCGGGGGTTGCGGAAGCCGTGGCTCTCGAAGGACGGCCGGAAACGGCCCCTACGCTCGGAGGGACCGAGACCGTGCTGGTGGTGGAGGACCAGACGGACGTCCGCGACTATGCCGCCAAGGCGCTCGAATCCTACGGCTACCGCGTGCTCAAAGCGGAGAGCGCCGCGGAAGCGCTGTCGATTTGCGAACGCGAGGGGGAGCGCATCGACCTGGTGTTGACCGACGTGGTGATGCCCGATTTCAGCGGGCTGGAACTGGCCGGCCGGCTGGAGAAACTTCGGCCCGGAATCCGAGTCTTGTACATGTCGGGGTACACCGACAACGCGATCATCCAGCGTGGCGTCTTGGATGATGGCGCCGCCTTCATCACCAAGCCGTTCGGCCCCGAACGCTTGGCCGCCAAGGTGCGCGCCGCGCTGGGACCGCACAAACGGCCGTGACGCCTCCTGATTGCGGACGACGAGAGCGCCGGCCCTAGTGGTCTGCGGCCGAAATCCCGACGTGTATGATCGCGTCGGAAACCGCTCCCTCACGGTCGCGGCTCTGTTGGAGTTGCTTGGTTTTGCAGAGCCGCGACCGTGAGGGAGCGGTTGTCTCGACTGTCCAGGATATTTCGCATTCTGTCTGCCGCACTAC
>PLGA01000144.1:17220-17481 GCA_003139735.1 Bryobacterales bacterium | reverse complement strand
CACCCCGGGCGTCACCAGGATGGCGCCCGGACCGGCGATGGCGCGGACGGCCGCCACATCGAGCGCCGAGGCCACCATACCGTCCATCCCCGCCTCCCGCGCCTTCCGCGCGCGCAGAGCCACCAGGTCGGCCACCTCGCACGGGTATCCCAGGTCCAGCAAGTCCGCCCGATCGAAGCTGGTCAGCACCGTAACCGCCAGCAGTTTCAGCGTGGACCCGCCCTTGCCCTCCACCGCCGCGCGCATCGCCGGCCCGCTGCC
>PLGA01000144.1:0-17136 GCA_003139735.1 Bryobacterales bacterium | reverse complement strand
CCGAATCCACATCGAGCGCCACGATGATGGGGTTTCGCATCACTTCAAGCTGCACTCCTTGTGTTGCCGGAACTCGTCCTTTAGACCGGCCGGATGAAACTGGGCCCCAAAGAGGTTCTCTTGGCCGTAGGTCACGTGAGCAAACGGCTGGAACTCAATCGTGACCACCTTTGCGGTGAACATCTTGTCTATGAACTCGCCCGGTAGAAATACGGAGGTCACNNGCCCTTTGCGCTCGTGGCGCACGGTCACTGGCGTATCGCCGCCGCCCCAATACTGATAGACCGTATCGCTCGCCGGCAACAGTTCCCATCTGCGCCGTTGCGGCCTGCCGGTGTCTATTGTCATGCGAAAAAGGAGGTTTTCCCGCGACAGGCGCAGTGGATTCTCTTTCGGATCCGCCAGCAGCTCCGAACTGTTTCCCCGAACGTTTAGCGCTCCCGGTTGTACGCCTCCCGTATCGAGAAGAATCCCGAGCGTCCGCTCCTCCTTGCGGGGTTTCCCCTTGGATTCGCACCGCACGGTCAAGGACGGAGTGAACTTCCCGGCCCCGTTCGCCAAGGGATACGAGGTCTGAGACTGCATGGTCAGAGTGACCCACGTGCTCCCGTCACTCGGATTGCCGCCTTGGGCAACCTGAATCGGTTGGCCATGGCACTGGGCCGCCACAGCCAACGCAAAGATCCCGGCGTTTATAAATTTACACATGGATAGGACTCCAACTCGCAGCCCGAAGAGAATCGCTTCGTAACAAAATGGTATATCGGTGGCTGGAACGCGCGCAAGGCTGCCGCTCGGCCCCTCATATCACGCATATCGGCTTCTCGCCCCGCGGCAGAACGCGGCCGATCCGGTAAGCGCCTTCGAGCGACCGCTCGAACCCGGCAGCGTCGCTCTCGGCCATGGCGATCAACAGGCCGCCCGAAGTCTGCGGGTCGTAGAGCAGGTCCTCCACCTCGCGCGGAATCCCGGGAGGCGCCGCGACGCAGCCGCCCGCGAACTCCCGATTGTTGAGCAATCCGCCCGGGATCGCGCCGGCGCGCGCGTATTCGAGCGCGCCCGGCAGAAAGCGTACAGCCGCCGCGTCGATCTCGAGCGTCACGCCGCTGGCCAGCGCCATTTCGCGCGCGTGGCCCAGCAGCCCGAATCCGGTGACGTCGGTGCAGGCGTGCGTCTCCCAGCGCAGCATCTCCTCGCACGCGCGCCGGTTCAGCAGCAGCATGGAGGCTGTGGCGCCCTCCACGTGTTCCTGCAAAGCGGCGCCCCGCTTCAACGCCGTCGAAATCACGCCCGTTCCCAGCCGCTTCGTGAATACCAGCGCGTCTCCGGCGCGCGCTCCGGCGTTGGCTATGATGCAGCCGGGATGGATCGCGCCGGTCACGGCGTAGCCGAACTTGATTTCGTCGTCCGCCACGCTGTGGCCGCCCAGGATGGAGCAGCCAGCTTCGTGCATCTTCTCCGCGCCGCCCTTCAATATCCGTTCCAGGTCCTCCACATCGCCCTTGGCGGGGTACGCCACAATGGAGAGCGCGGAGAACGGACGTCCGCCCATGGCGTACACGTCGCTCAGCGCATTGGCCGCGGCGATAGCCCCAAACGTATACGGATCGTCCACGATGGGCGTGAAAAAATCCACCGTCTGCACGAGCGCCGTCTCGGGCGTGAGCAGATACACGCCGGCGTCGTCGGCCGTGTCAAACCCGATCAGCACATTTTCATCGGCCCACCGGGGCAGGCTCGCCAAAACCCTGTCCAACAACTTTGGACTCAGTTTAGACGCTCAACCCGCCGCCTTCACGTGCGCCGTTAACTTCCGGAGATCGCTAGGTGGTTCCATCGATCCCTACTATAATAGCGGTAATGAAACGCACGTCTGTGCTGCTTTCGGTGCTGCTGCTGGGATTCGCCGCGACCCTCATATCGCGCGACCCGCAAACCGACCCCCGTTTGAAGAAGGCCTTCCGGGCGCCCGAACGCAACGGCTGGATCATGGTGCGCCTGGAGGGATCGCCGGGCCAGATCGGCTTCCAGCACGGCTACCTGCTGGCGCCGGAGATCGAGGACACCTTCAAGGACATCTCGATCGAGAGCGCGCACGACGAAAAGAGGGACTGGGAATTCTTCCGCGCGACGGCGCGCGACGTTTTCTGGCCGCACATCGAACTTGAGTACCGCGACGAACTGACCGGCATCGTCGAGGGGCTCAACGCGCGCAACGTAAAGCTGGATATCTGGGACGTGGTGGCGCTCAACGCGTGGCTCGAGCAGGGCTACTACGACAAAACCATCGAGGGCAACGCGCAGAGCGCCACAGCCGAGCATTGCAGCGCTTTCGTGGCCACGGGCAGTTATACCCGGGACGGGCGCTTCGTGATCGGCCATAATAACTGGACCAGCTACTCCTCGGGCGAGCGCTGGAACATCATTTTCGATATCGCGCCGGAACGGGGCAACCGCATCCTCATGGATGGCATGGCCGGGTTGATCCATAGCGGCGACGATTTCGGCGTGAACTCGGCCGGCATCGCCATCACCGAAACCACCATTTCCGGGTTCAAGGGATTCGACCCCAACGGGATTCCCGAATTCGTCCGCGCCCGCAAGGCCATGCAGTATGCCAACTCCATCGACGATTTCGCGCGAATCATGAAGGAGGGCAACAACGGCGGCTACGCCAACACCTGGCTGGTGGCCGACCGCAAGAACAACGAAATCGCCAGCCTGGAGCTGGGCCTCAAGAACGTAACCCTGCAGCGCACTATGGACGGGTTCTTCGTGGGATCCAACTTCCCCGAGGCCCCTAAGCTGATCGAAGAGGAGACCAATTACGATACGGCCGACCGCGGCCTGAGCAGCAACGCGCGCCACGAGCGTTGGCTGGCCCTGATGGCGCAGTATAAAGGCAAGATCGACGTGGCCGCGGGCCAGAAGTTTCTGGCCGACCACTACGATTCTTTCGAAGGAAGAATCGATCCCGACGAGCGGACGCTGTGCGGGCACATCGATCTTTCTCCGCGCGGCGTGTCCTCTTGGTGGGGTCCCTACGGCTTGGCGGGCACGGTGCAGAGCAAGGTCACCGACGCGGCCGGCGCCCAGAAAATGTCGCTGACGGCGGCGCTCGGACATTCCTGCGGCTTACACTTCAAAGCCGCGCCGTTCCTCGGCAAACATTCCGAGTTCGCGTGGACCAGGAACATTTTGGGGGACATGGACTCCCGTCCGTGGACCGCGTTTACGGCGAAGTAGCGCACTTGGTCTCAGGTAGTGAAACCGGCGGACGGGGAAGGGCGGCAATGCGAGTGAGGCTGTTGGCGTGCGCCGCGCTGCTGTTATGGCGCGCCGCCTGCGCCATGGCTGCGCCCCCCGCGGGGACCGCCGTTGATGTCACCGTCGTCGACCAGGCGAACCAGCCCATCCCCGGCGTCCGGCTCCAACTCAAGCTCGAAGACGCGGTGATCGCCTCGGCCGAGACGGACGCCGGCGGCCACGCGGCGTTTCCGAACCTGCAACCCGGCCACTACAATCTGACGGCTGCCAAGGATGGCTTCGCAGCGGCGCAACAGAGCGGCCTGGACGTGTCGCCATCCGCCGACTCCGCCATCCAGTTCACCCTCGTCCCCACGCCGGCCGCGCGCCAGGAGGACGTCGAGGTCAAGGGAACCTTGGAACCCGTGGAGCAAGGCTCCTCCGCGCCGGCCCAGTTGCCCACAGAGACTGCCCGCCAGCTTCCCAGCCGGCCCGCCACCGTGGCGGACGCTTTGCCTCTGTTGCCCGGCGTGGTCCGCGCGCCTGCCGGAGGCCTGCTCTTGTCCGCCGTCGGCGAACACCGCAGCGCCATGATTGTAAACTCGGCCGATGTCACGGACCCGGCCACCGGCCAGTTCGGCCTGACCGTGCCCATCGACAGCGTCGAGAATCTCAATTTCTACCAGACTCCCTACCTGGCGGAGTACGGCCGCTTCACGGCGGGCCTCGTCTCGGTCGAAACCAGGCGCGGAGGCAGTAAGTGGAAATGGGAATTGAACGATCCGTTTCCGGACTTCGCCATTCGCAGTTATCATCTGCGCGGCCTGCGCGACGCCACCCCTAGATTCAATTTCGAAGGCCCCCTGATCGCCGGCAAGCTGTATTTCTCCGAGGGGCTCGAATATGAGATTCGCAAGACCCCGGTCTATGAATTGCCCTACCCGTTCAACCAGAAGCTGCAGCACGGCGTCAACTCCTTCGCTCAATTCGACTGGATCGCCTCGGATAAGCAACTGGTGACCGCCACCGTTCACTTTGCCCCGCAGCGGCTCGACTACGTGAACCTGAACTACTACAATCCCCGCCAGACCGCGCCCGATGCCAGCACGCACAATTACACCGTGACGCTGGGCGACCGGCTGACCCTCGGTGGCGGAGTTCTGGAGAATACGGTTTCCGCCACGCAGTTCGACGCCCGTATCTGGGGTCAGGGCAATCAGGACCTGGTAATCACCCCAACCGGCAACACCGGGAACTACTTCGAGCAACAGGACCGTAACGCCTCGCGCGTGAGTTGGGCCACCGTATATACCTTTGCCCCCTGGAGTTTCCTCGGCAAGCACACCTTCAAAATCGGCGGGTATACGGCCGAAAGTACCGACAATGGCCAGGTGTTCGAGCACCCCATCGACCTTCTGAATGCCGCCAACCAATTGATCGAGCGGCTCACCTTCACCGGCGGAGTGCGGTTTGACAATTCCGACAGCGAGTACGCCGCGTTTGCGCAGGATCACTGGACGCTGTCGCCGCGGCTAGCCATCGATCTCGGCCTGCGCGCCGAGTCGCAGGTCGTGTCGGAAAGCGTTCGGGTGGCCCCGCGGGCCGGGATCTCATGGAATCCCTTCCCCCACGCAGGCACCGTAATCCGCGCCGGCGTCGGGGTGTTCTACGACCGGGTTCCCTTGAGCGTGTACTCCTACAGCAGCTATCCCAACGAGACCGTGACCATGTACGATTCCACGGGCCAGATCTCGGCCGGACCCTTCTTCTACGAAAATGGCCTCGGCGCCGTCAGCTCCAAGTCCCGCTTCGTCTTCACCGAATCGCAGCCGGGGAATTTCACTCCCCGCGCCACCACCGGGAGCATCCAGATTGAGCAGCCGGTTACCCCGCGTCTGCGATTCCGCGTCGGGTATATGCAGACCGAATCCACCGGCCTGGTCATTCTCAATTCGTCGGCGCCGGATCCGGTGACCAATATCGGTAATCGCCTGCTCTCGGGCGGCGGGCAATCCCGCTATGCGCAGTTCGAGTCCACCGCGCGCGTCCGGCTCGACGACAACCGCCAGTTGTTCTTCTCCTACGTGCGCAGCCACGCGCGCGGGGACTTGAACGATTTCGCCGACTACCTGGGCAGCTTCCCCATGCCTATCGTTCACATCAACCAAATCGCCGACCTGCCGGGCAACTTGCCGAACCGCTTTCTGCTCTGGGGCGCCGTGAAACTCCCCGCCGGATTCCGAATCGCTCCGCTGTGCGAGTATCGAACCGGATTTCCTTACAGCTCCTACGACCAATTCCAGCACTATGTGGGAGTGCCGAACTCCTACCGGTTTCCCAACTTTCTCTCGCTTGATGCGCGCTTTTCCAAGGACATCCAGGTGAACCCGAAATACGCCGTGCGTCTCTCGGTGAGCNNACGACCCGGCCTACGGCCTCTTCTTCGGCCAGAGAGGCCGCCGGTTCACCGCCGATTTCGACGTCCTGTTCTGAGGGGCCGGTCAATTCTCGGACGGCTTCGACACTTGGTCGATCACGAGAACATTGAGCGGAACGCGGTTGTGGCCTTCCAGACTCAACCCGAGATCCTCTTTCAAGGCTTCGAAAATCGAACGGTCATCCGCTTCGTCAGGCATCTCAGACGATAGCACGCCAATGCTCCTGGGAGCGCCGTTATCCCCTGTCCAGCGCAATTTCACATAATAGTTCCCCTCGAGCATGGTCCGGTCGACGACGATGGCGTCCAGCATGTGGGACAAGGTCATTGCCAAGACCCCCATTGAGTACACGCCGCCTTTGGGCGCTCTAGTCTTTGGACGAGATTGTTCCTCCGCCGTCTCTTTCTCAAGCTTTAGCCCCTTCGGAGCTATCTTCAGTTCATAGCCGGACACCTCCCGTCTCTCAACGTGCGCTTTCAGTTGGAACCGGTCAGCCAAGAGCGCCCGGACAAACGCCCTGGACTGTTCCGGCGACGTCTGTCGTTTTGCAGGCAACGGGCCTTCCTCTTTTGCAACGATATCGAAGGTGTCGGAGTTGGCCCATTTCGGTAAGCCGGCAAGTTCCCCCGGGTGCAAATCGTATGCAAATTGGACGAGGATGTAAATGGATATTCCCTGTGCCGTAAGCATCCCCGGGGTCATTGACATTCTAACGCCTGGTCCACGGTGAGGCTTGACGGACGCCAGAATAGACCCCGATGGCGCTGTGGATTGCTGTGCGCAGACTGCCCAACACATGGCAAGCGCCACGCCGACAGTAACTGCTAGTCGTTGAATTGCCATCTCTCTTCTCCTTCGAGAGCGGCGAATCTCTCATTCAACAGGATAATGCGGAAAAACTCATTTCAGGCCTTTATTTTCCATCTGCGTTCATCGGCGTTCATCTGCGGCTAACCCTTTTGTCTTTGTCGCTCGAAGCGCCGACTACTTTTTTCCGGCGCCCTCCGCTTCCGCCGCGGCGATCAGTGCGTCCAGGGCGGAAACCTGGGTCGCGGCGGTCCTGACATCGGAAGGCCCCGACCACACCAGCCCCAACCGGCCATCCGCGTCGCGATTCTTCCAGATGCTCTCGGCATTCGTCCGCAGAAAGGCCCGGAACCCCGGCGCCGGAGTCGCCGCGTTCAGCGCCGCCAGATTGCGAGCGAAAACCCCTTTGAACTGCGGTGCGTCGTTCCCGCAGCGGGCCGGCTCACAAGGATCGTGGAGTACGCCATCCAGGTCCGTCAGCCGCGCGATCGCCGACAACGCGATGGACTGCGCGGCCTCCAGGGGCTTCGGATCGCCCGCTTGTTTTGACAGCATGGTCAGACCGCCCAGGATCACGCCCTGATTGTAGGTCCACGTGGTTCGCCCGTTATTGTGGCATGCGGCATCCAACCCGTCGTTCACCAGGTTCTGGGAATTGATCATGCCGGATGCGGCGAACCACTTCCATTCCCGCTGCGCCCAATCCAGGTATTTCGCCCGCTTCTGCGCGTCTTCGGTGAGACCCGCCAGCTTTGCGGCCACGGAAAGGAATAACTCGTTGGCTATGGCGTTTTTATATTGGTTGGGCTTCTTCCACCAGATGCCGCCGCCGCAGGTGGCGTCGTCCCACCCCCCAGACATATCGGTGAAGATCGTTTCCGCCATCTCCAGATACCGCGCATCGTGCGTGAGCTCGTAAGCGCCCGCCCAGCCTAGCGCCCACCAGCCTTCATCGTCGTAGTACTCATTGAGAAAGTGCTTCTGGGAATTGCGATCGAACGTATTCGCGATCGCGGCCCGGAAATCCGGAGCGTCGCTCAACTTCGAGTAATCGTCCAGCACGGTCAGCGCGTTGGCTCCGTTCCACCAGCCCGTCGTTTTCCATAAACCCGTTTCTTCTGCGTACCAGGTCTGGAGGGTCTTCAATCCGGCCGCCGAATCTGTCAGGAACTCCGCCGCCCGCTTCGCATCGGGCGGAGTGGATTGCCCCCAGCCGGCGCAAGGCAGGAGCAGGAATCCAAACAGGAGTAATCTTGGCGTAAGTCGATTCGCGAATGGCATGATAAAACGCATGGTAATCCAACGCGCTGCGCGGCGGCGCTACGAGTGCCCCAATATCCGGTGCGGCTGGTAGGGTTCCTCCAGCGCTTTCAACTCCGCTTCGTCCAGCTTCAACTCCGCCGCGGCCACCGCGTCTTCCAGATGCTGCATCTTGCTGGCCCCCACCACCGGCGCGGTGATGCCGGGTTTCTGCAGGATCCACGCCAGCGCCACCTGCGCGTTCGATACGCCGCGGGCGCGCGCCACTTGCGTAATGCGGTCCACCACGTCGAAATCCGACGGCTGGTTATACAAGCCGTGCGCGTATGCGTCGGTCTTGGCGCGCAGCGTCTCAAAGCTGCCCTCGCGGCTGCGGGTGCCCATCACAAACCCGCGCGCCAGCGGGCTCCACGGNNGCGAACTGCCACGCAAACATGGATGAGGCCCCCAGGTACAGCGCCTTTCCCGTCTTCACCACGTCGTCCAGCGCTTCGAGCGTCTCCTCAATCGGCGTTTCGTAATCGAAACGGTGGATATAGTAAAGGTCCACATAGTCCATCCGCAGCCTTTTCAGGCTGTCGTCGATGGCGTGCAGGATGTGTTTGCGCGACAACCCGCGCTGGTTCGGATCGTCGCCCATGGGATTGAAAACCTTGGTGGCCACCGCCACCTGGTCGCGCGGCGCGCCGAAATCCCGCAGCGCGCGTCCGAGTATTTCTTCGCTCACGCCCACGGAATACATGTCCGCGGTGTCGAAAAAATTGATGCCCAACTCCAGCGCGCGCCGGATGAACGGCCGGCTCTCCTCTTCCTCCAGCACCCACTCGCGCCACTTCTTGGAGCCGTAAGTCATGGTCCCAAGGCAAATTCTGGAAACCTTTAGTCCAGCCGATCCAAGCCTGATGTAGTCCATGTATCTTAAACTATCAATAGTGTTGCCTTCTGGCAAAGTCGCAGCGCCGTCCCGTCCGGAAAAAGTAACGATCCGGGCTTCTCGGGCGTCTCAGAAAGTGAGCGGTGATTTCTTTGCGTAACCGTCCCGCCATCGCCGCTGCCGTCAACCCCTAGCCACATGCCCCGCCCGCTCCCCATTTTCGTTCTCTGCGCCGCCGCCGTGCTCGGACACGCGCAGCCCACGCTCATCGATGCCGGCTACCGCCAGATGTATAATCTCCAGTTCGCCGAAGCCCACCAGAGCTTTGAGCAGTGGCAGCGGCAGCATCCAACCGACCCGTTGGGCTACGTGTCGGACGCCGCCGCCTACCTGTTCACCGAGTTCGACCGCCTCCACATCCTGCAATCGGAGTTCTTCATACACGACGACCACTTCGTCACGGACCACAAACTGGCGCCGGACCCCGCCTTAAAGGCGAAGTTCGAAGCCGCCCTGGCAACCACCCACCGTCTGGCCGCGGCCATGCCGGACGATTCCAACGCCATGTTCGCGTCCATCCTTGCCGATGGCCTCCACAGCGACTATACGGCCCTGATCGACAAGCACTACGTGCCGGCGTGGAAGGAAATGAAAGCATCGCGCATGCAGGCCGAACGCCTGCTCGCCAAGGACCCCAACTGCTACGACGCCTGGGTTGCGATCGGCGTCGAAAACTATATGCTCAGCATCAAACCGTTTATTGTGCGGTTGCTGTTCCGTGCGGCGGGCGGCGAGACCGACCGTGCGGTGGGCATTGAGAAACTGCGCCTCACGGCGGCCAAAGGCCGCTACCTGGGGCCCTTCGCGCGCCTGCTGCTGGGCGTGGCCGCGCTGCGCGATGGCGACACCGGCCGGGCCCGCACCTTGCTCGCCGGCCTGATACAGGAGTTCCCGAGCAATCCTTTGTATGCACAAGAGATGCAGCGGCTAAACGAGCCGGCCGCCCATGGCCCCCGGCCTTGATGCCCCTCCCCGATTCCACCGATGTTTTCGTGATCGGCGGCGGCCCCGCCGGATTGGCAGCCGCCATCGCCGCTCGCCGCCGCGGCTTCGATGTCACAGTGGCGGATTGTTCCGCGCCGCCCATTGATAAGGCCTGCGGAGAGGGCATCATGCCCAATGGCATCGCCGCCGCGCGGGCGCTCGGCATCGATCTGAGCTTGGCCGGTGGCGTCCCCTTCCGGGGCATTCGCTTTCGCGAGGGCCAAACCTCCGTGGAGGCCGCCTTCCCGCACGGCTGCGGCTTGGGTCTGCGCCGCACCGCGCTGCATCGCCTGATGGTGGATTGCGCCGAGGCCGCCGGCGTCACGCTGGTTTGGAACGCGCGTGTCACGGGCCTCCCCGAAAACGGCGCCATCGCCGATGGCTGTAAGGTGCGGGCGCGCTGGATTGTCGGGGCCGATGGCGGCCACTCGCCTGTACGCCGCTGGGCCGGCCTCGATGCCTGCCATCGCGACAGCCGCCGCTACGGGTCCCGCCGCCACTATCGCGCCGCGGCTGCGAACGGTCTCATGGAAATCCACTGGGGCCAAGGCTGCCAGCTCTACATCACGCCGGTTGGAGCGAGCGAGATCTGCGTGGTGCTCGTCTCTCGCGATCCGCATCTGCGCCTGGACGACGCCTTGCCGCAATTCCCCGAGGTGGCGCGGCGCGTGGCCGCCGCCGGGCCGTCCACCCTGGAACGCGGAGGCATTTCCGCCTCCCGGCGTCTTAAGGCTGTCTGCCGCGGGAACGTCGCGTTGGTGGGCGACGCGTCGGGATCCGTGGACGTCATCACCGGCGAAGGCCTCTGCCTGCTCTTTCAGCAAGCCGTAGCGCTCGCCGGCGCTCTGGCGGCGGACGATCTTGGCGCCTACCAGGCCGCGCACCGCCGCATCGGCAGACGTCCCGAGTTCATGTCGCGGCTGATGCTCCTGATGGACGCGAGCGGCCGCCTGCGGGACCGCGCTATTCGCGCCATGGCGTCCCGGCCCCGCCTGTTCGCGCACATGCTCGCCATGCACGTCGGCGAGCTTTCCCCATCCGCTTTCGCAATCGATGGACTGGCTCTCGGCTGGCAAATGCTGACTCTATGACCAAACTCTCACCATCGCTCCCCCTCGCGCTCCTGCTGTCCTCCCTGGCGGCGGCCGGGTCGCTCGATTCGCAAACTGTGGCCCTCCGAATTGACCCCGCGCAAACCCAGGTGGAGTTCACGCTGGGCGCCGTGCTGCATACCGTGCACGGGACCTTCCGGCTGGAGCGCGGCGAGATACGCTTCGACCCCGCCACCGGCAGCGCCAGCGGCGAGCTCGTTGTGGATGCCACCAGCGCCCAAAGCGGTAACGACGCGCGCGACAAGGATATGCACACGAAAGTGTTGGAGAGCGGCCGCTATCCCGAAATCGTTTTCCGCNNTGCACGGAATCTTCTCGATCCACGGCGCCGAACATGAGATCGAGATCCCCGCGGAAGTCGAGGCCGCCGGCGGCCAGTACCGCGCCACCGTCAAATTCTCCGTGCCCTTCGTCGAGTGGGGCATGAAAGACCCGAGTACCCTCTTTCTGCGCGTCGACAAGCGCGTCGACATTACCATCCACACCATCGCCCACGTGGTCAAGTAAACCTCGCCCGTGGCGGCCTTTCCATGTGGCGATGCCCGCATTCCTGCGGGCATTCTTGCCCCCTCCCCAGTGAACTAAACATAACGNNGCTCCTTGCGCAAACAATAACGACGCGATGTTTAAACCGCTTCGCGGTAATGATCTTCGATCCGGCGCCCTAAAGCCGCCCAGTAGCGTGGCGCGAGGATCCTAACCCGACGCACTTTTTTCAGGATTGTCTACAAAAGAGAGCCGCCGCAACACCGCTTCCGGCATCCCCGCCGCACTCTCCACCGCCAACACCTCGAAACCCGCCGCGCGCCCGCTGGCAACGCCGGCCGCCGAATCCTCCACCACCAGCGGCTTTTTCGCCTGGAGCAAGCTGGCGGCGTGCAGATAAGGGTCCGGGGCGGGCTTGTGTCGTCCCGCCTCCTTGCCGCACACCAGCGCGTCGAAATACGCGCCGAGGCCGCCGGCCGCCAGCAAGGGCTCGATTTCAGGGCGCGAACTGGCCGTCACCACCGCCAGTTTGTACGCGCCATGCAAGCCCTTCAGAAAGCCGCCCAGTTCCGGCGCGAACGGAGGCGACGCCAGCGTCCGCCGCCGGAACAGCGCGCTTTTCCCGGCATGGCAAGCCCATAAGCCCTCCCAGTCGCGTGGCGGGCTGGAACGGGCAGCCAGCAGTTGAACCATGGAGCGGTCGTCGATCCCTACGCAGTGGTCGCGAAAGAAATCCCACTCGAAAGGCACGCCGAGCGGCGCCAGCGCCTCAACCCAACAGGCAAAATGGACTGGTTCGGTGTCGGCAAGCACGCCATCGAAATCGAACAGGATGGCATCGAAATCGGACATCGGGCGAGACTCTCAGCGTATCATGTGGTATCACTGGAACTGGACACCATGCCTACGGAAGAAGAACTGCAAGCTGAACTCGACCGGCTTCGCGCCGAAAACGAGATGTTGAAGAAGCCCGCGCGCGGGCAGTTATACCTCAAGGTGAGCGAGAAAGGCGGCCTCTCGGTCTACGGCCTCGGCCGCTTTCCGGTCACTCTGTACCGGGAGCAGTGGGAGAGGCTCCTCGGGATGACGGATGCCATCCGCCAGTTCATCGTGGACAACGACGCGCAGCTCAAGAAGAAGGAATAGCGGAACGCAGTCCGCTTCGCGAGGAGCAATTCGCCGGACCCCGGCTGAGAATCGCGGCCGGCCGGCCCGTTATGGTTGCGCCTTTACAATCCGATGGCGTTCGCGGCGTCCTGCACCAGCCCGATAAAGCCAACGGTGACGCGCTGATCCTGACGCACGGCGCCGGTTCGAACGCCAACGCGCCGCTGTTGGTCAGCGTGGCCACGGCCTTCGCCGATGCCGGCTACCTGGCGCTGCGCTACGACTTGCCGTTCCGCCAGCAGCGCGCGAAGGGTCCGCCCAATCCCAGGCATGCGGCCCAGGACCGTGAAGGCATCGAGCGCGCCTTCCAAGCTCTACGATCCCTGGCGCCTCGGCGCATTTTCGCCGGCGGCCACTCCTATGGCGGCCGCCAGACCGCCATGTGGGCGGCGGAGCGGCCAGACCTCGCCGGCGGGCTCCTGCTGCTCTCCTACCCCTTGCACCCGCCCGGCAAGCCGGACCAAAAGCGCACCAACTTCTTCCCCGAGTTGCGTACGCGCGCTCTATTCGTCCATGGAACCGAAGACCCCTTTGGCTCCGTCGAAGAGCTGCGCCAAGCCATGGCGTCGATCCCCGCGCTTACGGATCTGCTGGCGATAGAAGGGGCCGGCCACGACCTGAAGCGCGCCAGGACCGCCGACATCCTCGCGCGCTTCCACGCGCTGGCCCAAGCTGTGTAGGAGCTAAAGNNCCCACGGCGCAAGCCGTGGGAACCCCTGCATGTTATTCTGAAACCTAAATCCCCCAACAGGCAGCCCATGCACGACTACAGCTTTACCACCCGCCATGGCATAGAGATCACACGGACCGGTTCCCAGGTCAACTTCCGCCGTGGGCTGTGGCGGCTGTTGCGCGATCTCGACCAATACCGGGGCATCTACCTTTCCTCGGGATACGAATCTCCCGGCCGGTATGCGCGCTGGGACATCGGCTCGGTCAACCCGCCGCTGGAGATCGTTTCTTACGACCGCCGCGTCGAAATCCGCCCTCTCAACGAGCGCGGCCGCACGATCGCCGGGTTCCTGGCGCCGGTTCTGGCCGATCATCCGCATTGGGAGCAATTCGGGCTGGAAGCGGGGGTGCTCGCCGGCCGGCTGAAACCCATGCCGGAGCGGTTTCCCGAAGAGCAGCGCAGCCGGCAGCCCTCGGTTTTCTCCGTCCTGCGGGCTATCGTTGCCGAGTTTCAGGGCGCGGGCGACCGCCATCTCGCCCTGGTGGGGGCTTTCGGCTACGACCTGCTCTTCCAGTTCGATCCCATCGAAAAGAAGCTCCCCCGCAGCGGCCAGAAGGATCTGCACCTGTTCCTTTGCGACGACATCTTCTTCATGGATCGCGAGGAGCAGCGCATCGACCGCTACCAGTACGACTTCCGCCGCGGCGATGTTTCGACGCACGGCGTCGAGCGCTCAACCGCGGAGATCCCGCCGCCAGTCAAGCGCCCGCCGGGGCCCATCGTTTCGGATCACCGGCCGGAAGAGTACATGGCCAACGTCGAGGTCGTGCGCGAGGGCATGCGCCGCGGNNCGCCGCGGCGATTATTACGAAGTCGTGCTGCGTCAGACTTTCAGCACGCCGTACAGCGGCCGCGCGTCCGAGTTGTTCGAGCGGGTCCAGGACGCCAGCCCCAGCCCTTACGAGCTGCTGCTGCAATTCGGCGACGAGCAACTGGTGGGCGCCTCGCCGGAGATGTTCGTTCGCGTCGAGGGACGGCGCGTCGAAACCTGCCCCATCGCGGGAACCGCGCAGCGCACCGGCGATCCGTTGCGGGACGCGGAGAACATCTGCGAGCTGCTCGGCTCCACCAAGGAGGAATCCGAGCTGACCATGTGCACCGACGTGGACCGCAACGACAAGTCGCGGGTCTGCCAGCCGGGCACCGTCAGAGTGGTCGGCCGGCGCCTGATCGAGCGCTACGCCGGGGTGTTCCACACCGTGGACCACGTCGAGGGGATTTTGGAGGAAGGCTTCGATTCGCTCGACGCCTTCCTCAGCCACATGTGGGCCGTCACCTTGATCGGCGCGCCCAAGAAGGCGGCTTCGCGGGCCATCGAATCGCTTGAGAAGAGCGCCCGCGGCTGGTACGGCGGCGCCGTGGGCATGATTTCGCTGAACGGCGATATCAATACCGGCATTCTCATCCGCACCACCTATCTGCGCGACGGCATGGCCTCATACCCCGTTGGCGCCACCCTGCTTTACGATTCCGCGCCGGCCATGGAGGAGCGCGAAACGCGCCTCAAAGCTACCGGTTTTTTCCGCACTCTGGGCCAGGCCGACCCGGTCCCGCCGGCGGTCGAGCTGACCCACGAGCCGGTGGGCGCCGGCGCCAAGCTCTTGCTGGTGGATAACGACGATTGCTTCATCCAGACCATCGCCAACTACGCCCGCCAGACCGGCGCCGAAGTGATCACCTACCGCGCGGGCTTGACGGCGGAACAAATTGCGGAGATCGCCCCGCACCTCATCCTGATTTCTCCCGGTCCGGGCCGGCCATCCGAATTCGGCGTGCCCGATCTGGTGAAAACGGCGGTGCGCCTGGGCATTCCGGTCTTCGGCGTTTGCCTGGGCCTGCAGGGCATTGTCGAGGCGTTCGGCGGCGAGTTGGGCGTGCTCGATTACCCCATGCATGGCAAGCGCTCGATGGTGCGCCACCGCGGCGTGGGCATTTTCGAAGGCCTGCCGGAGGAATTCCAGGTGGGCCGCTATCACTCTCTGTATGCGCGCCGCGAGACGTTCCCCGCTTGCCTGGAAATCACCGCCGAATCCACCGAAGGCGGCGTCGTGATGGGCGTCCGGCATCGCAATTTGCCGATCGAAGCCGTGCAGTTCCACCCCGAGTCGATTCTCACTCTGACCCCCGGCGCCAACTACGGCTTGAAGCTGATTGAGAACGCGATTAAGCTGGGCAGGCGGCGCGCTACACCTGCTTGAGGGCTTTCACACGGTCCCTTAATTGCGCGGCTTTTTCGAATTCGAACTTGCGGGCCGCCTCGCGCATTCTCTCTTCCAGCTCGGCGATGAAGCGCTGGCGCTCGTCGGGAGTGAGGCCTTCGACGGCGTCGTCTTCCTCCAGCGGAACAGTCACGTAATCTGCCTCCGCAACGGCCACCAGGCACATGTCGATGGGCTTGATGATGGATTGCGGCACGATGCCGTTGCGCTGGTTGTAGTCGAGCTGCACGGCGCGGCGGCGCCCGGTTTCGCCGAGGGCCTTGCGCATGCTGTCGGTGATGACATCGGCGTAGAGAATGGCGTGGCCCTCCACATGGCGGGCGGCGCGGCCCATGGTCTGGATGAGCGAGCCGGCNNATCAGCGAGCCCGCCGAGCGCAGGAAGCCTTCCTTATCGGCGTCCAGGATGGCCACCAGCGAAACCTCCGGCAGGTCCAGGCCTTCCCGCAGCAGGTTGATCCCGATCAGTACATCGAACTCGCCGCGGCGCAGGTCGCGCAGAATCTTGATGCGGTCGAGCGTGCTGACTTCCGAGTGCAAATACCGGCAGCGCACGCCAACTTCGGAGTAATACTCCGCCAGGTCCTCGGACATGCGCTTGGTCAAGGTAGTCACCAGCACGCGCTGATTGGCGTCGACGCGCTTGCGGATCTCCCCCAACAGATCGTCCACCTGGCCCTTCACGGGACGAATCTCCACGGTCGGGTCCACCAGTCCCGTGGGCCGTATGATCTGCTCCACCACCACGCCGGCGGACTTGGTCAGCTCGTACGGGCCGGGGGTGGCGGAGACGTAGATCAGTTGATTGACGCGGTGCTCGAACTCCTCGAAGGTGAGCGGGCGGTTATCGAGCGCGCTGGGGAGGCGGAAGCCGTGGGACACCAGGGTTTCCTTGCGCGAGCGGTCCCCATGATACATGCCGTGCAACTGCGGTACGGTCTGATGGCTCTCATCGAGAAACATCAGCGCGTCGTGCGGCAGGTAGTCGAGCAGGGTGGGGGGCGCTTCGCCCGGCAGACGCCCCGAGAAGTGCCGCGAGTAGTTCTCGATTCCATGGCAGTAGCCGATCTCCTTCATCATCTCGAGATCGAACATGGTGCGCTGATAGAGCCGCTGCGCTTCGATTTGCTTGCCCTGCTTTTCGAGCTCCGCGCGCCACCACGTCAGCTCCTCGCGAATGCTGTCCATGGCGGCGAACTTTGTCTCTTCGGACATGACATAGTGCGTCTTGGGATAGATAGGTAGCCGCAGGTAAGTCTGTTTGACCTGGCCGAGCAGCGGATCGATCTGGGAGAGACTCTCCACTTCGTCGCCGAAAAGCTCGATGCGGAAGGCGTCGTCGTCGTAAGTGGGGTACACCTCGATCACGTCGCCGCGCACGCGGAAAGTTCCACGGCGGAAATCGACGTCGTTGCGCTCGTAGAGAATCTCGACCAGCTTGGAGACAATCTGGCTGCGCGAGATCTTCTGCCCCTTTTCGAGCATGAGCAGCATGCCGTAATAGGCCTCCGGAGATCCCAGGCCGTAAATGCAGCTCACGCTGGCCACGATGACGCAGTCGCGCCGCTCGAACAGCGATTTGGTCGCCGAGAGCCGCAGCTTGTCGAGTTCGTCGTTGGTGGTGGCTTCCTTCTCGATATAGACGTCGCTCGAGGGGATGTACGCCTCCGGCTGGTAGTAGTCGTAGTAACTGACGAAGTATTCCACCGCGTTGTCGGGGAAGAACGATTTGAACTCGTGGTAAAGCTGCG
>PLGA01000088.1 GCA_003139735.1 Bryobacterales bacterium | reverse complement strand
GCCTCGGAAAGCAGAAAGCGCGGCGCGTTTTTCAAATAAAGAGCGGTGGGATGGAACTGAATGAATTCCATATCGCTGATTTCGGCGCCGGCGCGGAAGGCCATGGCAACGCCATCGCCGGTAGCGACGCCGGGGTTGGTGGTGTTGGCATAGACTTGACCCATGCCGCCGGTGGCGAGCATGACGGCTGAGGCAGCGATCTGTTCCGGTTCACCGTTCTGGTTCAGCAGGTGAATGCCGGTGACGCGGCCGTCTTCGATTGAAAGGCCAGTGGCAAAGCCGAATTCACGAAATGAAATGGGCTTGAGAGAGGCGGCGCGATGGTAGAGGGCGCGGCCGATTTCGCGTCCGGTGGAGTCGCCGTTGGCGTGCAGCACGCGGTCGCGGCTGTGCGCGCCCTCGCGGGCGAACGAGAGCTTGGTGCCTTGCTTATCGAACTGCGTGCCCCACTTGATGAGTTCCTCGATGCGCGCCGGGCCTTCCTCGACGAGGATGCGCGCCGCAGCGCNNGCGATGCCGCCCTGGGCATACTGGGTGTTCGATTCGCTGAGTTCGAGCTTGGCCAGACAGAGCACGCGCCCGTAGGCCGCCAGTTCAATGGCAGCCCGCATGCCGGCGATGCCGGCGCCCACGACAATGAAATCCGTTTCCTGCACGAGTCCTCACTTCACCGATGCAGGCAAATATATCATTGCAGCAGAGCACAATTGAACAACTTCGTGCAATCGGCGAGGCTGCGCTAGAATAATTACTTGGTACGCGTAAGCATCAATACGATTTCGCGGNNTCTCCGCCGGGACTTGTATACGGGAGCTGATGCCGAATGCAGGCCGGTTGTTCACCATCACCGTGGCTCCGGTTCGCAAGCATTACGGCAAGCTTCTGGCGCAATCTTTTGCGGCGGCGAAGCTGGAGAATGTCTTTGTCGAGATGCCCAATGGAGAGCGTTACAAGACGCTGGCGACAGTGGAAGAGCTGGGCAGCCGGCTGGTGAAACTGGGGGCCGACCGGGGCGCCACGCTGGTGACGCTGGGCGGAGGCGTGGTGGGCGACGTGGGAGGATTGNNCGCGGGGGATCGATTTCATTCAGATCCCCACGACTTTCCTGGCGCATATCGATTCTTCCGTCGGCGGCAAGACGGGGGTGAACCTGGCGCTCGGGAAAAACCTGCTGGGCAGCTTCAAGCAGCCTTCGCTCGTGCTGATCGATCCCGAGGTGCTGCTAACCCTGCCCGACCGGGAATTCAGTTCGGGATTGTTCGAGGCGCTGAAGACCGGGATCATCCGCAACCCGCGTATTTTCGATTTCATGGAGGAAAACCGGGAGCGCATACTGCGGCGCGATCCGGGCACGATGGAGTGGCTGATCGCCGAGTGCGTGCGCNNTCTGAATTTCGGCCACACCATCGCGCACGCCCTCGAAGCGGAAACCAGCTACCGGCACTTCCTGCACGGAGAAGCGGTGGCGTGGGGGATGATCGCGGCAACCATGATCTCCGCCGGCATGCAGAAAACCGATTCGGCGACGGCGCAAAGGATCATCGGCGCAATTCTGGCCTACGCGCCTCTGCCCAAGGTCGACGTGAAGCCGCGCAACATTCTTCGCCGTTTGACCCGCGACAAAAAAGTCATCAGCGGAAAAATTCAGTGGGTGCTGCCGCTCGGGATCGGCAAGGCGGAGTTTGTGACGGATGCGCCCGAGCGCGCAATCGTGCAGGCCATCGAAGAACTTCGCTACCTGTCGCAAGTCTGAACGAGCCGGAATCCCACAATGCCAGAGCAGGACCAATCCGCGGGCGCGCGCACCGCCGAGGCGCAGGACGAGCAGGCCGCCGCCGCCGCGGTGCGCGAGATGTTCAGCGCCATCGCGCCGCGCTACGATCTACTGAATCACGTGCTCTCGCTGAACACGGACCGTTATTGGTGGTGGCGGGCGGCGCGCAGCTTCCGGCATATCCTGCGGCGTCCGGGGGCGGCCGTGCTGGATCTGTGCTGCGGCACCGGCGACATGAGTCTGGCGCTTTACAAGGGCGCGGCGGCGGGGGTGAAAATCGTGGGCGCGGATTTTTCGCCGGCGATGCTCGAGCGGGCGCGGCGAAAAGGCGCGGGCCTGCCGCTGGAGTGGGTCGAGGCCGACGCGCTGGCGATGCCGTTCGCCGCCGGCAGCTTCGAGCTGGTCGTCTCCGCTTTCGGCTTTCGCAACCTCGCCAACTACGATCGCGGGCTCGCCGAGATTGGCCGCGTGCTGAAAAGGAACGGCGAAATCGGCATCCTCGATTTCGGCGTGCCGCGAGGCCCGATCGGCAAACTCTACCGCTTTTATTTTCGTCATGTACTGCCTCGACTGGGCACAATCCTCTCGGGAGTTCGCGGCGCTTACGCTTATCTGCCGGCATCGGTCGCGCGCTTTCCCGAGCCGGAGGAAATGCTGGAGCGAATGCGGCGGGCGGGGTTTGAGCGAGCCCAATACATTCCCTACACCTTCGGCATCGCCGGACTCTATCGGGCGGTGAAGCGCTGACCGACGTGTTCGCANNGGTGAAGCGCTGACGGGCTTAGACCAGTTCCACGGTAAGAGCATGGCCGTGGGGCACCCTTGATTTGCAGCTTCGCGGTCCGCCGTGGCAGAGTAAGCTCACGGGCATTGGGCCTTTGTCCGAAGCTGAACCGAAATGGCAGAGCCAGCACTCAACGCGGAGACCATGCGCGCGGAAAAACGTGGCGTTGCGCGCAATTCCGTTTTTGCCGCCGTGCTGATCACGGCTTTCAAGTTCGTCGCGGGCTTTTCGACGGGAAGCCTCGGCATTCTCTCCGAAGCNNGAGTTTTTCCGCCTTTATCGAGACGGGCTTGCTTCTGATCACCTGCGTCTGGATCGTCTATGAGGCTTTCAAAAGGCTGTTCCTGCGCACGGTTGAGATTGAGCCGAGCCTGGTGGCCGTGGCGGTCATGCTGTTCTCGATCGGGGTCGATTTCTGGCGCTCGCGAGCCTTGAAGATCGTCGCCGACAAGTACGACAGTCAGGCCTTGAAAGCCGACGCGCTGCATTTCAGAACCGACATCTGGTCGAGCGCCGTGGTCATCCTCGGGCTGTTTCTGGTGTGGCTGGCCCGCATGCTCAAACTGAATTGGCTGTTCAAGGCCGATCCGATCGCGGCGCTGTTCGTGGCGGTGATTGTCGTCCACGTGAGCTGGCGGCTGGCCAGGCAGACGGTCGACGCACTGCTGGACGGCGCGCCGCACGGCGCCCGGACGCGGATCATGGACTCGGTCCAGAACCTGCCAGGAGTGCTGGAGGTTGACCGGGTGCGGATACGGAGCGCGGGGAGCCGTTAC
>PLGA01000535.1 GCA_003139735.1 Bryobacterales bacterium | reverse complement strand
GGTAACGTCCGTCTGGTGGCGCAGCGGATGTCGGGCGGAATGACCGCCGGCGACCTGCGCTCCTTGGTCGGCGACATCCGCGGCAAGCTCGGCAGCGAGCCGGCGGTGGTCGCGCTGATCGCCGAGGGGGAGGGCGAAACTGTTCCCTACGCTGTCGCCGCCAATCCGGCCGCCCAAGATCTCGGTATCCGCGCCAATGACCTGGTCAAACAGCTTGCGGTGGCCGTCGACGGCCGCGGCGGGGGGAAGGCCGACCTGGCGCAGGGCTCAGGATCGGACCCGACCGGCATCGACGCCGCGCTCACGGCGGTACGTTCCGAGATTGCCGCGATAGCGCGGGTCGGCTGAGTGGCCTCAGCACAGCACCGGCTGCCCGACCGGCCCGGCGATCCCAACCTGCATGTGCCGTATCACCGCCATATCCTATCGGAAAGGGTGCTATTGGCGCTGGCTCGGGAACAAGGTATGGAATCGGTACACATTTATCGGCGATCGTTCTACGACAGCCCGATCCCCACTGTGAATTCGCGTTTCATGTGGAAATATATTCGCGAAAGCGGAGGGCTGTTGGATGCCGCGGTGGAACCCCCCGATATCGGGTTGGTCCTGCGATCGCCCAAGCTGGTGCTGACAGCGTTTGCCGGTTATTTTCTGCCACCCCGCGATTACATTCTGCTGACATTTCGGGTTGCGTCCCCGGGTCGCGCGCTTGCCGTCACGACTTAGGCCCACCCGGAGGCGTAAGATTTCCGCCGCCGCATGGCAATCGCACAGAAAAAGCGGTGGGCGGCGATCAAGGGTGTGCAGACGCCGAGCCTCCAGCGCCAAAGGGAGCGAAGATTCGACGCTTGGTGATCCGGCTGTACTCGGTGGACGCGGCAGCGTGGCGGCGGACTTTGGCATTGAAGCCTACGGAATTGACAGGGACACCCGGCCAGGGGCCGAATCATCGCCCCCCGGCACAGGCCTCTCCCGGCGGTCGCCTTCCCATTCGGTGTCCTCATCGCTCTGGTCGGACAGACGGACCCATAAGCGCCCATCTTGGACCCCGAAGTTCAGATGGAAATGCTTTCCGCCAGATTCCAGGCCCATCCACCAATGATCGTGCGCCATTTGCTCCAGATGAACGGCAGCGCCAGCCGCAACAATTTCGTCAAGGGCGGGTCTTCCATCCGGCAACTGACCCTGCGTGCGAATTTCCAACGAAGTGCCGTCCTTTTCCCAAATCACGTTGCCATCTTCGGTTCGTCGGAACGCCGGATGAATGTCTGGCGTGTGGCTTCCTTTCGTCTGTCCATTGTGACGCACCATATTTGATCTTTGCGAAAGTTGCTACTGGAGGGAATGGTCCCACGGCAACCCAGACGCCTGAAACGTCGCTGCGTTCCATCACGCTGAACTGCAGCTACCAGCGGGTTCGGCCGCCAGCGCTGCCATTGGAGTTGGTCCTTGTGACATCGTGAGGGCACAGTACTGCTGCCGCCAACACAGCCAAGCCGAACTGAGAATACGTGTCACTTCCCTGCGGTCAAAAGGCTTTGCCAGCACATCGTAGGCTCCCACGTTAAGAGCTTCTGCCCACAAATGATCGTCCGCAACCCGACAAGTCATGACCAGGATGGGCGGAATCGCAAGCAGCCGGATCTCGTCCAGCAGTTGTGCCCACGTACCCGGCGACAGGTCGTGCTCACAAACCACCACCGGAACTACGTGCGCCCGCAGAAACGCCGACGCAGATTGCAGACTCAGGGCGCTGTGAATCTTCCATTGGTCACCGCCCAACAGCGTTGCCAAAATGTCGTGGTCGTCCTGAATTGGGCTGACCGAAAGTAGTGCGATGACTTCATTTCCGATTACGATTTCGGGCGGCGCCTTTGGTTGTAGATAGCTAACTGGTTGGATGGGTTTGTGGGTTCTATCAGGCCGAATCTTCAGAAGTGTATTTGACATAGTATGATTGGTCGCATCGAAGGCCGGAAATCTATCGTGAGCCTGTCATTCCGTCCTCCATTGGCGCAAGCCTCGGCAACGGACGGTTCAGCGGGCTGGAAAACAGCCTGCCGCACGGCTCTTGGTGGGATATGTTCGCCTTCAGTATAGCAGGTTTCCCGGAAATGGATCCGCGGCAATCCAGGCTTTCCATTCGGAGGCCGCTCCGAAACGGCAAGGGATTAGGCGGCGCCGGCCCATGGGGCGGCCTCCGCCGGCGCGTTCGCTACAATAAGTTCCGTGGCTGAATCGCGCGCGGAGTTTCGGCGGACGCTGGCGAGGGTCGCCATCTTCTCCAGCCTGACGGATTCGGAACTGCATTTCCTAGCCGAACGCGCTGTGCCGCGCCATTTCGCCCCCCGGGAAATGGTATTCGGCGAGGGCGAGCCGTGCGCGGGATTGTACGTGGTGGAGCGCGGAAACATCCGCATCTTCAAGAGTTCGGCCGGCGGCCGCGAGCAGGTCCTGAGCATTGACGGCCCGGGCAGTTCGATCGCAGAAGTGCCGGTTTTCGATGGCGGCAACTACCCAGCCTCGGGCGCCGCGGTGGATCACGCCACGCTGCTCTTTGTCGGGAAGCGGGATTTCCAGGCTCTCTGTTTGGCGCATCCCGAAGTTGCTCTCAAGGTGCTTCGCGTGGTGGGCGAGCGCCTGCGGCGGCTGGTTGGAATCATCGAGGAGCTTTCGTTCACCACCGTGCGTCACCGCCTGGCATCCTTTCTGGTACGCCTTGCTCAGCGCGAGGGAACGGCGTCGGCAGCGGGCCTCGAATTCTCGCTACCGGGCAGCAACCAGGAACTGGCCGCGCAACTCGGAACCGTCCGCGAGTTGGTTTCCCGCAATCTCTCCCGCTTGCAAGCGGAAGGACTGCTCAAGCTGGAAGGCCGCCGCGCCGTGATCCCAGATCTGAAGGCCTTAGAAGCCGAACTGGACCCCGCCGAATAGGCTGTGCCCCGCGCCGCCGCGCCGGGCTTTTATGTTCCCCCGTGACAAAAGTCATAGGCGCGGTACGCCCACCCGGAGTACGCTCAGGACATCGAGGAGAAAAACGATGAGCGTTATGACGGAAAAGACCGTAGGCGAACTGGCGCTGGAGAACCCGGGCGCAACCCGCCTGTTTGAAAAGCTGGGCATCGACTATTGCTGCGGCGGTGGTCAAACCCTGGAACAGGCGTGCCAGGCAGCCCATGTCTCCATTGACCAGGTGGTGGACTCGCTGGCGGCGGTGAACCAGTCGGCATCCGCAACGGCGCAAGGCAGGAATTGGCAGGCCGAGCCGCTATCCGACCTGATCGCGCACATCAGGACCGCGCACCACAAATACACGCGCGAGGAGATTGCGCGCCTCGGCCCGCTGTTCGACAAGGTCTGCTCGGTCCACGGAAAGAACCACTCCGAACTGGATGCCATGCGCGACGCCTTCGGCGGCCTCAGCCAGGAATTGACCACGCACATGATGAAGGAGGAGATGATGCTGTTCCCGTACATTGAGCGCATGGAAGAGGCGGTGATCGAGAAAGCGCCGATTGTGCCCTCGCCCTTCGGCAGCGTGCGGAATCCGGTGTCGATGATGATGCACGAGCACGATTCCGCCGGGAATGCGTTGCGCGGTTTGCGCCAGGCGAGCAACGGCTATACCGCGCCCGCCGACGCCTGCATCAGCTTTCAAACCCTGTACCGGGCGCTGGCGGAGTTCGAAGCCGATCTGCACCAGCACATCCACCTGGAGAACAACATCCTGTTTCCGCGCGCGATCGAGATGGAACGGCCGTACTGAGGGGCGCGCCGTGGTCGATATACTAGCGGCGCGGTTCCCCAAGAAAGGTATCCGGCATGAACTACAAGAAACTGTGGATCGCGTTGGGGTTGGTGCTGACCATCTCTTTCGCCGTGTTGGGCGGAGTGGGGATCAAGATCCTCACGAACGCGCCCCCCATTCCGGCGCAGGTCGTGGCGGCTGGAGGGACGGTCGTATTCGACGGCCGGGACATTCAGGACGGACAAGGCGTCTGGCAATCGATCGGCGGCCAGGAGGTTGGTACCATCTGGGGCCACGGATCGTACGTGGCGCCCGACTGGTCGGCCGACTGGCTGCATCGCGAATGCATGTTCATCCTCGACCGCTGGGCTCAGGCAGCGGGCGCCTCGAATTACGCGGCGCTCGGCGTGGAACAGCGGGCGGCCCTCCAGGCGCGGCTTCAACTGCTGATGCGGACCAATACCTATGACCCGGCGACCCGCGCCATCACCCTTGATCCGGTTCGCGCGGAAGCCTTCGAGGACCTGGCGCGCCACTACGCCGATGTGTTCTCAAACGGCCGCAGCGAGTACGCCATCCCGCGCGGCGCGATGAGCGATCCGGTCAAGCTGCGGCGGATGAACGCGTTTTTCTGGTGGACGGCCTGGGCNNGTGTGGAGCATCGCCAGTTTCGTTCTGCTGCTGGCCGGAGTGGGCGGCATGGTCTGGTACTTTGGTTCGCAGCCTCGGACGGTGGCCGGAGAGCTTCTCCCGGAGAGCGATCCGTTGCTTGGCCTCAGGCCGACCGCCTCACAAAGAGCCACGGTGAAGTATTTTTTCGTCGTGGCGGCGTTGTGGGTGGTTCAAGTCGGGCTCGGCGCCATCGTGGCGCACTACGGCGTCGAAGGGTCTGGCTTCTACGGAATTCCGCTCGATCGCATACTGCCCTACAGCGTGGCGCGGACCTGGCACTTGCAGCTTGGCCTCTTCTGGATTGCGACGTCCTGGCTCGCGACGGGGCTCTACCTCGCCCCGGCCGTCAGCGGCTCGGAACCGAAGGGCCAGCGGCTCGGCGTCAATCTGTTGTTCGGCGCGCTGATCCTCGTCGTGGTGGGATCGCTGGCCGGCGAGTGGATGAGCATCCAGCACAAACTCGGCAACCTCTGGTTTTGGTTCGGCACGCAAGGTTACGAGTATGTGGACCTCGGCCGGTTCTGGCAGATCCTGTTGTTCATCGGCCTGACGTTCTGGTTATGGCTGATGTGGCGTGCGCTCAAGCCGGCGTTAGCCCGGCGCGACGAAAACCATTCCCTACTTCTGATGTTTCTGCTGTCGAGCATCGCCATCCCGCTGTTCTACGCTGCCGGGCTGATGTACGGCGAGCGGAGCAATTTGGTCACCGCCGAGTACTGGCGCTGGTGGGTGGTGCATCTGTGGGTGGAGGGTTTCTTCGAAGTCTTCGCCACCGTGGTGATTGCGTTCCTGCTGACCCGGCTCAAGCTGCTCTCGGTGATCACGTCCACGCGAGCCGTCCTGTTCTCCACTGTGGTGTTTCTCTCCGGCGGCATCATCGGCACGTTCCATCACTTGTATTTCGCCGGAACGCCGAACGTCGTGTTGGGATTGGGAGCGGTTTTCAGCGCCATGGAAGTGGTTCCGCTGGTGCTGATCGGCTTCGAAGCATGGGAGAACATCCGGCTGGCCCGTGCCCGTCAGCAACGCATTTGGGTAACCGCGTACAAATGGCCCATCTATTTCTTTATCGCGGTTGCGTTCTGGAATTTCGTGGGCGCGGGGATCTTCGGCTTCCTCATCAATCCGCCGATCGCGCTTTATTACATGCAAGGGTTGAACACCACTCCGGTGCACGCCCACACGGCGCTGTTCGGCGTGTATGGCATGCTCGGCTTGGGACTGATGCTGTTCTGCCTGCGGGCTCTTCTTCCTGGCAGGGCGTGGAAAAATGGCCCGCTGTCGTTCGCCTTCTGGGCAATCAACATCGGTCTCGCGCTGATGGTGCTTATCAGCATATTGCCCATCGGTCTGGCGCAGACCTGGGCTTCGGTGCAGTATGGAACCTGGTACGCGCGCTCGGCCGAGTTCCTGCATAGCGGGTACCTGAACCAACTGCGTTGGATGAGGATGATCGGCGACAGCATCTTCGCCGTGGGCGCCCTGGTACTGGGCTGGTTTGTTCTCGGCCTGGTGACCGGCCACTCGTATCAAGAGACCGGTTACGTTGCCGAAGGCGAATGGGAAGTGCGGGAACTCGGGACGCCGCGCAAGTAGGGATGCCAATGGCCGCTATAGCCCCACCGCCGATCAAGGCCCGCAAGAAGCTGCTGAAGCGCGCCGGCAAGGACCATTCTCAAACGCTGCGCCGCGCCTTTCAACTGGCCTTCCTGGCGCTCAATGTCTGGATTGGCACCGAGTTCTACCTGTTCGTCCGTTATTACGAAACCGGCGGCCGGTCCGCGTACGCCGTTCGTCCTCCAGGCGTCGAAGGCTGGCTGCCGATCGCCGCTCTGATGAACCTCAAGGTGCTGCTGATGTCGGGCAGCGTACCTGCGCTCCACCCTGCCGGCATGTTCCTGCTGATTGCCTTTCTGGCCGCATCGTGGATTCTTCGCAAGAGCTTCTGCGGGTGGTTGTGCCCTGTGGGAACCGTGTCCGAGTATTTGTGGCGCCTAGGCCGCTCGATTCTCGGGCGCAATTTCCGCGTACCACGCCCCGCGGACATCGCCCTCCGCGGTCTGAAATACATCCTGTTGGGGCTGTTTCTGTATGCAGTCGGCTCAATGCCGGTCCCCGCGATTCGCGCCTTTCTCAGTGGACCCTATGGCGTGGTCGACGATGTGAAGATGCTCAACTTCTTCCGCTTCCTGGGCCTGACCGGCTGCATCATCACCGCCATCCTGGTAATAGCGTCAGTCTTCGTTCAAAACTTCTGGTGCCGCTATCTCTGCCCATACGGCGCGCTGATGGGCCTCGCCGCGCTCGCCAGCCCTTTGCGCATCCGCCGCGATCCCAGCTTGTGCATCGATTGCGCGAGGTGCGCCAAAGCCTGCCCTGCGGCATTGCCGGTGGATCGCCTGGTCACGATCCGTTCCGCCGAATGTACCGGTTGCCTGGAGTGCGTTGCCGTTTGCCCCGCGGCTGGCGCCCTGTGCTTGTCGGCCCCCCGCGCGAAACGAGTGCCGGCATGGGCGATGGCCGCCGGAATCGCCGCGCTATTCCTGGGCGTTTGCGGATACGCCCGTGTCACTGGTCATTGGCACACCAATCTTCCCAGCAGCACATACCTCGATCTGATCCCACACGCCAACGAATTCACGCACCCTTGATCCGTACGGGAGGAGGAATCCGTAATCGGAGGATCGATGGGTTTCTTCGATGATCGGTTCTTATTTGTATGATGCGAAATTCAGTAGACTACCTCACTGGCGCGGCACGGGGCAGCGCAAGCTCCGTTTTCGAAGCAGCAACCCCAACGCTCCGAGGACGAAGAGAGTAACCGCGCCAGGTTCCGGTGCTGTGGCCGCGGGCGCGCTCACAAACACCTCCGCATCTACATCCTGGAGGTCAAACTGAGCGTTTATACTTAAGCCATATTCAATTGGGTCGTTTTGCGCTGCGTCGGCGTAAACATCGTACGTCAGGGTCATGACGCCTTCGGTTGCGGCCCCAAGCACCGCACCTGGGTTAATGTCATATTGCAGACCAGAGGCTCCGAGTAACCAAGGCTCGGTGATGGGAGAACCGTCGGTTATCGGGTTGGACGGGACGTCGAACTGATAGCCGGAGTCGTAGGACGAGAAGTCGCCGACTGGCGTCGAATCGCCGAATGTGAAGTCATCGATAAAAACATAAGTGGGACTGCCGGCGTCGGTGACGCTAATCGTGTATCCCCAGCCGACCGATGTACCCGCCGCTCCCGCCAGGTAACCATCGGGGGGGTCCAGAGTGAACATCACTGTTGGCAGGGCTTCGTCCGCCGCCGCCGCCGCCGTGAAGGCCAGCATCGCCACAATAAGCCGTTTGGGCAGGTTCATGAGAGCTCCCGTGCTCGGTCTCTACTTGGGTTGGTTATTGATCGTCGTCGAACCGGCATACGCTCCGGCATCGGCGCTGAAACTCACTTTAGCCGCAAACCGCGCCGTGGAGTCGGCGCATCCGCCGAAACTGAGAGTAACCGCGCCGGCGCCGTTGGCTTTAATCGCGATGTCGCCAATGGCGACCGGGAACGTGGAAACCACGGAAGCTGCCGGAACGCAAGAAGTTCCCGCCGTTTGCGTTAGGGTCACGCCCGTTATCTCGGCTCCCGAGGCAACCCCGGCGCCTGTATCCGAAAGGCGAATGGTCCAGACGCGTTGTCCCGCGACTGTCCCGTCGGCCTTGCCCGCAACAGCAGCCGTCAGCACGGGCGCCAGGGCCTGGAAGTTCGCTACCACGCTCCTCGGGCCATTCATGGTGAGGTTTTGAGGGTTGGCTGAGCCGGTGAGATCGCCCGAGAAGTAGGCGAATTTGTACCCAGCGGCCGGGGTCGCCAGCAGTCCGGCCATACCCCCTGCGTATTCCCAACCGCCAGCCGTGACGGCGCCGCTGCTGGCCGGATTGGTCGCGGTAGTCAACTGGTACTGTAGGGGGAGCGGCAAAGATGGGCCGCCCACTTCGATCAGATAGGCATCGGAGTATTGAGCCCCATATGCGTCGATCACCTGCAAATCGTAGTCGCTAGTGTAGACCACCCGGCTTCCGTCGCGACTGGTGGACACCCGTGGTTGCCAATTGTAGGTGTTGATTCCGAACGGGCGGCTGCGGTGATGGGCCAACCGAAGCACCTGCGAACCGTCGAGCTTGATCTGCAGCAACTCGTTCGTATATTCGAACCATCCACTCGGCGGGTCGGGATTGTCCGGGGCGTAGGCATCCACATAAACGAAGCCGCTGTTGTCCGGGCCGGAAATGTGAACTGCGAGGCTCCAATCTAACGTGGCCAGGCAGGTTTGTTGTCCGTCGGCCAGCCGAATCTTCACGATGCCGTTGTTGCAGATCGGCTGCGGATCGTCGGAGTTTGCCCAGACCATAACTTCAGTGCCGTCCGTGTCCAGAGTGACGTCCATGTGTCCGTCGGCCCGGGCGATCTGTCTCTGAAAGTTCATGCTGCCGTCGAAGAGTTCGATGCCGGTATGGCGCACGGTCCCGGGCTGATCCCAGGTGATGGTGACGTTGTTGTTGGGCGTAATATACAGGCTATCGACGCCGCCTCCGCCAGTATCGAACGTTGGAGATGTCGTGTCGGCGCTGATCCGATACACGAAGACGTACCGCCCGTCTCCGGCGAAGACAAAGTGGTCCCCATCAAAAGAGATGTCGGATTCGCCCATGCCGCTGATGGCGGAGTATTCACTGAACGTGTGCACGACGGTCATAGCGCCGCTGGAGATGTCGTAGGTCTTCAACTGGTTGCCGTAATGGTAGTAAATCGTGTGATTATCGGCCCTCGACCACCTCGGTTCGCTGGACGCGTTGATCTCGAGCGGAAGATCCCGAACATAAACGCCGGCTCCACTATAGAGTCCGAAGTAGCTTTGGTGTACCAGGAGAATATTGGAATTGTCGCTGTTGAACGGCGTCATGGTCGAATACTCATCCGAGATCCACGGCAAGTAACCACCACCGTGAGCCGGGTCGGCGTCCAGCGTGCCCGGGGCGTTCGACATCCGCCTGACCGTCGAGCCGAAGACGGGATCGACATAGGAGCCGCCCACCGCGGGCGGCTGGAACGTATCGTAGTTGGGCGGAAACTCCAAGCCTCCGACCACCAACTGCGCAAGAGCCGGCGCCATCGAGCCCATCAACATTAACATGCCCGGGAGCAGGATGGTTCGAATAACTTGCTTCTTCGACAAGGATCTCCTTTGGGTTTGAAAGATGGCCTTTTCATCTTTCAGGCAGGCGGCTTGGATAGGGGACTGGACTGCTTGATGGAAGCGGCAAACCGACTGCCGGTCCAGGCTCCCCAAACCACTCAAGCCAGGATTCCCGTTCGCTATACTGGACAGCATCGATTGTACCGGAGTTTCCATTTTGACTTCCCGGGTCCTATTCAGGATACACCCAGCCGCCAACTCTTGATCTTCCGAATTGCGGTCTTCGTTTCCGGGAGCCATCTTCGCACCACCCAGGGTGAGCCGGCCCGCATCGCGCGGCTCATTCAATTCCCTTCCCGTTCATTGGCCCCCGCATCCAGTCGTTTTGCGCGGAATCCTTCTTGGCGTCTTTCCCCCAGGTCCAATACATCCCCACATAGGCGTAGTTCTCCGTCTGGCCCGCGACGGAGTGGCCATACGCAAATAAGAACTGCTCTCCGGGGTGATTCTTGAAGTGATAGTAGCCGCCCAAGTCGACCATCGCCGAAGCCTCCGTCTGCGCCGCGGCGAATCCCTCGCGCCCATGGGCAAAGAGCTCGGCTCCCAGTTCCAGCCTGTCGCTGAGGCTCCGTTTCAACAGCCATCCGGTGTACGGAAAATTGCGGTAGCCGATCTGCGGCACGACCTGATACCCGGCGCCGCCGTCAAAGGTCCAAGGCCCGGCATTCTTCTGCAGCCAGATGGGGAGCTTATACCAGACCTTTCCCACGCCGAGGCCTTTGTCGTAGCTTCCCGTCGGAATTTCGAACATCGTGAAGGCGCCGATCTGGGGAACGTATTTCGACTCCTTGATGAAAGCGATCTTCGTGCCCAGTTCCATGTCCGTCAGCCCGAAAGCCCCGGGTCCGGTTCCGCCGGGAAGATAGATCGGATTGTTCGATGGCGCGATCGCCCCCAAGGCCAGAATCGCGTGTAATTGCACTCTGGGAATCGCGCCCCAGTTGAACTCGATAGCCGGTCCCGTGGAATCGATTTCCGCCGTCGTCCCGTCCATGCCGCCGAAGATGTAAAACTCGTAATGGTGCAGATCGACCGGCACGGGATCGTCGGTCTGATACGGAGGCCCCTGCGCCCACAGCCACGGCGCGGCCACGACGCATAGCGCGGCCAGCGCAACCCTGGCTCCATAAGTCTCGACAGACCGCATCGTATCCACTCTATACCAGGATGTTCGCGCTTTCGGCGCCCGCTAGCCCATGGTGATCAGGTCCATGGCAAGGATGATGGCGAAAGCGAAGACTTCCAGAATAAACCGCAACGCCAAAAACTCCCCGGACGAGCCTAAAATAAATGAACCGGCGCTCGCGCGCGAAAGGCGGCCCATGAAACGTCTGCTCAGAAGCTTGTTCACGATCGCCACGGTGGGCATTGCCGTGATGACTACGGCGCCCATCCCGGTTCGCGTTCTGGCGCAGAACCGCATGGGCTTCTCGATCGTCGGCGAGAACAGCGGCCACATCGCGCTGGGTCTTGCGATTCGCAAGCTCGGCGTCTACGGCTCGTTCCTGCAGGCTCCGGCGCACCCCGACGACGAGACCAACGCGTTGTTCGCCATGTTCACGCATGGCATGGGCCTGCGTTCCATCTGTCTGCAGAACAACCGCGGCGACGGCGGACAAAATGAAATCGGCCCAGAGCTTTTCCGCGACATGGCCGTTCTGCGCACCGCCGAACTGCTTTCGGCCCACCGCATCGACGGGGCCGAGCAGTACTTCACGCGAGCCATCGATTACGGTTATTCCTTCGATCCCCAGGAGGTAATTCAAAAATGGGGCCGCGAGGACATCGTCGGCGATTACGTCCGGCTCATCCGTACCCTGCGCCCCGACGTCACGCTGACGATGAACATCCAGGGCCGCGGCGGCGACCGCGCCCATGAGGCGACGGCGGTACTGTTCCGGGAAGCCTACTACGCGGCCGGCGACCCCTCGAAGTATCCGGCGCAGCTCCGCGAAGGGCTCAGGCCCTGGCAGCCGAAGAAACTCTACTTCGCCGGCGGGGGCGGCGCCGGCGGCCGTGGAGGACCGGCAGGCGGCCGCGGCGACGCCTCTTCCCCGGCGCCTCAACCAGCGCCGCAGGCCGCGCCGACGGCGCCGCCGGTGAGGCTCACTCCGGCCAATACCAACGCGTACGACCCGCTGCTTGGCCGCACCTACGCCGAGATGGGCGCCGACGCGCGCAGCGAGCACAAATGCCAGGGTACGGGCGGCCTGCCGTCCCTGCCTGGATTCAATGCCGGGCGGGGCGGCGGAGGTCCGGGCGGCGGATACCAGCTCATCTTTAGCACCCTCCCCGCACAAAAGGACAAGACTGAAGCCTCGCTGTTCGACGGCGTGGACACCCGCATCGAAGCGATCGCCCAGTATGCCGGCGCGAATCCGCCCGCCGCTCTCGTCTCCGCGCTGGGCGCCATCGCCGCCGATGCCAGGGCCGCGCGGAACGCCTTCGACTCCGGCAACGACGCCGCCACTGCGGCGCCTATCGAAACCGGTCTCGCCGGCATCCGCGCCTTGCGCGCGCAGCTTGCCGGAATGGGGCTCGACGATTCGGCCCGCTACGAAATCGATTTCCGCCTGCGCATCAAGGAACGCGACTATCAGGACGCCGTGCTTGCCGCGCACGGCCTTGTGTTCGACGCCGTGGCCGACGATGGGCTGGTGGTCGCCGGACAGCCTGTCAGGCTCTCCATCCTGGCCGTGAACCGCGGTCCGTCGGATGTAAGCGTGACCGGCGTTTCGATCGCCGGCTTCGACGCGCCCGCCGCCTGCGAGCCGCGCGCCGTCAAGACGGATACGGTCTACACCTGCGCTTCCGACGCGCACGTTCCGAAAAACGCCCGGTCCACAACGCCTTACTTCAACGACAACTACTGGAAGCATCCGGAGAACCAGGCGATTCAGATCTTCGACCCGGACGTCGAGTTCGGCGTCCCCTTCGCCCCCACGCCGTTTCGCGTGGCGTTCCACGTCAAGGCCGGCAACGCCGAAGTCACCCGTGAGGCGCCGGTCGAATTCCGCTACGTGCAGGACATTTACCTCGGCGACAAGCGCATGGAACTCAACGTCGTCCCGGCCTTTTCGGTAAGCGTCACGCCGGCGCTTGCCGTAATCCCGGCCTCGGCCGGCGCCGCATCGGGGCCGGTGGCCCGCGAGATCCATGTCTCCGTGATCAACGGCGTGAAGGGCGCGGCTGAGGCATCGGTATCTCTCGAACTACCCCCCGGATGGAAGGCGGCTCCCGGCCGCGCGGCGCTCAGCTTCGCGCACGAGGATGAAGCCCGGTCGGCCAGGTTCTTGGTCACTGCCCCGCCGCTGGCTAAGGCCGGCCAGTACACTCTGCGCGCGGTGGTTGCCTCCCCGGCTTTCCCGAACGAGAAGTTCTCCGATGGCTATGAGGTGATCGAATATCCGCACATTCAGCGCCGCCAGGTGATCAAGCCGGCCGAAGCGGCCCTCAAGGTGGTCGATGTCAAGGTCACGCCGAACCTCAACGTTGGCTACATCGCCGGCGTGGGCGATCAGGTTCCCGCGGAGCTCGAACAGTTGGGCGCGAAGGTGACTTATATCGACGAGGACGAACTCGCGTGGGGTAATCTGGCCAAACACGATGTGATCGTGACGGGTGTCCGCGCCTACGAGCGGCGCGCCGATCTTCGCGCCAATAATCGCCGTCTGCTCGATTACGTCTCGCGCGGCGGGACCGTCATCGTGCAGTACAACAAGATGGAGTTCAATCAGGCGGATTACGGCCCCTATCCTGCCAAGGTCAGTGGGAACCGCGTGGCCGACGAGCTGGCGCCCGTCAAGATCCTCGCGCCGGCCGACCCGGTATTCCGTTTTCCGAACAAGATCGGCCCATCGACGTGGGCCGGCTGGGTGCAGGAGCGCGGCCTTTACTTCCTTGGAGAGAAGGACCCGAAGTACGTGGATCTGGTGTCGATGACGGACTCGTTCAAGGACAATCCAGGGGAGAAACTCGGGGCGTTGGTCGAAGCGAAGTACGGCCAGGGAAGGTGGATCTATCTCGGCTTGGCGTTATGGCGCCAACTGCCGGCCGGAACCGACGGCGCCTACCGGCTTCTGGCCAACCTGATCAGCCTGCCGAAGACGGCGGCCGCCGGACGGACCGCGCGGTAGAAGCGGCAGAAGAAGGGGAGCGGGGGCGGCGATCAGGTTCACGATCACCTGCAGGCTCGTCAAAGGTTTCCCGCGCCAGTTCTGCGTGATGAACGAGAATAGCCGATGTTCGATCTTGTTCCACTTGCT
>PLGA01000583.1 GCA_003139735.1 Bryobacterales bacterium | reverse complement strand
GCGTTCGAAACCATTTGGCATAACCGGCAAGTTCTGGTACTGTGAATGCGAATGCGGCCACTGCAACCGGTGATCTGGACGAAGGGCACGTTTCTCACCCCGCAACACCTGCAACTCCAGGATCGCTTTCTGGAGAACCTGCTGGAGTTCCACCTGGACAGCCTGGCGTTCCGTCCCTGGGGCTTTGCCACGCTGCAGATCAGCCGGGAAGGTCTTGCCGCCGGCGTGTTCGGCATCACCAAGGCCTCCGGGCTGCTGCCGGACGGCCTGATCTTCGATATACCGGGGTCCGACAGCGCCCCTCCCCCCAAAGGATTGGCTGAATGCTATGAGCCGGACCAAACCACGCTCGACGTGTACCTGGCCGTTCCGCAGTACCGCGAGCGAGGCCTCAACGTAGCTTCTTCCACACGCGAGAGCGGGGCGCGGTATCGAGCGGAAATCGAAGTTTTTCGCGACGAAAACACCGGCCTTTCCGAAAAGCCGATTCAGTTGGCGCGCAAGAATCTGCGATTGCTGGCCGAGGGCGAGAATCGCGACGGCTGCTCAACGCTGCGCGTGGCGCGGGTCCAGCGCAGCGAAACCGGCGTCTTCCAACTGGACCCGAGCTTCGTGCCGCCCCTGGTGGATTTCGCCGCTAACGACCACCTGATCTCGATTGCGCGCCGCCTGGTGGAGATTCTCACCGCGCGGTCCAGCGCCATCTCCGGAATGCGGCGGCAGAAGAACCAGAGTCTGGCGGATTTCACGGCCGCCGATATCGCCAACTTCTGGCTGCTCTATACGGTCAATTCGGCGTTCCCGGTTCTCCGCCACTTATTCGAGACCCGCCGGGGGCATCCCGAGGCGCTGTACAACGCGATGCTCTCGCTGGCCGGAGCGCTCTCCACGTTTTCCACCACCATCCACCCGCGCGACCTGCCGGCGTACGATCACGACAACCTCGGCGTCTGCTTCACGGAGTTGGACGAGAAACTGCGCACGCTGCTCGAAACCGTGGTGCCCAGCAATATCGTTTCGCTGCCGCTGAAGCTGGTCCAGCCGTCCATCTACGCCACGTCGCTCGACAACGACAAGTACCTGGTCAATACCCGCATGTACCTGGCGGTGAGCGCCGAGACCAGCCAGGCGGAGATCGTGGGCAAGACGCCGCAACTGGTCAAAGTCTGTTCGGCAAGCCACATCGAGCACCTGGTGCGGCAGGCTCTGCCCGGCGTGGCGCTGACCTACGTGGCGGCGCCGCCCAGCGCGATTCCAGTCAAGTTGAACCACCAGTACTTCAGCCTGAGCCAGTCCGGCCCCGCATGGGAGGCCGTGCAGCGCGCCCGCAACCTGGCCGCTTATGTGCCCGGGGACTTGCCCAACCCTAATCTGGAGCTGATTATTCTGCTGCCGCAAGCGGGGTAGGGCGCGGCGTTAGTGTAGTGGTGTGCGTCCGAAGTTGCGACGTGTATGATTGCGCCGNNGTTTCAGGATACTCCGCATTCTGTGTGACGCACTGCACTAGCGCCGCATGAGCAGAAACACGACAAGGCCGCCCGCTAGAAATCCCAGCAGAACCAGAATCGCCATCAGGAGGGGGTTGGCGGCGGGCGCTTTTACCGGCGGCGGTTGCGGCGCGGCGAACTTGGGCGCGGCCGGCGGCGGAAACGCGGGTGGCGCCATCGTCGGAATGGGAGGCGCACTTGGAGCCGCAATCGAGGGAAGTGGTGGCAGCGGCGGCATCGGAGGCATGTGCGAAGAGCCCGGAGCCTGCGGCTGCGCGGCGGAAGCGCCGCCCGGGACCGAGGCCAGCGAAATCATGCGCGTGTACTCGCTGGGCCCGTGCTGCGCGACGGGGGCCGGACTTTCGAACGCCGCCGGTGGGATGGCAAACGCCTGGGTGGCGCCGGTTGGAGCGGCCGAACGCGGCGGTGGAGGAGGCGCAGCCGGCTCGCCGACNNCAAACCGCGTAAATTCGCCCCCTCGCGGCTGGCTTTCTTCCCGCGTGGGCGCGGGCGATTGAAACATGCGGGTGAATTCGCCGGCCTGCGCGGCTGGCGGCGGTGAAGGCGGCCAATCCCCCGGCGCCGGCGTGGACGGCATGGGAGATTGAAACATCCGCGTGAACTCTCCGGGAGAACTGGACGCGGCCGGAGGCGGTGGAGGCGTGGCCGGCGTGGCCGGCGCCTGAAACAACCGGGTGAATTCTCCGGGCTCCGATGACGATGGCCGAGACGCCGGCGGCGGACTCGCGGGCGACGCGGCAGGGTGCGGCGACGCCGGAGCAGGCGACGCCGGGGTTTGAAATNNAGCAGGCGCCGCCGGGGTTTGAAACATCCGCGTGAACTCGCCCGGCTGCGATTCTGGCGTCGAGGGAACCGGCGCGGCGGCAACCGGCGCAGGTGCGGGTGGGGAAGGCTGCGATGCGGGCGGCGCGGGCGCGGGAGACGGCGCCGGTTCCGCCGCTAAGGACGCAAACATACGGGTGAAATCCCCCGGTTCGGAAGCCACCGGCGGCGCGGGCGGCGGAGGAGTGCCCGGCGCCGCCATCATCTGGCCGGTGGGCATCGGCTGCGCCTCCCGAAACATGCCCGCGAATGCGCCGGTCTCGGCTGGCGGGGGNNGTGGGAATCTTCCATACGCCCGCGCGAGTGAGCTTCCGATCTTCTATCGCCGCCTGTTCCTGGTCCTTGAGCCATTCCGACAAATGTTGGAAGGGCGGCGCCGCCGTGACAACGAACTGAGCGCCTTCCTTGTCGGTCCCGACTTCGACGATCCGGGCCTGGCAATTCGCCGGAAGATCCCGCAGCCGCGCCATCAGCCCCTGGTTCTCCGCGGTCTTTGGGTCCCCCAGCAAGTGAACGGTCACCTCGCGCCCGAGGCCGCTCCGCCTGCCCCGGAAGCTTTTTGGACCTTCCCCGGGCACCGCTTCGATCAACTCGTACTTTTGAGACACGTCCATGGGGGCTCCGCCTTCATCCGACATCTGACATCGTACCGCGCCCTCTTCCGGGGCGCATCTCAAAATCGACGCTATATCCCGCCGCCTATGGTACCCTAACCGGGACGGGCCTATGAACTTGCTTTCGAGGGTGGTCTGGTCGGA
>PLGA01000184.1 GCA_003139735.1 Bryobacterales bacterium | reverse complement strand
GGGCAGCCGCCCACCGCTTCCTCTGCGCGGCGGCCAGGCGCCGGCGCGCAGAGGGACTCACGACGCGCTTGGGCGCGGCGGCAGCCGCGGCAGGAGCCGACCGGATGTGCGCTGTTCATGCGGTCCCCGATGCGCTTCAGCGGACCGAAGCCGACTTGTCATTCCTAATCCGTGAAGAAAAAGCACACGCTTTACGGAACCCTTGCGCCGTGAGTGCGTATATGTTCTGCATGATGGCGAATTTCACGCTCTTAGGAGCGGCAGCGATTCTGTTTCTTCTGGCGGGATCGTCCCCGGCATCCGGCCAGACGCTTGATAAACTTCAACTCCACAATGTGCAGGCCGTTGCCGCCGAGTACCGCGGGACCAAGGCGATCCACATCACGCAAACGTCCGGCGCGCAAGGGGACGATACACTCGCGATCGTCAGTGGATCCGACTTGTTGGACGGCGTGATTGAAGTGGCCCTGGCCGGCGCGCCGGCGCCTGGCGCGTTCGGCGACGCGCGGGGCTTCATCGGCGTGGCGTTCCGCGTCCAGCCCAGCGCTGCGAAGTTCGAGTTGCTCTATCTGCGCCCGACCAACGGCCGCGCGGAAGACCAGCTTCGCCGGAACCACTCCACGCAGTACTCCTCATTCCCGGACTGGCCANNTTAGACTGACCCACACGAAGAACACGATTTGGCGCAGGGCAAGAGATGGAGCCAGCGATATCATCCACGCCGAACTCCTCATTCCCGGACTGGCCATGGCAGCGCACGCGCCAGGAGACGCCCGGACTCTACGAGTCCTACGTGGATCTGGAGCCGGGCGTGTGGACCAAGGTGAAGATCGTTCTGGCCGGCGGCAAGGCCCGCCTCTATGTCCATGGCGCCGAACAGCCGTGCCTGATTGTCAATGATCTAAAACTCTCCCCGGCGAAGGGCGCCATTGGGCTCTGGACGGGTCCCGGCACAGACGGCTATTTCGCGAATCTGCACACAACTCCGGCGCCCTGAACTGAAAACAAGCCAGACTCGTTCCCCGCACGTTGAATGAAAAGTGAATCATACGTCCGCTGTCCCCTCTTGCTTTAGCGGGCACAAGCCGACTTCCGGGTACTAATCCGGTCGCTCGTTTTCGACCGCGTGGCAGATTCCTAGTGCGATGGGCTGTTGTCGCCAGAAAACGGAAAATGCTGGAGTCCCAAGCGGGATCTATTAATTAATTGCAGGACCGCTCGAGCCTGGAGCTAATTACCGCCGATGCCTGAGCCTACCCACAGCCATCAGGATTCCGAAGAGCAGAGCCTCCGGACGCGGCGGGCAGCCGGGAATGTAGACGTCCACAGGGATCACTTGGTCCACGCCGCCGCGGGTGGCGTAGTTGGTTCCGAAGATGCCGCCGCTGATACCGCAAGCACCCACGGCTACCACCAGCTTCGGGTCCGGGGTCGCGTCGTAGGTCTTGCGGAGGGCCAGTTCCATGTTCCGGGTCACCGGGCCGGTGACTAACAGCATGTCGGCGTGCCGCGGCGAAGCCACGAAGTGAATACCAAGACGCTCGATATCGTGGACGGGGTTGTTGAGGGCCACGATCTCCAGTTCGCACCCGTTGCACGATCCTGCGTCCACCTCACGGATGGCCAGCGAACGGCCCAGGACTCGGTGGATCTCACTGGCGAGTTCGCGGCCGGTCTCCTGGCCGTTATCCGGGGCCGCCGCGCGCACCAGGTGAATCTGCCGGCCCTCCTCGTCGATCGTGTATCCCGCGGAGATTAGCAAAGCCTCACGGTCCGCGGCGGCGGCTTCGAAACGCTTTCCCATGCGGACCGCGCCTTCGGGCGTTGCGGTGACGCACTCGCCGCAGAGGATGCATCGGCCGTAGTCCACGGTGACGGTGCGTAATGATCCGGCGTCCGTAACGGCGATTGCGCCGGTGGGGCAGGCGTCCGCGGCCGGACGGGCATCGCGCCAGTTCGCCAGGTCGAACTCGGGCAAGCCGCGGAAGCCCGACGCCAGCTTGGCGGCCGTATCGGGATACGGCTGTGTTACTGTGCCGGCCCGCAGCGTCTTCTGGAGAATCTTGAACATGTCAGCGGTCCGTCCCCGAGTAGGAGAGATTGAAGCTCTTATTGATCACCGGAAAATCGGCGATGATGTTGCCCTGCACGGCCTCCACCACTGCCGGCCAGTTGTTCAGTGAAGGGTCTTTGATCTTACACCGCTCGATGCGGTTCCCTTGGCCAGTTCGTACCCAGTACAGGATCTCGCCGCGCCAGCCCTCCACGGCGCTCAAGGCGCAGCGGCCAGGTTCGATGGAGAGGTCGGCCGCGCGGCAGGGGCCGCCGGGCAGGCTGTCCAAGGCCGCGCGAATCATCGCCACGGATTCGAATACCTCGTCGATGCGGACCTGCATGCGGCGCAGCACGTCGCCCTCCTGGTAGACCGGGACACGCCATGAAAGATGGCGGTAGGCGGCGTAGGGATGGTCGCGGCGAACGTCGAGATCAATGCCCGAAGCCCGGCCGCCGACTCCCACAATGCCTAGCGCCGCGGCCTTTTCCGGGTGGAGGAACCCGGTGCGCTCCAAGCGGTCTCGCGTGGAATCCGAGGACTTCAAAAGCGCCACCAGATCGCGAAATTCACCTTCCAGGGTCGTGATGGCGTCGCGTAGTGCGGCGACCTGCCCGTCGCTCCAGTCCCGCCGCACGCCGCCCAGGCATGCCATTCCGTGCAGCAGGCGGCTCCCGGTAAGTTCTTCGTTGATTGCCATCGCCATCTCGCGAAGCCTGCCGGCATGGGCGTTGGCGATGACGAAACCCACGTCCATGGCGATGGCCCCGACGTCGCCAATGTGGTTATCGATGCGCTCCAGTTCCAAAAGAACGGTCCGCATGAACTCGGCGCGGGAAGGAACTTCAATCCCGCCAGCCTTTTCCACCGCCTGGCAGAACGCCGTGGCGTGGGAAAACGCCGAGTCGCCCGATACGCTCTCTGCCAGGAATAAGCCCTTTTGCGCAGGAAGCCGTTCGAAGAGCTTCTCGGTTCCCTTGTGGGTGTAGAACATGCGGAGTTGCAGGTAGAGGATGGGCTCGCCCGCGACGGCAAAGTTGAAGTGGCCGGGTTCGATGATGCCGGCGTGCACCGGCCCCACGGGGATCTGGAAGACGCCTTCCCCCAGCGTCGGCCGGTAGACGTGCTGGTCGCCCTCGAAGGCGGGCAACTCCGTGTCGAGCGGAAAATCCTTGCGCAGCGGGTGTACGTCCGGCCAGTTGTCGTGCAGCGCCACGCGACGCGGATTGGGGTGGCCTTCGGCTTCGATGCCGAACCAGTCCTGGATTTCGCGTTCCTGCCAGTTGACGGCCGGCAATTCCGCGGCCAGCGACTGGAACGAAGAACGGTCACTGGGAATGGGAGCCTTGAGAATCACCCAGGATGGGTCGCCCAGCTGATCGAAGACATAGTAGTTGTAGAAGACGCCTTCCGCATTTACCCGATCCTCGGCGAAAACGGTTACAAGTCTTGCCTGGTACTCGGTGATGAAGTGCCGGGCTAATCCGGTGACATCGGAGCCGCTCAACAAAATTGTGACCTGGCCGGGGACAGGCTCTTCCACAGAGCGGATCTGCTCAGGAAAGCGCTCGCAAAGTTCTTTGAAGAATGGCGTCATTGTCCGTTCACCACCCTCGCGGCGCCGCGAATCAGTTCAAACAAAGGAGCCGGAATCCAGAATCCGATTACGACCAGTGCCGCGGCCAGGGCGAGCAGCGAACCATCGCGCCAGGGACGGGGCGCCGCTGCCGCCGTTTCGCCGCGCGGTCCGAGGATCATGCTTCCGACGTGGAGCAAGGCGCCGGCGAAGACGCCCGTTCCGAACAGAACGAAGAGAACGCCGGTAAGAACATGGCCGCCATCAAACGCCGCACGCACAATGAGGAACTCGCTCTGAAACAGGCTGAAGGGCGGCATGCCGATAATTGCCAGCATGGCCATGAGAAAGACCACGCCCGTCAGCGGCATGGCCCCGATGACGCTGCCTTTGATCTTGGAAAACAGGTCGGTCCGGAAGTGCTGCGAGACGTTGCCCGCGCAGAGGAAGAGCAGCGATTTCGCGATGGTGTGAAAGGCCATGTGCAGCATGAGGCCCAGGCTGCCCAGCGCGCC
>PLGA01000150.1:18538-19901 GCA_003139735.1 Bryobacterales bacterium | reverse complement strand
GCCGCGCCTGAGGCGGGTCTTGATCGGCGCTGAAGTCGCGCTCGCAACGGTCTTGATGACAGGCGCCGGCCTGTTGATCGAGAGTTTCTGGCGCGCCACCCACGTAGACCTGGGTTTCCAACCTGGCCGCGCGCTCACGATGCGGGTGAACCTGCCAAAACGGAAATACGACTCGGGCCGGAAAGTCGAGGCGTTTCGCGAGGAATTGCTGCGCCGCGTCGCCGCGCTTCCCGGCGTGGAGTTCGCCGGAACGAATTCCGCTCCGCCCATGGGCGTAATATCCTCGGGCACGGAGATCGAAGTCGAGGGAGAGCCCGCCGTCCATCGGGAGATATGGCCCGATTTCGCCAACGTGAGCGCGGACTACCTGCGGGCCATGCGGATCCCGATCCTGCGCGGCCGGGACTTCGGGCCGGCCGACCGGGCTGGAACTTCCCCAGTCGCTATAATCAGCGCGCTCGCGGGTCGCCGTTATTTCGGCGGGCAGGAGCCGCTCGGAAAGCGCATCCGCCTCAGCTGGGATGGCCTTCCCGACTGGTTCACGGTGGTGGGCATAGCCGGCGATATCCGCCAGAATCGCCCGGAGAGCGAGCCGGAAGGCACCGTGTACGCGCTCTCCGCGCAGTTGCCGGAGGCGGCGCAGGGCAGCCGTCTGGGGCGCTTCATTATTGTGGCGATGCGCACGTCCGGCGATTCGCGCACGCTGGCCCGCGCGGCGCGCGCGGCGGTGGCGTCGATCGATAAGGACCAGCCTGTGGCCGACGTGATGACCATGTCGCAGCTTGTGGACAGGCGGCTGGCGGCCCGGCGCTTGAACACCCTTCTCATCGGGTTGTTCGCGGCGTTGGCGATGGGGATATCCACCGTGGGCATATTCGGGCTGGTCTCTTACTCCGTCGCGCGCCGCACGCATGAGATCGGGGTTCGCATGGCCCTCGGCGCTCGTCGCCTGGGTGTCTTGGGAACGGTTTCGCGCGGGATGCTGGCGCCCGGCGCCGCGGGAGTGTCGGTTGGTCTCGCGTTCTCGCTGGCAGCCTCGCGGCTCCTGGCAGGCATGGTCTATGGCGTGAAGCCGGCCGCGCCGCACATCCTGTTTCTTGCCGCCGGCTCCCTGGCCGCAGCCGTGACGGCGGCCACCCTTCTGGCGGCGCGGCGGGCGATACGCATCGACCCCGCCGTGGCGTTGCGACACGATTAGAGGGAAATGATGGATCGGATAGCCGAAATCTGGCGCAGGCTGGCAACCCTCCAGCATCGCGACAGGTTCGACTGCGACCTCGAAGAGGAAATGCAGGCGCACCTGGCAATGCAGGCCGCGGAGAACCGGGAGAACGGCATGCCGGGCGAGGAGGCGCGGCGCGCG
>PLGA01000150.1:2888-18521 GCA_003139735.1 Bryobacterales bacterium | reverse complement strand
ACGCTGGCGTTGGGGATCGGCTTGAACATGGCGGTTTTCGCGCTGGTTTATAAGGTGGTGCTGCGGCCGGTGGCGTATCGCGATGTGGGCCGGCTGATGGACGTGCACCTGATCCTCACCGACCAGCGGCGCGAAACGATTCCGATGGCGTGGTCGTACCCGAAGTTTCAAGAACTGGTCGAGTGGAACCGCAGCTTCGACGCGGTCTCCGCTCTGCAAACCAAGGTCTTGACGATCACGGGAATCGACGAACCGCTGACGGGGGAGATCGTGTCGGCGCGGTATTTCCGGATGATCGGGGTCAATGCGGAGGTGGGCCGCGTCTTCGTGGACGAAGAAGACCAGCCCTCGGGATCGCATTCCTCCATGCTCATCTCGGATGGGCTGTGGCGGAGGTATTTCGGGGGCGACTCCGGCGTGCTGGGGCGCACGCTGAGCCTCTCGGGAATCTCCATGACGGTTGTGGGCGTGATGCCGCCCGGCTTCAAGGGCGAGACGGGGCGCACGGACGCCTGGGCCCCCATGGCGGCGTATCTGGCGATCTACCCGCACCCTGGAAGGCTGAGCCACAACCTGGAGGCGATTGGCCGCCTCAGGCCGGGAGTGAGCCCGCGGCAGGCGGATGAGGACGTTCGCCAGTTGGTGGCGCGCATGGAGCGCTTGCAGCCGACGACTTTCGGCAAGTGGTCGGGCGGCGCACGGCCGCTGCTTGAAGCGAGAGTGGAGCCGCAGGTGCGCAGAGCGTTGTGGATTCTACAGGCCGCCACTGGGTGCGTGCTGCTGATCGCTTGTGTGAATCTGGCCAATCTGTTGCTTGGCCGGGGCGCGGCGCGGCGCAGGGAGTTGGCGATCCGGCGGGCGCTAGGGACCAGCCGGGGCGCATTGGTGCGGCAGATGTTGGTGGAACCGATGCTGCTGGCGCTGGCGGGAGGCGCTGGCGGCCTGCTTCTGGCGGCGGGGGGATTGCGGGCGCTGGGGCTGATCTTTCCGGCGGCGGGGTGGAGCTTCAATTTCGAATACGCGCGGTTCATCGATCCGGAACAGTTCCGCATCGAGCTTCCGCTGGTGGCGGCGGGAATCGCGCTGGCGCTGGTGACGGGGATCGCATTCGGACTGCTGCCGGCATGGCAGGCCGCGCGGGCGGACCTGAACCAGGGGCTGAGAAGCGGTCTGGAAGCAGCGGGACCGCGCCACATCCGCCTGCGCAACGGAATGGTGGTGGCGCAGATGGCGCTGGCGCTGGTGCTGCTGNNGACGATCCGCAGTTTCGCGACGCTGCTGGCTACGAATTTCGGCGTGGTGACGCGCAACGTCCTCACCTTGAACGTGCAACTGCGCGGGTCGCGCGACGAAGCCGGCCGCCGCGCTTTCTATAGCGAGCTCGAGCGCCGCGCCGACGCGCTGCCGGGCGTGGAAGCGGCCGCGATGAGCGACATGCTCCCGTCTTACGGCCCGGATTGGGGAACGGAACTGCGCGTGGACGGGCGGGGACCAGCCATCCAGGCGGGTGTGCTGGAAACTTCCCCGGCCTACTTCAAACTGTTTCGGGTGCCAACGCTTGCCGGCCGGGTTTACGACGAGCGCGACGGCGAGAACAGCCCGAGCGTGGTGGTGCTCAGCGAATCGGCGGCGCGGCGGTTCTTCGGCGACGCGAATCCGTTGGGGCGGCGCATCGATACGCCGCACATGAATGACACTCTGGCGGAAGTCATTGGGGTGGTCGGCGATGTGAAGTACGGAGCGCCGGAAGCCAAGGCGAAGCCTGTGGTCTATTCCTCGACGCTGCAAAACCAGGCTGGCAACTTCCTGGAGGTGCGTGCGGCGCGCGATCCGAGGGCGTTGGTTCCGGCGCTGCGAGGAATTGCGCACACGCTCGACCCGGAGGTGCGGGTGTACGACGTGAGAACCATGGACCAGCTTATCGGGCTGGCGACGTGGCGAGCGCGCCTGGCGGCGGTGCTGCTCGGTTTGATGGCCGCGCTCTCGCTGACGATCGCCGCGGTGGGGATCTACGGCGTGTTTTCTTATGCCGTGGTGGCGCGTTCGCGGGAGATCGGAGTGCGCATCGCGCTGGGCGCGGGCCGGGAGAGGATTCTGGGGATGGTGATGCGGGAAGGGGCGGGGCTGGCGGGCGCGGCGCTGGCGGTGGGGCTGCCGGCGGCCTGGGTGCTTACGCGGACGCTTTCGAGCCAGCTTTACCGGGTTTCGCCGGGCGACCCGGTCATTTATCTGTCCGTGGCGGGGCTGCTGCTGGCAGTGGCGTTGGCGGCGTGCTATATTCCGGCGCTGCGGGCTACGCGAATCGACCCGGTGGAGACGCTGCGGAGCGAGTGACAGTCGGGCTGCGAGGAACCGCGCAGGCGAATCGCCTGCGCCACCTATTTACCTTCTTGCCGCTACTTCGGCAGCGCGTAGGCTACGTAAACGGCGGCGGTTCCACCGGCGGGGGCTTTGCCGCCGGCGGCGGGGATGACGATGTACTGGCGGCCGGCGATTTCGTAGGTTGCGGGCGTGTCATTGCCGGCGGAGGGCATGACCGTTTCCCAGAGCAGCTTGCCGGTGTCCTTGTCGAACGCGCGAAATTTGCGGTCGAAGTTGGTGGCGGCGATGAAGACCAGTCCGCCGGCGGTGACGATGGGGCCGCCGTAGTTTTCGCTGCCGGTGTTCTTCATGCCTTTCGCGACCAGCTCGGGGTACTCGCCGAGCGGAATTTTCCAGGCATACTCGCCGGTGTTGAGGTTGATTGCGTTGAGCGTTCCCCAGGGCGGGGCGGTGGCCGGATATCCGTCAGAGTCGAGGAAGCGCTTGTAGCCCGTGAAGCGGTACGGCATGTCGAAAGGCGAGGGCGCGGCGGCTGCCAGCGTGCCGGTGCTGGCGCCGGTCATGACGTACTGCACCACGGCGCGCAAGGCGGGACCGCGCAGGTTGGGGAATCCGGGCATGCGGCCGCCGCCTTTTTGCACGGTTGCGGAAATCTGGTCGGCCGTGCTCCGGCCGGCGATGCCCGCGAGGCTGGGCGCCTGGCCGCCGCCGCCCAACATATCCCCGCCGTGGCAGACGGCGCACTGGGCGGTGTAGAGGTCGCGGCCGTTCGCGGGCGGCGGGGCCGGCGCAAGGCTGGAGGTCCAAGCCAGATCGTTGGCATTCACGAACAACAGGTTGCTCGACGGGTCGTAGGCCGAGCCGCCCCACTCGGCGCCGCCATCGAAGCCGGGGAAAATCACGGTTTCCTTTCCGACGCCGAGCGGCACGAACTGACCTTCGCTGCGAAACGCGCGGAACTGTTCGAGGGCCCACTGGTGAGCCTCGGGAGTGCGGTTGGTCAGCAAGTCTTCGGTCAGCAATTGGCGTGCGTAGGGGGCCGGCTTGGTGGGGAGGGGCTGAGTTTCCGCGGCCAGTTCGCCCTCGACCGTGCTGGGCGGGTACTTACGATACTCGATGGGGAACAGGGGCGTGCCGTTGGCGCGGTCGAACAGGTATACGTACCCTTGCTTGGTGGTCTGCGCCACGGCATCGACCAGTCTGCCATCGCGCTTGACGGTGACCAGGGTGGGCGGCGATGGAAAGTCGCGGTCCCAGATGTCGTGCTTGACGCCTTGGAAATGCCAGATGCGCTTGCCGGTGGCGGCGTCGAGGGCGAGGAGACAATTCGCGAACAGATCGTCACCGACGCGGTTGGCGCCGTAGAAATCGGACGCGGCGGAACCAGTCGGCACGTAGACGATGCCGCGCTTGCGGTCGACGGCCATGCCGGCCCAATTGTTGGCGGCGCCGGTGTAGGTCCAGGCGTCCTTGGGCCAGGTTTCGTAACCGAATTCGCCGGGACGCGGAATGGTGTGGAAGGTCCAGCGGAGCTTGCCGGTGCGCACGTCGTAGGCCCGTATGTCGCCGTAGGAAGCGGGGAGGCTCTCGGCTTCGCGGCCTCCGAGTATTAACAGATCGCGATAAATGACGCCCGGAGTGGTGAGGGTGTCGGATTGCTGCTCCGGGAGGCGGTCGAGGTCCTGGTGAAGGTCGATGCGGCCGCCGGCGCCGAAGTCGGAGATCAACTGGCCGGTCTTGGGGTCGAATGCGTAGACGTAGCGGCCGAAGCCGGCGAAGAGGCGCCGGTCCGCGCCATCGGCCCAGTAGGTGAAGCCACGGGTACGCTGGCCGGCGGATTTGGAATCCCAGGACCAGACGAGGCGGCCGGTGGCGCCGTCGAGCGCGACGAGTTTGCCGCCGGGCGTGTTGCCGTAGACCAGGCCATCGACGACGAGGGGGTTGGTTTCGAGGCCGCCGCGGCCATCGGAACAATCGTAGGTCCAGGCAACCTGGAGCTTGGAGACATTGGAGCGATTGATTTGTTTGAGGGGCGAGTAGCGCGTGTCCTCGGGGTTGCCGCCATAGGCGGGCCATTCCCGGCCTTCCGGGTTGGTGGCGGTTTGCGGCAATGCGATGGAGGCGGCCAGGGCCGCAGCCAGGGACAGGTAACCCAGAACTCTCATTGTGATTTGAGATTCTCAGAAACACGTCCACGATGCAAGAAGGCCAATGGCAGGCGAAAGCGCCTGCCCCACCTGCCTCGCCTTGCCCTCACTCTTTTGTTGTGCGATTCGCAGTAAAGTCGATAGAGGACATCCTGCATCATGAGAATCCTTCGTTACTCCGCGGCGCTCGCCCTGCTGGGCGGGTGCTGCTTCGCCCAGGCTCCCCGGGCGGAAATCGCGTTCAATTCGGATTGGAAGTTCTATCGTGGCGACGTGGAAGGCGCCTCAGCCGAGCAGTTCGCCGACGGGAGCTGGCAGGCGGTGACTCTGCCACACACCTGGAACGCGGAGGACGCGCTGCCCGGCGACAAGATGTACCAGGGGCCGGGATGGTATCGCAAAGAGTTCCCTTCACCCAACGAGTGGAGAGGGCGGCGCGTGTTCCTCCGTTTCGGCGCGGCCAGCCTGGCCGCCGACGTGTACCTGAACGGGAACAAACTGGGGTCGCACGAGGGCGGTTTCGCGGCCTTCTGTTTCGAGATCACGCGCTATTTGCATTTCGACGCCCAGAACGCGCTGGCGGTGCGCGTGGACAACCGGCGGGGAACGATTTCGCCGCTGGGCGGGGATTTCACCATCTACGGCGGTCTTTACCGGCCGGTCACGCTGATTTTGACGGGATCGCTGGCCATCACGCCGCTCGACTACGCCGGCCCGGGCGTGTACCTGAGGCAGGTCTCGGCGAGCCTCGACAGCGCCGAAGTGGAGGTCACCACCAAGGTTACGAACTCCAGCAACACCACGCGCTTCTACATTGCGCAGGTCACGGTGCTCGACGAGCGGAACAAGACGATCAACGTCCAACGGGCGAGCGGCGCGGTGAGTTCCCTCGGCACGCAGGTGCTGAAGGAGAGCATCGGCATACGGCATCCGCGTCTCTGGAATGGGGCAAAAGACCCGTATGTGTACACGGCTCGAGTCGATTTGATCGAGAAGGGCAAGCGCATGGACACGGTGGAGCAGCCGCTGGGCGTGCGCGATTTCCACGTGGATCCGCAACGCGGCGGCATCCTCAACGGCCAGCCGATCCGGCTTCAAGGCGTCTGCCTGCATCAGGAGGGCCCGAACGGTTGGGCCGTCTCGGAAAAGGATGAGGACGCGGACATGGCCACGATGCGCGAGATGGGGGCCAACGCGGTCCGCCTGGTGCATTACCAGCACAGCCCGCACTTCCTCACGCTATGCGACCGCTACGGGGTGATTGCGTGGTCGGAGCTGGCGCTGGTCAACAACGTTCACTACACCGACGAGTTTCGCCAGAACGTGCGCCAGCAACTGGTGGAGATGATCCGGCAGAATTTCAACCACCCGTCCATCTTCATGTGGAGCATGTACAACGAGATCGGCTCGCGGACGGAACACCCCGCCGAAATGGTCAAGGAACTGGTGGATCTGGCTCACGAGGAAGACCCCTCGCGTCCGACGACCGGCGCGGCCAGCGGCGATACCATGGCGAACCTGCCCAACGCGATCAATGTGCTCGACCTGATTTCGCTGAACATTTACGATGGCTGGTACGGCGGGAAGCCGGAGGACCTTGGCGCGGATCTCGACAAGTACAATCAGAAATACGGCTCCAAGGGCGCGTCTCTCAGCGAGTACGGCGCCGGCGCCAGCGTCAAGCAGCACCAGCAGGGCATGACCCAGCCGCCCAACCCCAACGGCAGGTTCCACCCGGAGGAGTGGCAGGACATCCAACATGAGACCCAACTGCCCATCGTTGAGGCCCGGCCTTACATGTGGGGTTCCTTCCTGTGGGTGATGTTCGATTTCGGCAGCGCCGGCCGGCACGAAGGCGACACGGATGGCATCAACGACAAGGGCTTGGTCACGCGCGACCGCAGCGTCAAGAAGGACGCCTTCTATTACTACAAAGCCAACTGGAACCCCGAAGCGATGGTCTATATCACCAGCCGGCGCGACGACCAGCGGACTTCACCCGCCACCGCCATCAAGGTTTATTCGAATTGCGAGAAGATTACGCTGAAAATCAACGGGAAGAGCCTGGGCGAACTTACAAAGAAAGCCGACCGCGTCTATGTGCGCGACAACGTGACGCTGAGCGATGGCGCCAATCTGGTTGAGGCCGAAGGAAGTCTGGACGGCAAGATCGCACGGGATGCGTGCAACTGGACTTACAAACCCGCCGCGGCCAAGGGGAACTAAGCGGCGGCGGTTTGGCCTGACTAATTCGCGTATCACAATATAATACGATTGGGTAATGTGTGATCCCACACATTTCCAGCCCGTCGGCCATGTCCTGCCTTGACGGAAGCGGGCGTCCAGTACCAAATCGCATTGACAAGCCTGCATTAAGAGGCTACATTGAGTCGGATTGGAGCCTGAGGGGAGACGGCCCCAGTCCACCGCTCGGGGGGGAGTGCTTCATGAAGAGACTACGGGTATCCAGTTGTCTGACTGTCACAATTGGGCTGCTCGGTTGGGCGGCCGCAGCTTACGCTCAACCGGCAGGCCGTCCGGCGAGCGTCATCCGCGAAGCCATCGATGAAACGAGGCTGACCACCCTGCAGGGGAACACCAGGCCTGAAGCGAATGCCCTGAACGACCGGGGCATTGTGGCGGACGACTTTCCACTGAACCACATGCTGCTGAAGCTGAAACGGTCTCCCGAGCGGGAGGCGGCGCTGACGCAGTACATCGACCAACTGCACGACCGCCAATCGCGGAACTTTCACCAGTGGCTCACGCCTAGTCAGTTCGCCGAGCATTACGGCGTGGCCCAAGAGGATGTCGATACCGTTACGGCGTGGCTGAAATCGCACGGGTTCACGGTTCATGGAGCCGAACCGACCGGACTGACGATCGATTTCAGCGGTACCGCCGGACTGGTGCGCAGCGCGTACCACACGGAGATTCACAATCTGGAGGTGAACGGCGCGCGGCACTTCGCGAACATGAGCGATCCGCGGATTCCGGCCGCGCTGGAGCCGGCGGTAGCGGGGATCGTCTCGCTGCACGACTTCCACCCCAAGCCGCTGCTGGTGCCAAGACGGCAGTATACGATCAGCGGAGGCCCTCATGCGCTGGTCCCCGGGGACATTAGCGTCATCTACAATCTGAATCCGGTGTTCGCGGCCGGCTATACGGGCAAGGGCCAGTCGATCATGGTCGTGGAAGATACGTATCTCTATTCGACGGGCGACTGGACCGTTTTCCGGAAGATTTTTGGCCTAACGCGGCCGTACCCATACGGAACTCTAACGCAAGTGAGTCCGGCGGGCGCCGTGACTTGCACGAACCCCGGGTTCCAGGGAAACTCCGCGGATCCCGGCTACGGCGACGACGGCGAGGCGGCGATCGACGTGGAGTGGGCGACGGCGGCGGCGCCGAATGCCGCCATTGTGCTGGCGGCATGCACGGATACGACCACAACCTTTGGAGGCTTGATCGCGCTGGAGAACGTGCTCAATGGGCCCGTGGGGAGTCTGCCTTCGGTGGTCAGCATCAGCTACGGCGAGGCCGAGGCTTCCAATGGAGCGGCGGCTAATGCGGCCTACAACACGGCATACCAGCAGGCGGTGGCCGAAGGGGTCTCGATCTTCGTATCGTCGGGCGACCAAGACGCCGCGAGTGCGGATGGCGGGAGCCCGTCGACGCACGGCATCAGCATCAGCGGCTTCACTTCCACGCCATATAACGTATCGGTGGGGGGGCTGGATTTCGGCTACACGGCGGATGGCGTTTCCGCGGGCAGCTATTGGAGTGCGACCAACAGCCCTACTTATAGTTCGGCGCTGTCGTACATTCAGGAGGTGCCATGGAACAACTCATGCGCCGGAGGGTTGGTTGCGACCTACTTGGGAGGGGCGGGATTCACTCCCCTTGAGCTCTGCAACAATGCCGCAGTAACCAGCCCTTCGGGCTCGCTCAACTTCCTGCTGAACGCGGTTGGCGGCAGCGGCGGCCCTAGCGGGTGCGCCACCGGTACGCCCTCGTCAAACGGCAAAGTGAGCGGGACCTGCGCGGGCTACGCGAAGCCAGCGTTTCAGAGCGGCATTTTTGGCAATCCCAGCGACGGCGTCCGGGACATTCCCGATGTTTCGCTGTTTGCATCGAACGGTTTCTGGGACTCGTACTACGTAACGTGCTGGTCCAACCCCGACAGTAACGTCGGCGGTGGCTCCGTATGCACGGGGGCGCCGAGCACGTGGGCCGGCTTTGGGGGCACGTCGGTATCGTCTCCCATCATGGCGGGAATTCAGGCGCTGGTCAATCAAAAGACGGGCAGCCGGTGGGGGAACCCGAACACGGAGTATTACTCGCTGGCCAATGCCGAGTACGGGCTGTCGGGAAACGCCGTTTGTAACTCGAACACGGTGAACAAGACCGCCAATGCGTGCATCTTTTACGACATCACGCAGGGCGATAACGACGCCGTTTGCAAGGCCAACCGGTCGGGAACCCTGGACAATTGTTACGTGTCCGGGGGCACTTACGGAGTTCTTTCCACGTCCAACGCGGCCGACCAGCCCGCCTATAGCACTAACGTGGGTTGGGATTTCCCGAGCGGGATCGGATCGGTCAACGCGTATAACCTGGTGATGAACTGGCCTTGATCGGGCCGGTGACTCGGAGTAACCTTCAAGTATCGATCGGAGAGAAAACATGAAGACCGCCGGTATACTTTGTTGCCTCGTTTTTTGCCTCTTAATAGGCGTTCCTCAATGCAGGGCGGATAACATCATCAGCCTCTGCGATTCGAACCCGGCGAATCTCGTAGCCAATTGCGGCTTCGAAACCGGAGACTTTACGGGGTGGACGCTCGCGGGAAACGATGTACCGATCGAATTGGGAACGCTGTATGGCGTGGAAGGCGTCGACCCGGTGGATGGAATCAGCCCGAACAGCGGGGATAATCAGGCGTACTTCGGTGACCTGGTCGCCGATTCCATTACTCTTTCGCAAACGATCTCCACTGTGTCGGGAGGCGAATATGAAGTGTCCTGGTACATGGCCCAGGATACGGCGCCGGTAAGCCCGTATTCCAACCGATTCTCCGCTTCGTTTGGCGGGGCTTCCCTTTTGAGCGCATCGGTGGTTCCCGTTCAGGGCTACACTTACTATTCCTTTGAAATCCTCGCGCCAACGTCGTCCTCCGTACTGAGCTTGACGATGGGCAACGATCTAGGCGAGTTCCTTGTGGACGACCTCGACGTGTTCGCCGTGGTCGCCACGCCCGAGCCCGCGACGTGGACGCTGGCGCTGGCCGGCATCTTGGCCTGCATGTTGAGCCGCAGGCGGATGACGCGCCATGCCGCGTTGCGCTAAAGGCTGTTAAGATCCTCGGTTTAGAACCGGGGACCGATGTCCGACCTGCTTCGAGCCGAGGGAATCGGCAAACGCTACGGCGGCGTTCACGCGCTGAGGGGCGCCTCGCTGGCTCTCGCGGCGGGTGAAGCGCACGCCCTGGTGGGGGAGAACGGCGCCGGCAAGAGCACCCTGGCCAAGATCCTGGCTGGCTCGGTGCGCCCGGACGCGGGCCGCATCCTGATCGATGGGAAAGCGGCGCCGATACGGAATCCGCTCGAAGCGCAACGCCAGGGGATCGGCATTATCTATCAGGAGCTGGACCTGTTTCCGCATCTCACCATCGGCGAGAACATGGTCATCGGCAACCTGAGTTTCCGCGAAGCGGCGTGGGTGGATTTCCGCAAAGTGGACGCATTCTGCCGGCCCTTCCTGGAGCGCGTGGGATTGCGGCGCGGCCCGCGCGAGATGGTGGCCGAGCTTCCCATTGGCCAAGCCCAGTTGGTGGCGCTGGCGCGGGCGCTGAGCATGCGGGCGCGCGCGATTCTGATGGACGAGCCGACCAGCTCGCTCGGCGAGGACGCGGCGGAACGCTTGTTCGGGACGATCCGCGAACTGAAGCAAAGCGGCGTTTCGATTGTCTACGTCTCGCACAAGATGGACGAGATTTTTCGGGTGTGCGACCGCGCCACGGTGTTGAGGGACGGGGAGACGGTGGGCACGGTGGAGGTCCCCACGACGACGCCTGGGGCGCTGGTTCGGATGATGGTGGGCGGGGCGGACGAACTGCGGGCCGATTGGCAATCGGCCCGCGCGGCGGTTGACAACCGCCGCGCAGATTACCAATCCGCCCCACTGCTCTCCGTGAGGGGCTTGACGACGCGGAAACTGCGGGATGTTTCCTTCGAGCTTGGCGCGGGCGAGGTGCTGGGCATCGCGGGCCTGGTGGGCGCGGGGCGCAGCGAGTTGGGCGCGGCGCTCTTCGGGATGGACCGCGCGACCGGCGGCGAAATCCGGCTGCGGGGCGTTCCCGTGGAGGTCCGGTCTCCGGCGGCGGCCATGCGGCATGGCATCGGCTTGCTGCCGGAGGACCGCAAGCTCCAGGGCCTGATGATGGACATGAGCGTGCTGGAAAACGGCGCCATGGCCTCCCTGCCCCGGATGAGCCGCCTGGGCTTTCTTTCGGCGGAGCGCGAGCGCGCCGCTCTTCTACCGCTCTACCGGCAACTGGCGCTGCGGTGCGCCTCGTTTTCCGCGCCGGTCGGATGGTTGAGCGGCGGCAACCAACAGAAGGCCCTGCTGGGCCGATGGCTGCTGGTGAACCCCGACGTCCTGTTTTTGGACGACCCGGCGCGCGGCATCGACATCGGCGCGAAGCAGGACGTCTACCGCATGATCGCGGAGCTGGCGGCCGCCGGAAAAGGCGTGATGCTGGCGAGTTCCGAACTGCCCGAGCTGCTGCGCTGCGCGGACCGCATCCTGGTGCTGGCCGATGGCCGGGTGGCGGCCACGTACACCGCCGCGGAAGCCACCCCCGAGCGCATTATGGCCGCCGCCACCGGGGCTCGTTCATGAGGAAACTGCGCGACTCGCAGGGCCTGATGGCGCTGGCGGGCGTTGTGCTGCTGGCCATTGCGATTAGCCCGGTAGCCTCCGACGGCTCACGCATCTTCCTCCAGATGGGCAATCTGACGGATATCCTGCGCCAGATTTCCTTGATCGGAATCATCTCGCTCGGGATGACGCTGGTGATTCTCACGGGGGGCATCGATTTAAGCGTGGGGAGCACGCTGGCGCTTTCCACGTCCCTGGTGGCGATGGGGCTGACGCGGGCCTGGCCGGGCGCGGGCTACGCGGCGCACGTGGTCTACGCCATCGCGGGCGCGACGCTGGCGGGAGGGCTGGCCGGAGCGGTCAATGGCGCGGCCATCGCGGGCCTGGAGATCCAGCCGTTCATCGTGACCCTGGCCACCATGATCGGCATTCGCGGCCTGGCCAAGTGGCTCACCAACAACGCCAACATCGATATCGGCTTCGGAGGCGACGTGGCTGCCCGGTTCGCCGCCGCGTTCCGCCAGAAACCGCTCGTGATTGCCTGCTACGCGGCGCTGGCGGCGGTATTTTGGGTGCTCCTGAGCCGGACCGTGTTCGGGAGGCAGGTGCGCGCCATCGGGGATAACGAAACCGCCGCGCGTTACGCCGGCTTACCCATCCGCCGCGTTAAAATTGTGGTCTACGCGCTGTCGGGCCTGCTGGCCGGTTTCGCGGGCGTGCTGTACGCCGCCGGGAATCAACAGGGCAACCCCAACGCCGGCGTGGCTTATGAGCTGGACGCCATCGCGGCGGTGGTGATCGGTGGAACGCGCCTCGCGGGCGGCAAAGGCTCGATTGCGGGGACCATCGTGGGGACGTTGATCATGGGGGTGCTGACCAACATGCTGCGCCTGGGCAACGTGGATAGCAATGTGGAGATGATGGTGAAAGCCGTCATTATCGTTCTGGCGGTGGCGGCGCAAAGGCAAAGGAGAATGGATTGAATGTGAAGAAGAACCGCTCTCTTACGTTCGCGGCTCGCAGGGCGTTCGCGGCTCGGAAAGGGAGCATGGATTGAGCGGGAAAGCGCTGGTTGTGGCGGCCTTGGCCCTGTGTTTGTGTTCCTGCTCCGCGACGCGTACGGACAAGCGGTACTTCGTGGCCTTCAGCCAGTGCAACAACGCCGAGCCGTATCGCGCCGCCCAAAACGCGCTCATGACCCAACTGTTCGCCGCGTATTCCGACGTGAAGCTGGCGATCGCCGACGCGCAGCAGGACAACAGCAAGCAGGTGGCGCAAGTGGAGACCTTCATCCGCCAGAAGCCCGATCTGCTGATTGTCGCGCCCAACGAGCGCGCCGCGCTCACCGCTGTGATGGGCCAGGCCATGGAAGCCAAGATCCCTACGATCTGCCTGGAGCGCGACATCCTCCAACCCAACTACAGCACTTACATACGGAGCGACAACGCCGAGATTGGCCGCATGGCCGGCGAGTTCATCGTGGACTATCTCAAGCGGAAGTACGGCGAGCCCAAGGGCAAGATTGTCCAAATGCGCGGGCTGCTCGGCGTGGAGGGCGAGATCAACCGCAATGGCGGCGCCAAGGCGGTTTTCGCCAAATATCCGGGCATTCGGATGGTGGCCGAGCCGGTGGCCGACTGGATCCAGGCGAAGGCCAAGGACCGCATGACGGAAGTGCTGCGCGCGCAGCCCGGGATCGACGTGGTTTACGGCCACAACGACCCCATGGCCATCGGCGCCTATCTGGCCGCCAAAGAGTTGGGACGCGAGAAGGAGATGGCCTTCGTGGGCGTGGACGGCCTCAGCGGGGAGGCGGGCGGCATCCAGAAAGTGAAGGACGGCGTGCTGGCCGCCACGTTCGTTTATCCTTTGTGCGTCGATAAAGCCGTGGAAATCGGCAACCGCATCCTGCGTGAACCGGGCTTCAAGCCGGAGAAGCAATACAATATCGATGCGACGATTGTGACTCCCGCGAGTTTCGGGGCGGTGCCCAAGAAGAGATGAGTACCGGACGCGCCGCCGACCGGATGCCGGCTCGCGCCGTGAAGCCGCTGATCCTGGCCGCCGATACGACGCACGAGTTCGGCGGCCTGGCGCTGACGCGCGGCGAGGAGATGCTGGAGGAGGCGCCGCTGCACTCGCCCTCGGGCTTCGCGCACGTGCTGTTCGGGCATTTGTCCGGGTTACTGGAGCGGCGCGGGGTGAGGGTGGAGGAGATCGATTGTTTCGCGGCGGCCTCGGGACCCGGATCGTTCACGGGGGTGCGCGTGGGTCTGGCCTTCGTCAAAGGACTGGCGGACGCGCTGGGCAAGCCGGCGGCGGCGGTTTCGAACCTGCGGGCGATGGCGTCCTTCGGTTCGGCGCCGCTGCGCGCGACGGTGCTCGACGCGCGGCGTGGGGAGATCTATGGCGCGGTCTACGATGGCGCCGGCCGTCTGGTTTCGCCGGAGGTGGTGATGAAACTGGCGGCGTGGATCGAACGGCTGCCGGAGGGCGAGTTGGAGTTCGTGTCGAGCGATCCGGCGCTTACCGGCGCTGCGCTGGCGGGCACACGGTTCGCGGGCGCGCGGGTGGTGACGGCGCCGCGGGCGATGGCCGGGGCTGTGGCGAAGATCGCGCTGGCGGCGTGGGACCGGGGAGAAGTGGGCGACCCCGCCGCGCTGGACGCCAATTACGTAAGACGGTCGGATGCGGAATTGTTCTGGAAGGAGTAAGGACGTTGGTGCGGTCCGGCGGTAAACTGGAGAAGGGCCAAGGGAGTCTTGCGGTTCAGCGAGTTGGTGAAAACGCTCGAGAACGATGGGTTTCGGTTGCTCAAAGAGAAGGGATCTGTCAGGTATTATCGGAAGCCGGGGCATGACAGACTGATCCGCGTAGACTACCATGGGCCGAAAGAAGTACCAACTGGCACATGCCATGCAATCCTGAAAGCCGCCGGGATCAAGCCAGGGGGGAACGATGATTGATCTGCGCTATTCGCTCGTAATTGAGGCCACCGCCGAGCCTGACTTCTTCTCTTTCTACTCGCCCGACCTGGAAGGCTTCACAGGGGTGGGGCATTCCGTCGAAGATTGTCTCTATCAGGCCAAGTGGGGCATGGCAGAGCACGTGCGCTTGCTGAAGGAGTTGGACCTGCCCGTTCCTCTCCCCAGTGGACGGCCCCGCATCGTCATCGAGGACGCGCCGGCGCTCAGACGGGCTGGGTGAGATGGCGACGCCTTTGGCGTCCGGCAGCGGAAACTTCGGGGTCGCGGTCGGCGAATGGGAGGTTTTGCATGATTCGATGGTCTTGCCTTCGGAATGCGCTCGGATGCGCGCTGGCACTGACGCTTCGGGCGGTGGCGCCGGCTGCCACGCTGGTTGTCTCGCCGCAAGGGCCGCTTACCTCACTCGTTGCGGCGCGGGACGCGGTCCGCGCGCTGCGCGCCAAGGGGGACAACTCACCGGCGACGGTGCTGATTCACGGCGGCGTCTACCGGCTGACGGAGACGTTCGTCCTGACGCCCCAGGATTCCGATGTGACTTACTCCGCTTACCCCGGCGAGAGGGCGATTATCAGCGGCGGGCGCGTGATCGCGGGGNNACCAGAAGGGTACCGGGCCGATCTGGAGCGCGCCGGCGACGGGGCAATTCCGCCAGTTGTTCGTGAACGGACGGCGCGCCCAACGCGCGCGCACGCCGAACTATGGTTTCTACCGCATCGACGGGCCCAGTTCCCAGGACAAGCCTTTCACCTTGAAATTCCGCGGCAACGACATCAAGGCGGAGTGGGCCGGCCGGGATGTGGAAGTGGTGGCGCTGCTGGCGTGGGCGGAAATCCGCTCGCCCATCGCCCAAGTGGATGCGGCCGCCCACACGGCGCGCCTGGAAGCCGATCCTCGGGCATCGAACCGCGAAACGGATGCGCGCTACTTCATTGAGAACGCTCCGGACGGCCTGGATTCGGCGGGCGAGTGGGGCCTGGACAGCGGCACGGGAGTGGTTTCTTACTGGCCGGAATCGGGCGAGGACCCGACGCGCGACGAAATTGTGGCGCCCGCCATGACCCAACTGGTGCGCATCGAGGGGAAGCCGGAAACCGGCGCCATGGTGCGTAACGTGGTATTCCGGGGCCTGGATTTCCGTCACGCCGATTGGAGCATGGGGCCGGCGGGGTACGCCGAGTCGCAAGCGGCCATGACGGCGCCGGCGGCATTCGAAGCAGTGGGGGCCGAAGGGGTGGCCATCGACCACTGCGTCTTTACTCAATCGGGCGGCTATGCCTTATGGCTCGGACGCGGAT
>PLGA01000150.1:0-2858 GCA_003139735.1 Bryobacterales bacterium | reverse complement strand
TACCCTTCCGCGATCGGCGTATGGGTGGGGCAAAGCAGCCGCAACACCATCTCGCACAACCACATTCACGACCTTTACTACACCGCCATTTCGGTGGGATGGACGTGGGGCTACGCGGCGAACCAGTGCGCGGGGAACATCGTCGAGTTCAACCATCTGCACCATATCGGCAAGGAGATGCTGAGCGACATGGGCGCGATCTACACGCTCGGCGTGCAGCCTGGAACGGCGATCCGCAACAACCTGATCCACGACGTGCGCTCGTTCACTTACGGCGGATGGGGAATCTATCCGGATGAAGGATCGAGCAACATGACCATCGAGAACAACATCGTGTACCGCACCAAGAGCGCCGGCTTCCATCAGCACTACGGGCAGGAGAACCTGGTGCGCAACAACGTCTTCGCTTTGGGCGAGGAGTTTCAGTTGATGCGCACGCGCGCCGAAGACCACATATCATTCACGTTCGACGGCAACATTGTGTACTTCGACTCGGGTGGATTGCTGGGAAACAACTGGACCGGCAACCAGTTTCACATGAACCACAATGTGTACTGGGACGCGCGCGGCGGGCCGGTCCTATTCTCCGGCGGCAGCCTGGCGGAATGGCGGCAGCGGGGCCAGGACGCGGACTCGCTGGTAGCCGACCCGCTCTTCGTCAACGCCGCGAACTACGACTTCACGCTTCTGCCCGATTCCCCGGCCTGGAAACTGGGCTGGAAGAAGATCGACATGAGCACTGTGGGGCCGCGCGAGGTTCCCGGCATCCCAGGGGCGCGCTGACGAGGCGCCTCCGGTTGGGCTTATCGGAGCGTTCCGGGGATTCTTCGGGGAGACTTACTGCCTGCGGGAGGTCCAGACTCTTTCGAGGTGACTGCGGAGCCTCAGAATGGCCTGGGTGCGCAGTTGACCGACTCGGGAGAGATGCATGCCGACGACCTCTCCAATTTCGCGCAGGTTCATTTCCTCGAAGTAATAGAGATGCAGAACGGTGCGCTCGATCTCAGGGATCCGGTCGATGGCCAGGCCCAGAATGCGCTCCAATTCGGCGCGTTCCAGGATGCGCGACGGAGAGGATTCTTCGCCGCTGGCGACATATTGAGTCCAATTGCGGCCGGCTTTTTCGCCCCCGGCGAATTCCAGACGCTCCAGCTCGACGCCTCTGACCTCCGCCAGCCATTTTTGGTATTCGGAGAGCGGGATGCCTAATTCGGCGGCGATCTCCTCTTCGGCGGCTTCCCGGCCGGCGCACTGCCTGGCGCGATCGATGGCCGCTTGGATGAGCTTCGATTTCTTACGGACCTCGCGCGGCGCCCAGTCGGTTTCCCGGAGGCCGTCCAGAATGGCGCCGCGAATCTTGCGCTCCGCGTAGGTCTTGAGCTGAACGTCCAGGGACGGGTCGAAATTATCGATGGCGGCCAAGAGCCCGACTACGCCGGTGGAGATGAGATCGTCGAGACCGACGGAATCCGGCAACTGGCCGTGAATTCTCCTGGCGATCAGCCGCACCTGGGGCAGGTGCTGGAGCACCAGCGCCTGGCGATCGAGGAGCGCCGCGTTGGCATCGACCGCGGGTTGAACTGCGTACGTAGCGGCGTCCATGGGGGATGCGGACGGCTCCTCTAGTTGTTTATGACAGCGCCGGGACGGGGATTATACGCCCGATTTGGGTATGGTACTTCGTAATAACCCTGGATAACAGTCATTGGGGTTCGGCCGCATGGCTTGACTTGCCTGTGGCGGCGGTTCAGAATTTGGGTTTTAAGGAGTTCCACTCATGAGAATGTTGCTTGCAGCCCTTATCTGCGCCTGGCCCGCGATTGCATTGCCGGCCGTGAAGGCGCCGGTGGTTCCGGACAAAGTCGCGGACCAGTTCGTACCGGCCCAGTTCGGGGGCCAGAAGATCGAGGGGCTTCTGGGCGAGCGCATGCGCGTCAACCTGGAAGGACGTCTGCTCCACGTGGACGAAAAAGGGATCCTCAAGGGTTTCCAACAACGGCCTGGGGAACAGGATTGGATAGGCGAACATGCCGGGAAGTTCCTCCACGCCGCGGTCAACACCTGGCTCTACAGCGGCGACGAACGGCTGAAGACCTTGATGGACCGCGTGGTTCGCGCGCAGATCGCGACGCAACTGCCCGACGGCTATCTGGGCACGTACCTCGACGCGCAACGCTGGACGAGTTGGGATGTGTGGGTGCATAAGTACGACCTGATCGGCCTGATGGCCTATTACCAGGCGACAGGATACGAGCCGGCGCTGGAGGCGTCCAGGAAAATCGGCGATCTGCTTTGCCGTACGTTCGGAACCGGACCGGGACAGCGGGACATCATTCTGGCGGGACAGCATGTGGGCATGGCGGCGACCAGCGTGCTCGAGCCGATGGTGAACCTGTACCGTTACACCGGCGACCGGAAATACCTGGATTTCTGCGAGTACCTGGTGGGTTCGTGGGGGCAGGCGAACGGTCCCAAGATCATCGAATCGCTGAACGCCTCCGGCAGCGTGTTTCACACCGCCAACGCCAAGGCGTATGAGATGATGTCGAACCTGGTGGGGCTGGCCGAGTTGTACCGCGCCACCGGAAACCCGCTTTACCTGAAGACCGCGCAGACCGCCTGGAGCGACATTGCCGCGCACAGGCTCTACGTGACCGGGACCACCAGTTCGAGCGAGCATTTCGCGGACGACGGCGTTTTGCCGGGTGAAGAGGCCTCCAACGTGGGGGAAGGCTGCGCGACGGTGACATGGCTGCAGCTCACCTGGCAACTGCTGCGGCTCACCGGCGAGGCGCGCTACGCCGAACAACTGGAGCACACGGTGTACAACGCGCTGCTAGCGGGAGTTTATTAAGACC
>PLGA01000112.1:15793-66290 GCA_003139735.1 Bryobacterales bacterium | reverse complement strand
GTTAAGTTAGCGCCTATGGGCCTCCTGGCCTGCCTTCTTGGCGGTGAGGATGAGCGGGCAGAAGAAGGCAGGCCAGGAGGCCCGCCCCACCTCAGGGCCGACTCACATCGGCTGCAGCCGGATTCCAAACTGCTGCTCCAGGTCGTAGGGCACGCCATGAACCGTGCCGGCGCCGTTCGCGATGGTCAGCTTGCGGACCCGGACGTCCTCGACAAACGCGGGACTGGCGGCCTGGGCGCGGCGGTTGGCGATGGACTGAAGACGCGCCACCTCGGCATCCATGGGAGCGGCATCGGCCGGAATGGCGGCGAAATCCGCTCGAATCTGCGCTTCGACATCGCTGCCGATCGAACCATTCTGCACGCAGATATCGAACATCAGGGCAAGCGCCCGTTCCGTCGCCACTCCGAAGCGCTGGCAAAGCGCGGTGGCTTGTTGTTGCCTGACTTGCGCGTGGGCGACCTGGACGGCCTGAAATTCCGGCGCGCGGCCCAGGGACAGAAACAGGCCCTTCCACGGCTCGAAAATGACGTGGCGAACGGGGTCCTGTATCGACCGGGACCATTCCACTTGCGCGCTCATGGGGGACTCGATCATGTTCTTCAGGGCGTCGAGATTGTCGTGAAAGAGGCTTGCCATGACGTCTTCATGAGCCGAGAGCAGGTCGGAAAAGAGCGGCTGCAGAGTGCCTTGGCCGAGGTTCCACTGGAGCACGCCGTAGCTCATGCCCATGCCGTCGAAATCGCCCGTGAGGCCGCAGAAACAATCCGGAAAGCCCGTGGAAGTCTCGAACGCGCCGCTCAGTGCGAGGCAGCGCTCCCCGATGGGCGCACCGAGCAAGGGCGTCGCAGGCGGAGCCTCGCCCGGGAAGAGGGCCGACCAGGTTTGTGGGCCGGCGACTCCGTCGAAGCCGAGCCCGTTGGCTTTCTGGAAAGACTTCACGGCAGCTTGGACTCCGCCGCCGTAAACGCCGTCCACGTCGCCCGTATAGAGGTTCAGATCTTTCAACCGCTGTTCCAGGCGGCTTACATCGGCGCCGGTTGAGCCAAGCTGCAGGTTCATAACATAAAGTTATACCAGTTTAGGGCGTTGCGCCGCATCCTGGAGTATAATGACCCGAAGACCATCCGGAGAGTGGGTTACTATGCCTTTAACATTCGTCTTCAATAAGAACTGGCCTTTGCTTGTCTCTGGCGCGCTGGCGCTTTCTTGCGTGGCCGTCTTTGGCGCGTACTTGAAGTGGGATGGCCTGAGTCTCACGGTTCGATTACAGGATCTGAGCGGCCTTTTGGCGCCGCTTGCCTTCGCCTCGGCTGTCATCGAGCGTGCGGTTCAGATCATTGTGAGCCCGTGGCGCGACGCGGAAGCGAGTAAGCTCGAAAAAGCCGTGTCCGCCATCAAGGACACGGACCCGGCTACGAACGCACGGAACGCCGCGGATCTGAAGGCCGCTTCGGACCGCCTGGATGAATATCGAGGGGATACGCAGCAAGTCGCATTCGGCGTTTCACTCACTTTATCCATCCTGGTGAGCATGGCCGGCGTGCGCGCGCTGGGGCCTTTTGCCGATGTGGCAAGACTGAATAACCACGCAGTTACGACTCCGGGGCAACACCTGTTTTTTCTTTGCGTCGATGTGGTAGTCTCGGCGGGGCTCCTGGCCGGCGGAGCCGATGCCATACACTCGGTTGTAAATGCCGCCACGAGTTTCTTTGACAATACCGTAGCCAAGCCGAAGACATGACCCTTGGCTGAGTGTATACTAAGCGGAATCCGGGGATTCAAGCTGTGGATGATCCCGGCTGTATAGGTTAGGGCGGCGAAAATCGCGTTACGGGGGGGTGCGGCGATGGGGATGCGCCGGAGTTTGCGGGCCTTGAACCGGTGGGTGCGCTGGGGCAAGCGCAGCCAGGCGGAGCCGTTGTCGGTTTGGGAAGCTCTAGGGGAAGAATACTGGCGCGGCGCGAACCCGCCGCGCGATCCCGACCGTTCGGGCGATCCGGAATACCACGACGCTCTCGCTATCTACCAGCGGAAACGAGAACTGTGGCATGAGGCGGGAGATCCCCCGAATGGCCCTGCCATGGCGGAGTACCAGGCTGCGGAACTCGCGTTCCGGAAGGTGGTGATCGCACATCTGCACCAGGGCGGAAGGACGGCCCTGTGCTTTTCCGGCGGCGGCATCCGCAGCGCCACCTTCGGTCTGGGAGTGCTGCAGGGCTTGGCCGCGCACTCCTGGTCGCCCGAGGACGCCGGAGCGGGGCCGCTGCTCCTGGGAGAGGTGGATTACCTCTCGACCGTCTCGGGCGGAGGGTTTCTAGGCGGCTGGTTTTCGTCCTGGGCGTCGCGCCACCCGGACGGGTCCGCCGGGGTAATCCGGGAGCTGGCCGCCGCGCCGGATGCGGACTGGGAGCCGGAACCCGAGCCACTGCGATACCTGCGGAGATTCGCAAGCTACCTCAACCCGCAACTGGGGGCGTTTTCGGCCGATACCTGGACGCTGGTGGCGACCGTTTTGCGCAATATCGTCCTGAATTGGCTGGTGCTGCTGCCCTTGCTGGCGGCCGTGTTGACGCTGCCAATGCTCCTGTTCGCGCTAATCGAGGTCTACCCGTCGGTGGGGAACGACTCCCTTCTCTACTCGGCGGGGGCGCTGCTGGCCGTGAGTGTGGCGTACATGGTGACGGACCTGCCGAGCGTGGGCGACGCGCGGCAATCGCAGACGCGATTCCTGGCGCTGGGGCTCGCGCCCCTGGTGTTCGCCTCGATTCTGTTTACGCTGTATTGGGCCTGGCAGGGCGATCTCGCCACGGAACCCGGGCCGGTGAGCTTTGTCGAGTTCGGAGTGGTCATTATGGCCGCGGGGGTGGCGCTGGGCATGCCTTTCGCATACTGGCGGCGGCGCGTTTTCCACGCGGCGTGGGTGGTGAAGGGCTTAGGGTTTGCGCTGGTTACGGGCGCCGTGGGCGGCCTGCTCGGTTATTGGGCGACCCGGCACTACGAACCCGGAAACGGGAACCTGCATGAAGACCGGATGTACGCCTGGCTGGCCGTGCCGACTGTGCTGGGCGTCTTTGCGCTGGCGCAAGGCGTGCTGGTTGCCATGAGCAGCACCATCACGGAAGACGAGGACCGGGAATGGTGGGCGCGCTCCATGGGGTGGATTTTTATCGCGATGGTATTCACGTTCGCCTTCGGCGGCATCGTGCTCATGACGCCGGATCTGGCGGGTTTGCTTCCGTCGATCCAATGGCAGGGGGCAGCCACCGCCGCCGCCGGCCTGGCCGCCAGCGCTCTGGGCCTGAGTCCGGGAACGGCGGCCACGAAGGAGGGCAAGGACAAGGACGCCGGTCCGGCATCCCTTTCGCAGCAGGCGATGGAGCTGGGCGGGCGGCTGGCGATGCCCGTTTTTCTGCTCATGCTGGCGGTGTTCGTGGCCGCGGTCCTCGCCTGGGGCGATGCCCAGTTGGAGGCCAAGCTGGCCCACGCGGCCTTCTGGAACCTGTTCAAGTCCGAGTATGCGATTCCGATACCGGCCTACGTGGTGCTTGAACTCGTGCTGCTGGCAATCCCGCCCCTGATTCTCGCCCGCGTCATCGACGCCAATAAGTTCTCGTTGCACAACATGTACCGGGCGCGCCTGATCCGAACTTTCCTGGGGGCTTCCAACCTTGGGCGAAAGCCGAACCCGTTCACCGGATTCGACCCAAGCGATAACGTGCTCATGGCCAGTCTCCCGGCCAAGCCGCTCCACGTGATCAACGCCACGCTGAACCTGGTGAAGGGGGAAAACCTGGCGTGGCAGGAGCGAAAAGCGGAGTCGTTCACCGCTACGCGGTACCACACGGGGAGCTGCCGCCTGGGATACCAGCCGTCGGAGCATTACGCCGGCGGCCTGAAGCTGGGCGGGGCCATCACCACTTCAGGCGCCGCGGCCAATCCGAACATGGGCTACAATTCCTCGACGCTGCTGAGCATGATCATGATGCTCTTCAACGCGCGCCTGGGCGTGTGGCTGGCGAACCCGGGGCGTCCGGGCGCGGGCTGCTGGTCCAAGATGGGGCCTACCTATTCCATACGGCCCCTCATCGACGAAGCGTTGGGGCGGACCAACGACCTGAACGCCTGGGTCAACCTCTCCGATGGCGGCCACTTCGAAAACCTTGGCCTGTACGAAATGGTCCTGCGGCGCTGCCGCTCCATCGTGGTGGTGGATGGATCGGCGGATCCCTCCTTCCACTTCGACGACCTGGGCAATGCCATTCGCAAGATCCGCATAGACCTGGGAATCCCTATCGAGTTCCGGAACGGCATCCCGATCACACAGGAAATTCAGCCGGATTCCAGGCATATCGGGCTGGGGAAGATCGTGTACAGCGCAGTGGACGGCGGGCACGTGGAAGATGGCGACCTCATCTACATCAAGGCATCGCTCAACGGAAATGAGTCGCGCGATGTGCTGAACTACGCGGACCAGCATCCCTTGTTCCCGCAGCAGGCGACCAGCAACCAGTGGTTCGACGAGTCGCAGTTCGAAAGCTACCGCCGCCTGGGCTGCCACGTAATCGAAGAGATGCTGCAGTTCCGCGAAGGAACGTTTTCTTTCGACCAGTTCGTGGCGGCGGCGGAAGAATATTGCGGCGGCGAGAAGGCGCGCGCCGCCGGACATGCCTGAAGATTCAGAGAAGCAAGAGAGGGTCGATCCATGCCGGTTTCCCCATTAGGGCCTCGCCCGTTCTATCGCGTAGCCCACAATCCGAATTCCATTCCCCAGGTGCTCGCCGCGCTTGCCGCCGGGGCCAATGCCATCGAACCGGACGTGAACGCTTACGCGGACCAGCCAACGGAGATTTGCATTGGCGAGGCCTCGATCATCGATCCAATGCACGGCTGCGGGGCGGACGCACCCCCTCTCTGCCAATTCCTCGACGCATTGCACGACATCGCGGTAAGCACGCCCGCCTTGACCCTGGTGGTGTTCGACTGCAAGCCGAAAATCGCCACGCCGGATTTCGGGCTTACCCTGCTGACGGAGGTCCGAAACCGGCTGACATTCGATACCGGGCTGAACGTGGTCCTCTCCGTGGCCGAACGGTCCCACGGCGCCTTTTTCGATAAGATCAGGCAGGGTCTGGGACCGAGAGAGGGCCTGATGGTCGACGAGGAAAACGACCCCGTGGCGATCGCTGCTTACCTGGCGGGCGTCGCGAATCCATGCTACGGCAACGGGATTGCCGTCGCCAATGACATACTCGGACCGAACGTGCGTCCCTCCATGGACAGGGCCTGCGAGTACCGCGCCGCCACCGGCCTTTTGAGCTTCCTCTATGTCTGGTCGGTAAACGACGAAGAAAGGATGCGCGACTACCTACGCATCGGCGTCGACGGATTCATTAGCGACTGCCTGCCCAAGGTGAACGCCGTCCTTCAGGAAGACGAGTTCCGCAACGCGTTCCGCTCCCCAACGCGGCTCGACAACCCTTTCGCGCCGCCGAATCTCGCGTATGGGCTAGCCATCTTCACGGGCGCCCTGGAGGGCGCCGCCGCCGGACCCGATGCGCACGTGCAGATTACTCTTACCGGAGCCAACGGCGACGCCAGCATGGTTTTGGACGCCAGCTTGCCGGAGCGTCTGGATAGAAACAGTTGGACCTACGTGACGCTCTTCACGGCCTACCTGGGGGAACTGCAATCGTTGACCGTCCAATTCGTCAACCCCGGCGCCACGTGGTATCTGGACCACGTGCAAGTCAACAGCATCCGCTTCGGAGCGGCGAAGGTGGCGACGTTCCAACGCTGGATCGACGACTCGGGACCCTTCACGCAGCTTTTCGGCTGATTCAATCTCAGCTTGACGTTCGGTCGCAACAGGCTTAGGATTACCAGTACAAGAGGGGAAAATGCCGCGTCTATCGTCTCCAATCGAAAATATTCAAGACCACTACACGGTCGTGGTGATCGGCTCGGGCTACGGAGGCGGAATTGCCGCGTCCAGAATGGCGCGCGCCGGCCAGAGCGTTTGCATTTTGGAACGGGGAAAGGAATTCCAACCTGGGGAGTACCCCGATACCGAAGCGGGAGTGCTGCGCGAAATGCAGCTTCGGACGCCCGAGGGAACCGTCGGATCGAAAAACGGCCTCTACGATTTCGTGGTGGGCGATGGCATTAATGTCTTCCTGGGGTGCGGGCTGGGCGGCACATCCTTGGTCAACGCCAACGTCGCCCTGGAAGCCGAGCCGCGCGTTTTCGAGGATGCGCGGTGGCCGGCGCAAGTGAGGCAAGATCTCACCACGCTGGTTCAGGAAGGTTATGACCGCGCCCGCGAAATGCTGAAGCCGGCGCCTTACCCCGAGTCATTCCCGCCGCTGCCCAAGATGGCCGCTTTGGAGGAATCGGCGCAATATCTGGAGCGGAAGTTCTACCGGACTCCCATCAATGTGACATTCGAAACCAAGGTCAACCACGTCGGCGTACCGCAGAACGCTTGCGTGATGTGCGGCGATTGCGTAACCGGGTGCAATTACGGCGCGAAGAATACCACCCTGATGAACTACCTGCCGGACGCCAGGAACTTCGGCGCGGAGATCTTCACCCAGGTTTCCGTGCGCTATATCGAACGGCGCGACGGTAAGTGGTTCGTCCACTATCAAGCGCTCGGTGAGGGTCGCGAGGCTTTCAGCCCGCCCGATATGTTTGTCACCGCGGATATCGTCATGCTGGGCGCGGGCGTGCTTGGTTCCACGGAAATCCTCTTGCGTTCGAAGGCGCAAGGACTGCCGCTTTCCGACTGTGTGGGCCAGCGCTTCTCCGGCAACGGCGACTTTCTGGGGTTCAGTTACAACAGCGATCGCGAGGTGAACGGCATCGGCTTCGGCCACCGAAAGCCGGGCGAAGTTCCGCCCGTGGGACCCTGCATTTCGAGCGTCATCGACATTCGCAATCAGCCCAAGCTCGAGGACGGCATGATTGTGGAAGAGGGATCCATCCCCGGCGCGCTGGGGGGGGTGATGCCGGCGGCGCTGTCAGACGCCTGCAAGGTAGTCGGAAAGGACACCGATGCCGGCCTGCCCGGCAGGATTGAACAAAAGAAGAGAGAGATCGAAAGCCTGGCTGGTGGACCGTATCACGGCGCGGTCCACAACACCCAGACCTACCTGGTGATGACGCACGATTCGGGCGATGGGCAGATGCGCCTGGAAAACGACCGCCTGAAGCTCGCATGGCCGGGAGTGGGCCGTGAGCGCATCTTCGACAAAGTCAATGAGACGCTGCGCGTTGCCACCGGGCGGCTCCAAGGCGACTACGTGATCGACCCGCTATGGACAAAGCTGTTCAAGAAGGAGCTGGTGACCGTCCATCCGCTGGGCGGTTGCGTGATGGGCGACGATGCCGCGGGCGGCGTCGTCAACCATAAGGGCCAAGTCTATGCCGGCGCGTCGGGGACGGCGGCGTATGAGAGCCTCTACGTCTGCGATGGGTCGGCGATCCCCCTTCCTCTGGGCGTCAATCCACTGCTGACCATTTCGGCCATGGCGGAGCGGACCTGCGCCATCGCGGCGCAGGACCGCGGCTGGAAGATCGACTACGCCTTGCCTTCCAAGCCCGCCGTGGCGGCGCAAGCGCTTATGGGCCTTGAGTTCACCGAAACCATGCGAGGCTTTTTCTCGAGCGAAGTGAAGGACGACTACATCGCCGGCGAAGCCGCCGGAAAAGCGGCGGGGTCTTCGCTGGCCTTCACGATCACCATCGTTTCCGACGATCTCAACGAGATGCTGACGAATCCGCAGCATAATGCCAGCATGCTGGGCACGGTGGTGGCGCCGGCCCTTTCGGCCCGGCCCTTGTCCGTGGAGGATGGCGTGTTCAACCTGTTCGTGGCGGACCCCGCCAACGTGGATACGCACAACATGGTTTACCGCATGAAGATGAGGTCCGAGGAAGGCAAGGTTTACTACTTTCACGGCTACAAGATCGTGCGGCCCCATTCCGTGCTCGATATCTGGGCCGATAACAGCACCCTGTACGTCACGGTGCGCGACGGCCCGGACGAATCGGCTGCCGTGCTTGGCAGCGGCATCCTGCACATCGAGCGCATCGACTTCGCCAGGCAGTTGACCACCATGAAAGTGACCAACGCGCCCAATGTGGAAGAGCGTCTGCGCGGCATGACGCGGTTCGGCGAGTTCTTCGCGGGCGTGCTTTACCGCACGTATGTCGGCGGCGCGGCCGGCGGCGCGCAAGTGTGATGATTTTCACAGATTACGCGCGCCCGGTTCATTCTGCAAAATTCAGGTTTGGGTTTTTGAACATTCGTCACTCATTCGCAAGAAAATAGTTGGACTCCGGCGGCTGAACACGGTAAAGTGCATAACTATGAGTTCGTCTGGCTGGGCAGGCGAGCGCACTCGGAGGTGGCGTTAGATGGGGGATGCTGGTTCGGTAACTGAAGACACTGGGTCGCCCGCGCGCGGCTTGGCGGATCTGCTCCAATACCCGCTCTTATCGGCAATCAGCGGCCGGCGCACGCGCCGGATCGCGCAGGGGACGTCGATCGACGCCGGCGCGCTCTCTTACGCCAGCGCCAATTTGCCCGCTCCGCTCACTCCGCTCGAAGAGGCCATCCTGATTGTCTCGACCGGCCTGGCCGGCTTCAGCCTGCACGACGTTCCGTTGATGTATCCCGACGGCGAACCGGTTCTCGCCACCACCCAGATGGGCGTTCCGGCACGCGCCGCCAGCAGCGCCGATAACGCGCAGGCCACGCACTTCTTCCTGATCAACGACGAAGGCACATGGCTGCTGCAGCAGAAACGGGGCCGCGAGGCGGTCGCCTGGCTGCGCGAGTTCCCGCCCGACCGCGCCCTGTGGACCGAGCGGCATTGGCTCGACGCGGCCGCCGGCGTCAAACGCAAGATCTATCCGGAGCGCCTGGACTTCCCACGCCGCTGGCCCTACTACTTCACCTGGAACAAAATGATCTCCAACCGGCCGGGCACCAGCGTGTTCCTGCCGCTGGTCGACACCACGCGCCAGATGATCAATGTGCTGTTCATCATGCTTTCCGAACCCGACGGGCAGCGTCCCCTGGTGCTGGACGACTGGTCGAAGTTCAAACCCAAGAAACTGATCGAATGGGCCGCCTGGGCCGGAAGTTTAATTGGCGTTGTGCCGAAAATCCCTTACCAGCCGGTGGCCGGCATCGAACGCGTGCAAAAGAAGTGGCTGCAATCGGATTATCCCTTCCCACTCGGATTCGCGGGCACGATGCGGACCGATTACGAGGCCCTTTTCCATCTCCAGAACTTGATGCTGGTCACGCACGGCATGGGTCTCGGTGGCTGGATCCACGCGGGCGTCGGCGCGCCTTACGTTTTCGAACGCGACCCTTCCAAGGGGACGTATGGCCTGGGCTTCCGCATGCAGCAGCCGAAGACGTGGCGCCGCTGGCCGCCGCTTCCGGCGCCGCTGCCCAACCCCGTGGGCCTCGACGGAATCCTCGAAGGACTTTGCCCGCCGTACATCTCTTCGATGAACGACGCCGTCGACCGGGTTTACGAGGACAAGTACGGAGCGGACGGAGTGTACGGCGATCAAGCCGTCTTTGAAAAGCCTTACCGCCGCGCGGACGATGCCGCGTATTTCATGCGCAACGCGGAGCGGCCTTCTAAAGAAACCGTCCAATACATAAAGGACATCTGCAATTACATCTACGACACTTATGGACGCTTCCCCGCCCACGTGAACTCATTCCACGTGCCTGGCGTGTGGCTGCAAGTGTCGCATTTGGAAATCGAATACTACGAGAAGTTCATTCAACCGGATATTTATCACAGGCAGGCAAAGCATCACGCGGTATGGGGCAAGCACTGAGGCAAATGCATGCTCCGAAACGCACTAGCCTGGATCCGCCGACGCCCCGCGAGATGCGCGATCTATGCGCTGCTCGCGGCCGGCTTCGCGTGGGCCGGGCTGACGGTGCGAGGCATTATGCATGGCGAGCGGAACGGGCTTCTCACCAACGTGGCGCGAGCGCCGCTGCTGCGCAACTGGGTGGAGCGCGAGTTTCACATTCGCTATTCGCTCGACGCGGTGGCGCTGGCCCCGAAATGCGGCGTCGAGATTGACGCGCGCGGCGTGAATGTCGAGCTGGAAGGCGCCGCTACGGGCGGCCTGGACGAAGCCAGGGTCTGCGTGTCCGGCAGCGGCGAGCTTTACGGCATCCGCGTGGGCGACAAACTGGTCACGGTCCGAACGGTGCAGTTCGATTGGCCCAAGACAATTTCGGGATCGGGATTTTCCTGGAGCGACCAGGGCGGGGAACTGGTCTCGGCCGGTTCGTTTACGGCCTCGCCCGGCGATGTTTCGGGTTCGATGCAAGGCCTCAAGGTACTCGGCATCGTCAGCGTCGATTTCGCGTCCGCCGCGCTGGCGCCGCTCGCGCCGCCGGCCATTACCGTGAAGGACGCAGCGGCCCGCGGCATCCGGGTGGATGTGGATCCGGCCGCCCTCGCTCCGGCAGCGGCCCGTTTGCAGGCTGCCGCCAACGTTTTGCAGGCAATGGGCGCTCGGACGCTGCCGCTGGCGGTTGTGTGGATCGCCACCGCGCGCGGGCTGCTGATCCGGTTCCTGATGGGCGCCGCGATTTTGTTATTCGTTCTGAAAGCCCTGCTGACGCGGGTTCCGGCCTCCATTCTCTGGCGGATGGCGGCGATTCTCGCGCCGTTCGCGGCGTTTCCCCTGCTCGCGCTCACCGGTTCCTGGGTGGCCATTGCGATTGCGGCGCCGGTAGTAGCCATCGCGCTTTGGGCATTGGCCTACCGTCACGCCGCGCAGTGGCATCAGCGCTGGGAACCGGCCGCCGTGGATGTGCCCGTCGTACTGCTGGCTTTGCTTCTGCTTGTGTTGCGGACCTGGCCGGCGATTGGAGTTCCGCAAATTCCCGCTATCAATCAGGTCGCCGTAGCGCAGGCGGATGCGCAGGATATCACGGCCACAGTTCACCAGACCACGTGCGGCGCCTCCGGCGTGATTCACGTGGCCGTGCCGCAAGCCGCGGTTGCCGGCGTCGCCGTCGGCCTGAACGGCTCCGCCCTGAAGAGCATCGACATTGCGCGGGCTTCCGCCAACGGCACGGTGCAGACGGGCGGGCTGGACGCTCTGCAGCGCATCCGGTACCTGCCGGCCGCGTGGAAGAAGACTCCGCCGGTTTCTTTCTGCGGCGCCATCACGGTGCGCAATAGCGGGCCCGCCGATCTGCCCGATGCCGCCTGTCCGGCGGGCATGAAGCCTCCCGCCGCGGTCGCCCGCGCGGCCGTGGACTACACCGCCAAAACCGCGCGCTTTGCCGCCGATTGGAACGGCGCGCCCGCGCCGGTCGCGGTGGCCGGTTCCGCTAATCTCGAAGGCGCGCAGGTGGACGACCTGCACACCAAGCCCGGCGCGTCGGTTCATATTGCCAAGGCCACGGCGCGTGTCGCATGGCCGAAGTGGATTACAGCCGACGTGCAAGCCGGCGGCGTGGAAGCGAACGGCGCCACCATCGACCAGATTAGTTTGAGCGCGCGCGCGCCCATGCCGTGCACTACCGGCGCCACCAATGTGGCCGGCAACCTGGGCACGACGCGATATTCGTTGGGCGGCAACCAGATCCAGCTCGATAGCGCCACGTTTGCCTTTGTTCGCTCCGATTCGAGCGGCTTCTCCGCTACCCTGCACACCGGGCCTTTGAGCGTGAGCGGCCCCATCGAAGCCAGCATTCCCGAATCCGATTTTCGCTTGGAGGGAATCACTTCGCGCGAATCGATTCCCCAAACGCTGACTGCGCAAGCCAGCTTCGCCACCGCGGCCGTCCGGACCTCCGCACCTATTCGCCTGACCGCCAATCTGTGGAACGGCGATTGGCAGTTGCCGGATCAGCCGCTGACGGTGCGGCAGCAGATTACATCGCGGATTCCCCAGGCCATTCCGCTCGAATTGCAGGCCTCCGGCGGAATCGCGTCCATCGCGGGCCCCATCGAAGCCAACGCGCGCGCGCAAGTGCGGATTCCGCAGCTCGTCCCGGATCTCGGCGCCGCCGACATCGAGCTGAACGATTTGCGCGCCGATGTCGCCTGGGACGCCGCCGCCGGTCTCGCGCCGGTTAAGATCTCGAGCGGTTGGAACGTCGTGGAGCTGGCCGAAACTCCCAGCGGCTTCGCGCTCAACCAGGTTTCCGCGCTGCATCTCTCGACGCACGGCGAGGCGCTCGAATCGCCCAAGTTCCAGATGCCCCAGATCGCGATCCCCACAATTCCACTTGAAACCCGCTTCCGCATTCAAGGGACCCCGCAATCCATCACTGTTTTCCTCGACGGCGGCGAACCAATCACGCTCGACGACATCGAGACCCGCAACCTCAAGGCCTCGCTGCCGGGACTCAAGCTGGCATCGTTCGATACGGATACCAGTGTGCAGGTGAAACGCGCCCACGCGGCGTTCCCGTATTCCGCCCACACCCATCTGACGGATGCGTCCGTCGACACCGTGCTCGCGGAGCCACTAGGCGCAGAGCTTTCTCTGGCGGCGCAAGCGGTCCATTTCGGCCTCACTAGGCCGCTCGATACCGGAAAGCTGCTGAACGAAGTGGGCCTTTCGCTCAATGGCATCGAACCGCAAGCCACGCTTACGGACCTGCAGGCCGACGCGACTTTGGCCGGTACGAAACTCGTGGGCCTCGATGTGACCGGCATGATCGCCGCTGGTCCCCTTGCCAAGGTCAACAACCTCGAAGTCTCGCAATCCGCTCCCACGACCTTCCATGTCGCGGCGCCGGAGCTTCCCAAGGTCGCGGTATCCGCTTCCGCGCCTGGCGTGGCGGTCACTCTCGACGGCGGCAAACTCAAAGCTTTCGCAGCGGCCGATGTCTCTCTGAACTTCACGCTTGCCGACTCTCCTCAGTCGCCGCTCTTGACTCAGATCGGCGACGCTGCCGCGGGCTTAACCAATCACATCCAAAAAGCCGCGCAAGTGTTCGCCGCGGAGAACGCCTCCGCCTTTCCGCTCGATTGGGATGTCGATGTAACCGGCGGGCAACCGACGGTTTCGATGGCTCCCGACGGCGTCGCCATCGACGCCAATACCGTGCTGCGGCGCATCGATATCGGGCAGGAACGCATCGATGGCTCGGTGAATCTTCACCTGGGCGCGCGTCTCGCCGAAGGCCATGTGCTGGTCGATCTGAACGCGCCCGCGGACATCGGAGTTCTCGGCAGCCGCTGGAGGCTCGACACGCCACTGGTGGTCGCGCTGCGAAAAGATCTGCTGCCGGGAACCGCGGGCGAGCTTTTCGACAGCGCATTCTATAGCCGAATTGGCGGCCCCGCGCAGCCTGGCGCCAAACCGTTGCGGCTGGCCATCGGCTACGGCGACGCCCTCGAGATTCACGCCGCGTTCGATCAGCCTTTCACTTCGGGAACTATCGGCGGGTTGGCGCAGGCCGCCATCCGCTGGCAAAAAGACGCCGCCAGCGTCGATAGCTTCGGCGCATTCACCTTCCGCGGCCTCGAAGCCGGCGCCATCGCGCTTCCCCGTCCTTATCTTGAAGATCGCCTCGATGGCGACGTCCAATTCAGTACCAAGGGCTTCCTCGCCGACCGCCTGCTCGCGCCGCAGTTGCTTGCCGACGCTTCCCGCGTCCGGCAGTTGGACAGCGTCGATTTTTCCGTGCAGGTCCGCAGCGCCGCCGATGGCGCCCACCTGCCGGGCATTCTGCAGACGGAGAGCGGTATCACGCTGAAGCCCGCCAACCAGTTCCTGCAACTACTGACCAGCAGCCTCAACCTCACGTCCGCGCCGCGGGCCTTGCAATACCAAGACATGGCGCTCGATTTTCGCGTCCGGCAGGGGCAAGTGCAAACCGAACCGGAGTTGCTCACGCTCAGCGGCGTCCAGGTATTCGGCGTCGACGGCCTAACGCTTGATTCCAAAGTGCGTGTCATGTGGGGTGGGCGCGGGCAGGAACCCGCTCCCCTGTTGCGCGATTTGATTTACACCGTTCAACGATCCATGGAGCCCTAACCCTATGTCGAGATGCTTTCCGCTAGCCTTGGTCCTGTTGGCCGTCGCGCTCCCCGCCTGCAGGAAGAACCCCAAGCTGGGGACCGTGGCCGTCGACGTGTATATCCACCCCGAGTCTTCCAGTTCCGACGACGTCATGCTGCAGACCGCGATCCGCACGAAGCTGGACGCCGATGTCATGACCGCCGGTCACGTGCAGATTCGCGTCGCCAGCCTGCTGGCCGTCCTGACGGGCGACGTATCGAAGAAAGAAGCTGCCGACAAGGCCGAACAAATCGCGCGCACCACGAAGGTGACCGTGGACAACAACCCTCCCATCGTGGCCGAAAACGTGAAGAACTTCATCAAGGTAGGGAACTAGGATGAGCGCGCCGTCCGGGCAAGCTAAAGCATGCCCCACCAAATACGCCTTTTGGTACATCTTCGCCACGAACGGCGCAGACGGATTCCTGCTGGACCTCATACGGCGGCCCGGCGAGTGCCTGGCGCGTCTGGTGACCTACCGGCAAGGCCGCCCCCCACGCATCGTGCTCCACGGTTTCGGGCCAAGCGGCCTCAAGGGCGCGCCGGGCGCCTTGGGCGCGGCCCTCGGCGGCATCTCGCTCGACGCTTTCGGATGCCGCGGCGCGCTGCCTGGAATGCATCTGGACGCGCGTTTCGCGCTCAACGGCCGCGCCATGCGCTTTGTGCCGGGCTTTGTCACCTGGTGGTTCGACGCGGTTCCCGATTTTCGCTCCCGCTACGGCGTCCTGGAGCAGGCCATTTGCGAAGGCGCCGTATATGAGGATGCGCCGATCGTCTGCTCCACCTATTCCTTGGAATCGCTGGCCGCCGCGCGTTGGGTTCTGATCTCCGCGCCGCGCTTCGCCGGGACCGACCTGGCTTTCGAAATCAGCGGCGCGCGCCTCTTGGGCCGCTGGATGCCTTCGGCGTGGGTCTTCCACGGTGGACGCGAATACCATTTGAACTCCGCGCTCGACAGCCTTTTTCGATTGCGCATCGGCCGCTGCGGCGAGGTGGAATCCGGCCACCGCGTTTTCACGGCATCCATCCGCGCGCCCGGCCTGCGCCTCGACGTGGAAGCGCGCGGTTCCATCGATCAGTTCGCGCGCCTCGATGCCGACCGCCAAACCGAAATTCACACCACCCTGTTCGGCGCCTGCCGCGCGACTGTGGACCCCGCGGGCCAGACGTTCCTGGCGGACAAGACCTGCCTGCTAGAGGTGAAGAACTGAAACCAGGAGGGGATATGGACGACATCATCTTTCAGCCGCTGCGCTTCCGAAACCTGACGGTGAAGAACCGCATCTTTCGCTCCAACATCTCTGGCCGTTTCGATAACTTCGACGGCTCCGGCAGCAACACGCGGCTTAACTGGGAAGAGAAGTTCGCGCGCGGCGGCGTGGGCGCGATTCTCTCGTCATTCGTGGCGGTGTCCATTCATGGCCGGATCATGCCGAACTACGCCACCATCGATTCCGACGACAAGATTCCCTTCTGGCGCGAAGTCGGCCAGCGCGTTCACGCGCACGATTGCCGCTTCATTCTGCAGCTCAGCCACTCCGGCCGGCAGCAGGACGTTCCCGGCGTCGAAAACCAGTTTCGCAAACCCCTCAGCGCGACCGACCGCATCGAGCTCTTCGACGGCTTTGTCCCGCAGATGATGTCGCGCGAGGACATCCGCCAGACCATCCACGATTTCGGGCAAGGCGCACGCCGCGCGCGCGAAGCCGGGCTCGATGGCGTCGAAACGCACAGCGCCAACGGCTACCTCTTCACCCAGTTTCTCAGTTCGGGCATCAACAACCNNTTGGTTCACTCCAAAACCGGGCGCGCTTCCTGTTGGAGGCCGTCGCCGAAATCCGCAAGCAGGTGGGCGACGATTTTCACGTCCAGGTGAAGATCAACGGCAACGACTACGGCAACGCCGTTTTTCCATGGGAGGGCAAGGGCAACACCGTCGAGGACACCATTCAGATCTGCCGCTGGCTGGAGGAGGCCGGCGTGGACGCCGTGCACATTTCCGGCGGAAGTTCTTTTCCGCATCCCTTCAATCCGCCCGGCGGCTTCCCTATCGATTGGGCTTTGCGCACGTTCGACGTGATGCTCTCGAGCGGCATATACACCTTCCGGCGATACCTGATCTTCCGTTACCGGCTGCTGCGCCCCATCTTCAACTATTTCTGGAATCGCAAGAAGCCCGATATCGTCGAAGGCATCAACGCCGATACCGCCCGCCAGATCAAGAGCCACCTCAAGATTCCGGTGCTGGTGACCGGCGGATTTCAGACCGCGTCCATCATCCGCCGTTATATCGGCGAGGGCTACTGCGACGCCGTCAGCATTGCGCGCGCGCTGGTCGCCAACAACGACCTGGTCAAGATCTTCGCCTCCGGCAAAGACATTCCGGACCGCCCCTGCACCCACTGCAACAAGTGCCTGGTCAACGCCATCAAGAATCCGCTGGGCTGTTACGAACTCTCGCGCTTCGATGGCGATTACGACCGCATGATCGAGGAGGTGATGTCCGTTTTTCACCCTTCGCCCTTCGATCCGGTCCCCGCTGAAGGAGGAGACTAGCCATGGCCGAGCCACTCACGCCCATCGAGCAGACCACTCGCAGCATGGCGGCGCGCGTGGTGGTGGTCCTCGTCATGGTGGTTTATATCCTCGGACTGTTTCTGTTCCGCCGGTTCAATCCGAATTTCCCGGTGGTCTACACGCCCATCGAGGACCACTTCAAATACGGCTCCATTGGAAGCGAGGCGGCTACCGGCGCGGTAGCCGACGGCATCCCGTACTGGATCTGGAAAGTGCTGCCCGACATGTTTCCGGACAAGCTCTCGGGCAACGGCTATGCGTCCTTCGGATTCGTGTTCGAACCCGGCCAGGATGTTCCCATCGGCTTCGGGAGAAGGCGCGTTTATATCGACCGTCTCGGCATGAATTGCGCCATCTGCCACACCGGCACGGTTCGCGACACGCCCGGTTCCACGCCGCGCATTTACCTGGGCATGCCGGCCAACACCTTCGATATGCAGTCGTATCTGCGCTTCCTCATCGCTTGCGTGTCCGACGGCCGGTTCACCGCGGACAACGTGGTACGCGCCATCAAAGCGAGAACAAGTCTCGACCCGCTCGAAACGTTCGTCTATCAGCAGGCCGTCTACGCCACGCGCGAGGTCCTGCTGGAGCGCGCGCGGCAGCTCTCTTTCATGAGTTCGCGCCCCGATTGGGGGCCGGGGCGGGTCGATACCTTCAACCCCTACAAGACTGTACAATTCAACTTCCCCATGGACCACGACCCTAGCGTCGGCGCCACCGACCTGCCTTCCATCTGGAACCAGACGCCGCGCATTGGCATGCAGCTTCACTGGGACGGCAACAACGATCTGCTGGCGGAGCGCGACAAGAGCGCCGCGCTTGGCGCGGGAGTCACTCCCGTCAGCATCGATCTGAAATCCATCCAGCGGGTTGAAGACTGGCTGCTCGACGGATTGCAGGCGCCCAAGTATCCTTACGCCATCGACGAGAATTTGGCCGCACAGGGCGCCGGCCTCTACAAGAGTCACTGCGCGGGATGTCACGACTTCGGATCGGCCTACGTTGGCAAGGTCACGCCCATCGGCGAGATCGGAACCGACCGCGGCCGCCTGGATTCCTACACCTACGATTTCGCCGCCAACATGAACCTGCTTTACGCCGGGTATCCGTGGCGCTTCACGCACTTCCGCAAGACCAACGGGTACGCTAATATGCCTCTCGATGGCGTCTGGCTGCGGGCGCCGTATCTTCACAATGGCTCGGTTCCCACGCTGCGCGACCTGATCGAGGCTCCCGCGGCCCGTCCCAAGACGTTCTATCGCGGCTACGATGTCTACGACCGCGCGAAGGCCGGCTTTGTCTCCGATGTCCCCCAGGAAAATGGCAGGAAGTACTTCCTCTACGACACCGCTCTTCCCGGCAATGGCAACGGCGGGCACCTCTACGGAACCCAGCTTTCGCCGGCGGAGAAAGACGCGCTGGTGGAGTACATGAAAAAGCTGTAGGAGGCCGCTATGAACCAATTCTCCTATTTCCGCTCGCATCGTTTCCGCAGGCTGTTGGTGGTCAGCCTGGTTCTCATCGCCTTTTTCGGAGCGTTCTTCTGGTACAAGCTGTTCCGCAAGGTCATCACGGTGTACGCCGACCCCGTGGAGCACTTCAAGTACGGCTCCATCGGAGTGGAAGCGCCGGCAGGCATCCCGTATTGGATCTGGGTGGTGCTACCGCGCATCTTCGCCGATAGGCTTCCCGGGCCCGGCGGTTACGTCGCGCTGGGCGCCTCCTGGGAAATGGGCAAGGAGATGCCCATCGGCTTCACCAAGGAGATTGTCGGCATCCCGCGCGTGGGCGTCAATTGCGCCGGCTGCCATACCACCTCGGTTCGCACCGGTCCCAACGAAGCGCCGCAGTTCTACTTCGGCGGCGCCACCAGCCGGTTTCAACCTCAAGGCTACGTGCGCTTCCTGTTCGCCTGCGCCCACGACGACCGCTTCACGTCCGCCAACATCATGAAGGCCATCCTGGCGATTTACGACATGCCCATGGTGGACCGCGCGCTCTACCGCTTCCTCATCATCCCAGCCACGAAGCGCGAGCTTCTGAAGACCGAGAAGGTGGATTATTACTGGATGCCGGAGCGGCCCGACTGGGGCCCCGGGCGCACCGACATGAACCCATTCCAGCGCGAAGTGATGCGGCTCCCCGACGATCACGTGGTCGGCAGCACGGACGTGATGGCCATCTGGAACGAGCGCGCGCATGAGAACATGCTGCACCATTCCGACGGGCTGAACAGCACGCTCACCGAATCCGTCCGCAGCGCCGCGCTGGCGGCCGGCGCCACCAAGAGTTCCATCGATATCCCCGCGCTCGATCGCGTCGAGGCGTGGCTTAGGGACCTTTCCGCGCCAAAATATCCGTTCGGCATCGATCAGGCTTTGGCCGCCAAGGGGCAGCCGATTTTCGCGCAGCGATGCGCCGCGTGCCACGCTTTCGGCGGCGCGCGCACGGGCACGGTGGTTTCCATCGCCGAAGTGGGCACGGACCCCAACCGCAACAAGAGCTGGCCGCAATCCTCGGCCGACGCTTTCAACAAGTGGGCCGATGGCTACCCGTGGGCCTTCCATCACTTCCGCAGTTCCGATGGCTACCTGTCTCTGCCATTGGACGGCGTCTGGCTGCGCGCGCCGTATCTGCACAACGGCTCCGTGCCCAACATGCGCGAGATGCTCTTGCCGCCCGGAGAGCGCTCCAAGATCTTTTACCGCGGCTACGACGTGTACGACCAGGCCAACATAGGCTTCGTCTCCGCCGGTGCGCAGGCCGAACTGGAAGGCTTCCGCTACGATACGTCGGTGGTTGGAAATTCCAACCAGGGACACTCCTATGGCAGCGATCTCAGCGCGGCCGATAAACAGGCTCTGATGGAATACTTGAAGACTCTATGAAGGAGACCATCGCATGGGAAGGCCGCTGAACCAGCAAGTAGTAGTGATTAGCGGGGCCGCTTCGGGAATCGGACGCGCCACCGCTAAACGATTCGCCGCCGGCGGCGCGCGCGTGGTGGTGGGAGGACGCAGCGCTTCCGGAATCGCCGCGATTCTTGAGGACATCCAGGACGCCGGCGGTCTGGGCGTGGGCATGCAGATGGACGTTTCGTGCAGGGACCAGGTGGAAGCGCTCGCCGATTTGGCCATTCGAACCTATGGACGAATCGATACCTGGGTGAATAACGCCGGCGTGTCGATTTACAGCCGCTTCGAAGACGTAACCGAGGACGAGGTCCGCCGCCTGTTCGATGTGAACTTCATGGGCCAGATGTACGGCATGTGGACCGCGCTCCCTCTGTTGCGCAAGAATGGCGGCGGAACGATTATCAACCTCGCGTCGGTAGTCGGCAAGCGCGGCCTGCCGCTGCAGAGTTTCTACAGCGCGACCAAGTTCGCCATCGTCGGGCTCAGCGAGGCGCTGCGCATGGAACTAAGGACCGAGAAGGAGAACATTGCTCTATGCGTGATATGCCCGCCCTCGGTGGATACGCCGTTCTATGACAATGCGCTGTCGAAAATGGGCCACTGTTCGAAGCCGCTGCCCATCGTGCTACCGGCCGATCGCGTGGCGAAAGACATAGTCAGGTGCGCGGTGCACGCCCGCCGCGAAGTGTGGGTCGGCATGATTGGCAAGGTCTTTGTCACGCTAAGCATTCTGTTCCCCTGGATGATGGACCGCTACATCACCAGCCTGGGTTACAAGGCGCAGATGAGTGACGAGCCTACCGGAGAAGCGGCTTTATTCCAGCCTACGACTAAGATTGGCGAGAGCGGCGACTGGTCGGCGTGGGGCAAGCGAGAACCAGCCGTCAAGAGATAACTTCGAGGAGGAAAGTGATGGGAACGGAACGATTCTGGAAAATCCACTGGGCCATCGCCGTCTGGCACAATTTCATCGGCGGCGTGGGTCTTCTCTTTTTGGGCGACTGGGTTTACACCGTCGAGGGGCTCCATCCGCCGGCTCCCGGCGTGAACTACCTTCGCTGGATGCTGCTGATCCTGGTCTTCGCCTACATGTACTACACGGTTTACAAAGACTTGTATCACACCGAGAAGATCGTAAAGGCCGGCATCTTAGGCAAGATCGCGTCGGCGTCTCCCGACTTCTACTATCTGGTGTTCAAGACCGGGGTAGCTAAAATCTTCTGGATTACGGTGTGTACGGACTTCACCTTTGCCATCACGTTTTTCATCTTCCTGGGTTTTGTGAAAAAACAGAAGGCGCTGATGGCCGCCGGGCTGCTCTAGCAGGCTACTGAAAATGGCCCTCCTGGCGGACGATTTGGGCAAATGCCCAAAATCAAACCTGTAACGTGCTGATTCTAAACTGGCGCCCCTTCGAGGTTTTGGGCAAATGCCCAAGATCGGCCGGCCGATGCGCCTTTTTCAGATGCTGTTAAGGAGAAATCATGCCGACGATCCAACTTACCGATCAACTCGGGCTGGATGTGAATATCCAGACCGATATCCTCTCGTCCCTCTCGAAATACGCCGCTAACTTGACTAAGCTCTCGCTGAAGGATCTGAATCTCAAATCGCTCGCCGACCTTACGCTGGCGAACCCGTCCATCACCAGCCTTCACACAGGCCTGAGTCTCGATGAGCCGGTCAACATCGGTTCGGGCGGCGTGACCCTGCAACTGGATGCCGGCCTCAGCGGAATTATGGACGTGTACGTGCCTCCCGTCAGCGGCGGTTCTTTGTTCGCAGACGACACGTACGGCGAAACCATTCCGGTGGGCCCCTCGGAGCGATATGTCTCCATCGGGCTCTGCGCCACCGCGGGTCCCGATATCTGCGCCACGTTCAACCAGCTAACCTTCGGCTTCCAACCGGGCGCCACGGTCACTCTGACTAACCACCGCAAGTTCGAAACCCAGCCGGTGGCGCCCACCATTCTCGAAGCCGTCGAAACCACCGTTGCGGGCTTCTCGATCCCCGGCGGCCTGGACGACCTTCGCGCGCTGCCCGCCGATTCCATCGTTACTATGGAAGGCCGCGGCGCGATTGCGTTCAGCGTTTCGGCCAATCTTCTCGCCGCCGCCAATCCGCTGGCTACCTTGCAACTGCCGTCTCCGTTGCCTGCGCTCGATGTGTCGGCCGGCGGCTCGGTCGTCGTGGCCGCGAATTGCTCGGTCTCCCTGGATTATCAGCTTCGGATTCGCAAGCTGGATGCCGGTCACGTGAGCCTGGGCTTCTACCGCAAGCGCGGGTCCGAGACCACAGTCTCGGTGAACCCGAGCGCCGGCATCTCGGCGGGGACCAGCAGCACGGACCTGTTCTCCAGCATCATCTCCGCCGTCAGCAAGAGTGCGGCCGCGGACCCCAACGGCCTCAAGTCACTCGGTTTGCCGGATGACCAGACGCAAGCCATGGTTGCGGCTGTGAACAATGCCGCTCAGCGTAAGTTGCAGCTCTCGGTGCTGGCCTCACTGACGGGCAGCGACTCGTTAAGCGCCGCGTTCCTTTACGAGTTCGACCTCGCCGGCCTGGACGCCGTTGGAAGCGCCGCTCTGACGGACGCGCTGCACGGCGATCTCACCGGTCTCACGGGCGATGCGCTGCCGGCGGGCGTGCAGATGGTCCGAAGCATCGCGACGGATTTGCAGAAGACCGGCATGACCTGGAAGGTGAACTTGTTGGGGATCTACAATTACATTTCGACAGCCGAGTTGCTCCGCCAAGGCACGGTTCTCTTCGAGCCGGTCACCGGAGACCTGGTCATCACCGATAAGGCCACCGCGCAACAGGTCGCCGCTTCTACCATTAACTTTGGAGCGGACCCCGACAAGCTGCGGCATGTTCTGGCCAATAGCTTCTTCATTACCGCCGTGTATCGCGGCAGTCAGTCCGTGGTTTCCGCGCCGGAAATCGAATGCTCGCATTCGTACTTTGAGTTGCGGGAATCGACCAGCGCGGACGACATGCGGACGGATTTGACCACAGCCACGGCTCTTGGCCTGCTCGATGCGGCCGCGCCGGGCATCCTGCCTGCGGGCGTGAACGATTTCGGCAAGACCATGATCTACGCCGAGACCTCTTACGGCGACAATCTGGCGCCGGCTCTGTTTCTGAACGGCGCGGACCCCAAGCAGCAGAGCGAGTACCAAAGCGCCGGGCGGGAAGCCATCCGCCTGTTAGTCCGTCCCGATGCCGCCGACGCCTACAGGCTGCGGGGCGTCTCGGACGACCAGTTGTGGTCCCAGATGTGCGACGCCGGCCCATTCAATTTCGCGCCCCTGTTTCCGGACCTGCCACCGGAACAGGTTCAAATCATCGCGTCCGATTACTCGGTGATCGTTTGGTGGGCCGACGCGATGAGCGCGTGCGCCAGTCGCGTGGCAGCCATGCGCACCCTGATGGCGGCGAATCCCGATCCGGAATCCCCGCAGTTTCTGGTTTTGCGCGGCGACCTTGCGAAAAAACTGGCGAGCGTCGCCAGCAATTCCGTGGAACAATTCGGACAGCCCTGGGGTTTGGTCGCCATGGACAGGGTCTCCGGCTGCCAGGCCGCGGCGAAGGTGCAAATCGCCGGATCGCGATTTGCGTTAATTCGCAGCCGCCAGGGCGCGCTGACCGCCGCCGCCGTCAGTTAAACATCGCGTCGTTATTGTTTGCGTAAGGAGCACTCGTTGGCGGCGCAGTTCGACTGCCGGGTNNAATTACTTATGACGTTATGTTTAACAACCGGCTAAGAGAGCGGCCTATCGCAAGGTCACGGGAATCCCGCCATGCTCCTTGCTGCGCTGGGCGGCGTCCATGAATGAGAAGATCTCCAGGGTCTCCTCGTTGGGAACGGGCGGCTTGCCGGTCTCAAAAAACTTCACGATTTCAACCACCAGCGGACGGTAACCGCCGGCTCCTTGCGGACGGCTGGCGACGGTCTCCTTTGGCCGGAATACCTCCGCGCCGTAATCGTTGCCGGGACGATTGGCCCGCACCACGCCGATGCGCCCATCCTTCCACCGGCCCACNNACCACGTCGGCGTCCTGCCCCGCGATTCGGGTCACCGATTCGCATCCCGTCCCCATCAGCGTATACAGCATCTCGATGGGATGAATGGCGTACCACGCGAGATCCAGTGGGTGGTGGGGTTCGAACGGCCCCGGTCCCCACGTGATTGCGCCCACGGTGTCCGGGAACTTCAGACCGGCGACCATGTCGCTAAACCGCAGGGTGGAAGAGCTGAACCACGGGACGCCGGCCTCCTTCGCCAGCCGCGCGATCTCGCGCGCATCCTCCAGCGTGGCGGCCAGCGGCTTGTCGATGAACAGCGGCTTGCGGGCNNCGGGCTCGAAGTGATACTTCGCGTGGCGGTGGTCAATCATCACGCCATCCACCTTGCCGAGCAGCGTCTGAATATCGGGCACGATCTCGACGCCATAGTTCGAACCGATCTGCTCGGCGTACGGGTCCACGCGGGATTTGCTGCTTTCGATATCCGCGCTGCCGCCCTTGTACGCCGCCACCACGCGCGCCCCGGGGATGTGGTCCGCCGCTGTTGCATCGTTGAGAATTCTGGTGAACTCGACGACGTGGGAGGTATCCGTCCCGATAATGCCGAGGCGGACGTCGGCGGCCGAGGCGCATAGCGCGACTGCGGCGAGAATCAGGATGCGTTTCATGTTCGATTCGAGTGTAACCCAATTGACCCCACGGCGCGCGGGTTTACACTGGAAGGCGGCGTAAATGAACACCATGGCGTCATCCTGCTCCCTCGGCGTGACGCGGCGGCGCGCGCTCGCATCGGCCGGCGGACTCTTGCTGGGAGCGCCGGCGATCTGGAGCCGCACTTCGTCCGATATCCGGATCGTGGAAACCGAACCTTCCTTCGAAGATTATCGGTACCGTACGCCCATCAAGTTCGGCGGGTCGGTTGTGGACCGGGTCACTATTCTGAACGTGCGGTGCACGGTTCGCGGCCGGCAGGGCGAGACGGCGCACGGCTTCGGCTCCATGACGCTGGGCAACGTGTGGTCGTTCCCCTCCAAACGGTTGACGTACGATCAGACGCTTGCCGCGATGAAGGATCTGGCGGCGCGGATTGCGAAAATCACTGCCACGGAGCAGGAATGGGGTCATCCCGTCGATCTCAACCAGGCGCTCGAACCTCGCTATGTATCCGCCGCGGCCGAAATATCCCACGGGTTGGACGAACCGATTCCGCTGCTCTCGGTGCTGGTGACGGCCAGCGCCTTCGACGCCGCCATTCATGACGCTTATGGCAAGCTGCACCGGCGGAACAGCTTTGAGACCCTCGGCCCGGACTACCTGCCGCCCGACCTGAGCCGGTTCCTGGGGCCGGAGTTTCGCGGCGAGACCCTCGACCGGTACGTGGCGCGACAACCGAAGCCGGCGCTGCCGCTGTACCACTTAGTGGGTGGAGTAGATCCGATCCTGCCCGAGGACGTCCAACACCCGATTGGCGACGGCCTTCCGGAAACGCTGCCCGAATGGATACGGTTCAACGGCATCACGCACATCAAAATCAAGCTGAACGGCAGCGACCGCGAATGGGATTTCAATCGTGTGGTCCGCGTCCACGAAGCCACCGCCCGAACGGAGAGCGAACGCAAGGTCTCCGGGTATGTCTATTCGCTCGATTTCAACGAGAAGTGTCCCAATGTGGGCTACCTGGTGGAGTTTCTGGAGACGCTGAAGTCGCGTGCGCCGCAAGCGTTTGCGCGCATCCAGTACGTGGAACAGCCCACCGCGCGCGATCTGGATGCGAACCCGCAAAACGACATGCATGAAGCCGCCAAAATCGTACCCGTGGTGATCGACGAATCCCTCACCGGGAAAGACGCATTTCTCAAGGCGCTGTCCATGGGCTACTCGGGGGCTGCNNGTGTTTCTGTGCGTGCAGGATCTAACGTGTCCGGGCGCGTCGCTGGCGCACTCCGTGACGCTGGCGGCGCACGTGCCAACGGTGAAAGCCGTTGAAGCGAATGCCCGCCAGTACGTTCCGGCGGCCAACAGCGGGTGGGAGAAGCGCTTCCCGGGCATCTTCGTCGTGAAGGACGGGATGGTGCGGACGGCCGGCCTGAACGGGCCGGGATTGGGCGTGGTTGCGGAGTGACGCGACAGCAGCAGGGAAGGAGCCAGTGAACGTGATGCAAGACAGAAGGACGTTTCTGACATCCGCGGGTGCGGCCGCAGCCGCCGGGAGTTTCATCAACTGGAACCCCGCGGCTTTGGGGGCCAATGAGAAGGTCACGCTCGCGCTGATCGGCGGACGCAACCAAGGGCGTGGGGTGGCGCTGCGGGCCATCCAGGCGGGCGCGCAATTCAAGACGTTCTGCGATCTGGATCCCGCCATCCTTGAGAAGACGGGGGCGGACCTGGCTACGGCGCAAGGCCGCAAGCCGGCGTTTGAGAGCCGGTTCGAGCGCGTGCTGGAGGACAAGGAAATCGACGCCGTGGTGATCGCCGTGCCGGATCACTGGCACGCCCGCATCGCGATGATGGCGTGTCAGGCCGGCAAGGACGTCTATTGCGAGAAGCCCATGAGCCACACGATCCAGGAAGGGCAACTCATGCGCGACGCCGCGCGCAAGTACAATCGCGTGATGCAAGTGGGCACCCAACGGCGCAGCGGGGTCCACTACAAGAGCGCCGTCGAGTTCGTCGCGGCGGGCAAGATTGGCAAGGTGGCATTGATCAAAGCGTGGATCGACCAGATCCGCATCGACATCGGCCGCCCGCCCGACGCCGCCCCTCCTGCCGGCGTGGATTACGACCGGTGGCTCGGCGCCGCGCCGAAGCGCCCCTTCAATGAGAACCGGTTTCATTACCTCTGGCGGTTCTTTTGGGATTACGGCAACAGCGAGATCGGGAATCAGGGCATCCACGTGCTCGATGTCGGGATTTGGGCCATTCAGCTCATGCACGGCTTCGATGGCGCCCAGTGCCTGCCCAAGCGGATCTCCGCGGCGGGAGGCATCTACTGGCTGAAGGACGCGAAGGAAGTGCCCGACACCGAGATCGTCACCTACGACTATGGCGACATGCTTCTGAACTTTGAGCTGCGCAGCTTCGCGACCGATTATCTGCTGCCGCATACCGCTCCCGGCTCGGGGACCAAGTTCCAGGGCGGGCCCGCCGATGTCGGCACCGCCTACTACGGCACGGAAGGGACGGTACTTACGAGAGACGACCGGTGGGAGGTGCATTGGAAGGACGGCAAGGTGGATACGACGCTGAGCACGGGGGGATCCCATGAAGCCAATTTCCTGGAATGCGTTAAGAGCCGGAAGCGTCCCAACTCCGATGTCGAGATCGGGCGTCTGAGCACGACGCTGTGCCACCTCGGCAATATCTCCTACAAGCTGGGCCGTGATGTCCATTTCGATCCGATGACCGAGACATTCCCGGGCGACGCGCAGGCAAACCAGCTCTTGAGCAAGACATACCGCGAGCCGTACAGCCTTCCCAAAGTGTAGGCCGTTGACAGTCTTGGTGACGGGCCATACCATCTAAAGAAGAGACAAAACGTTCTGTAACTCTCGATGGAAGGGTGGACCCCATGAAAGACACTCCGGAGAGCGCACGCGAATTCCCGGGCGATAGCGCCGGCTTCAACCGTCGAAACCTCCTAAAGGCCTCGACTCTTATCGGCAGTGGGGGCTTGCTTGCACAGGCCGTAGTTCCCGCAAGAGCCGCGGCGCAACAGGCTGCCCAGTCCGCCGCGCCCGGCGCCGGCAGCCTCAACCCCAGAAACATTCTGGACAAGGCTCGCGAGCGGCTCTATCCCACGTGCCGGGTTTGCCCGGTATGCGACGGCGTCGCTTGCTCCGGAGACGGCGGGGGAATCGCCGGCAGCGGCACCGGCATGTCGTTTCAGAACAATTTCACCGCGCTGCAGCACATGAAGGTGATGATGCGCAACGTGCACGACGTAACGCGCGCCGATACTTCCACCACGATTTTCGGCCATAAGATCTCCCTGCCGGCCGTGTGCGCGCCCATGGGCCCGGCCGCCACCAAATTCGGTAAGGGGATGACGCAGCAGGAATGGTTCGATTCGATCGTGGGCGGATGCGTCGCCGCTGGCACCCTGGGCGCCGTCGGCGACAACCTGACGTACCCTGTCGAAGACGTGAAGAGGAACCTGAACGTGGTACAACGCTTTCAGGGAAAGGCGCTCTACAACAGCAAGCCCATCGCTAACGAGATCATCCTGCAATGGCAGCCCCAGATCGATGCCTCCGGGGCGGCCTGGCTTTCCATCGATGTGGATTCCGGACCCAAGACCGAGGCGCAGTTGCGCGAGCTGGTCAAGGCCTTCAAAATGCCCGTGGTGGTGAAGGGCATCATGCGGCTCGACGACGCGATGCGCTGCGTGGATGCCGGCGTTGCGGGAATCGCCGTGTCGAACCATGGCGGGCGCCGCCAGGACCACACCGCCGGCACTGCCGAGGTGCTGCCGGCCATCGCCGCAAAACTGAAAGGCAAGGTGGCGATATTTACCGATGGCTGCGTGGCCACCGGCACGGACGTGCTGAAATACCTGGCGCTGGGCGCCGACGTGGTCCTGGTGGGCCGGCATATCCTGCGCGCCGCTTACGGAGGCGGAGCCGACGGAGTCGCGCTCTTCATGAACCGGATCCGGACCGAGCTGGAGGCCGCCATGGTGCTGACGGGCGTTCCGTCGGTGTCCAAGATCGATAGCAGCATTCTCTACGCCTAACAAGGTAACTGTATGAAGAGATTTTCCAATGTGATAGGACTCCTGGCAGCAGGCTGCCTCACGCTTGGGGCGCTGCGGGCGCAGGCGCCGAACACGCGAACCAAAGCGGAAATCGCCGCCGGGTGGAAGCTTCTGTTCGACGGTTCCACTTTACGGGGCTGGGAGCCCCATGCGGCTTCCGCTACCGAACCCGCGGCCACGGCGTGGGGCGTGGCGGCGGGCGCCATCTTCTGCGATGGAGACCGTCGCGGATGGCTCGGCACTGCCGACGCGTTCGGCGACTTCAACCTGAAGATCGAATTCCGGGTCGGGGCGGAAACCAATAGCGGCGTGTTTCTCCGCTCCCAGAAAACCGGAGGCATCCCCGCCGAAACCGGTTATGAATTGCAGATTTGGGACTTTCGGCCGACTTACAAAACCGGCGCCTTGGTCAACCACATCGAAGCGGAGCCCACGAAGATCCTCGCGAACCAGTGGAATAGTTACGATGTCACTGCCGACGGGGACCACTTCGTCGTGATTCTGAACGGTAAGAAGGTCCTCGATGGCCGCGACTCGGCGCATTCCTCGGGCGTGATCGGCCTGCAGTACAATACCGGCGGAGGCAAGGTTGAGTTCCGGAGCATCAAGATCAAGCCCATCAAGCGTTAGGCCAGGGCCGCGCCCTCGGCAAGATTATGATGCCTCACCTCCGTCGTACCAGGTCATCGGCTGCCCTGCTTCTCGCCGCGCTTTCCATCCTTCAAGCGCAAGCCCGTCCCGTCGATTCAGACGCGCTCGTAAGAAAGATCCAGGGCGAACTCTCAGATCCCTTCCCTCCCGATGAAGGGAAGCCAGACGCCAGCATTCCGCACGGCGAGTTCCTCCAGGGCCAAATCGCCGATTCCAAAATCTATCCCGGGACGGAGAACGGTTTCGTGGTTTACGTGCCCGCCCAGTACGACCCTGCCAGGCCCGCCTGCCTCCTGGTCAAGGTCGATGGCCTGGGCGCTTATGAGGGCACGGTCGTTCTCTACGTCACCGACGGCCGGCAGGTCTTCACGCGCCGCCTGAAAGTGCCTGGCTTCGCCCCGTGGGCCCCTCCGGTGGCGGTTCCGAGCCAGGGCGCGGGTTGATCCTGAAAGGATCGGCGCATTCGCGTCATGATGGATGTGAGGTCACCATGAAACCCTTTGTTATGCCAATCCTGCTCGCTGCCGCACTGCCGGCCGCCGACTCGCGCATCGTACCCGCCATGAACGCCTTCACCACCGCCGCCTACAAACAACTTGCGGGAGGCGACGCGAACCTGATCCTCTCTCCGTTCAACATCGCCACTGCCCTGTCCATGGCCCTGGTCGGCGCCCGCGGCCAGACCGCCGCCGAGATCCAATCCGTCCTGCGCCTCCATTACGACTCCACTTATGACGCCGCCCTGGCATCCCTGCTCGCCGATCTTGACAAGGCCGCCAACAACGACGGCAACCAACTGCTCACCGCCAACGGACTCTGGGTGCAGAAGGGATTCGCCATCCTGCCGGCGTTCGAGAATACGCTCGCCAACAACTACCACGCCCCACTCACGCCGCTCGATTTCGTCGCGGCGCCCGAGGCCGCGCGGTCCCAGATCAATCGCTGGACCGAAGAGCAAACCAAAGAGAAGATCAAGGACTTGTTCCCGGCCGGATCGCTCAACGCCCAGACCCGCCTGGTGCTCACCAGCGCCATCTATTTCTACGGCAAGTGGCAGGACCCGTTCCTGACCTCGCGCACCCTGCCCGCGCCTTTCACCCTGCCGTCGGGCGCCGCCGCACAGGCCGACTTCATGAACCAGACCTCCCACTTCGGGTACGCCGAAACGCCCTCCGCCCAGATCCTGGAAATGCGCTACGCCGGCAGCGGAATTGCCTTCGACGTCCTGCTCCCGAAGCTCGTCACCGGCCTTCCCGACCTCGAGAAATCGCTGACGCCTGAGAATCTAACCGGCTGGCTCGGCCATGTCGCCACTCAAAATGTGCAGGTCAGCCTGCCGAAGTTCCGCGCCGAGTCGCAGTTCTCCATCCGCAAGGCGCTCTCGGCCATGGGCATGCCTGCCGCCTTCACGGACAAAGCCGATTTCTCCGGCATCGACCCGAAAGGCGGCCTCGCGATCTCCGAGGTCTTCCACAAGGCCTTCGTCGATGTTTCGGAGCAGGGAACCGAAGCCGCCGCTGCCACTGGCATCGCCGTGCACGCCACCGCCATGCGCATGCCAGAGCAGGCCATCGTCTTCCGCGCCGATCACCCGTTCCTCTTCCTGATCCGCGACGCGCGCACGGGAGTGGTCCTCTTCATCGGCCGCCTGATGAACCCGTAAGAGTGGGGCGGACCCCCTGGTCCGCGGACGGAGGCCGATGAGGGGAGCGCCGTATGTTCTGATGAAAAGAACCCCTATGGATGGCGCCGAGTGTCTCCTCAGAACCCTGCTGGCCAACGAAGTGGATCTGTGCCTCATGAATCCCGGGACCTCCGAGATGCGCTTTGTCGCGGCGCTCGACCGCGTGCCGCGCATGCGCGGCGTCCTCGGCCTCTTCGAAGGCGTCTGTTCCGGCGCGGCGGACGGGTATGCCCGCATGACCGGAAAGCCGGCAGCCACCCTTTTTCACCTCGGACCGGGCCTTGCGAACGCGCTGGCGAACCTCCACAACGCGCGCAAGGCGCGCTCTCCGGTAGTCAACATTGTCGGCCAGCATTCCACGCAGCACCTGGACCACGACGCTCCTCTGACCGCCGACATTGAGGCTTTCGCGCGCCCCGTTTCCGGCTGGGTCCGGACGCTGGAGCGCGCCGAGGCCATGGGCGAGGCGGCCTCCGCCGCGGTAGCGGCCGCTATGGGACCGCCTGCCGGAGTGGCCACCCTGATTGTTCCCGCCGATTTCTCCTGGAGCGAGGCCGGAGATCCCGGCTGCCCAGCGCCCCGGCCTTGCCGGCCCTTGCCGCCCAATGAGCGGGTCCGCCTCGTTGCATGCGCGCTGCGCTCCGGGCAGGCCGTCGGACTCCTTCTCAGCGGCTCCGCGCTCCAGGCCCGCGGTCTTCGCGCCGCCGCGCGCCTGCGCGCCGCCACCGGCGTGAGAGTCTTCGCCGACCGCTACGCCGCCCGCATGGCCCGCGGGGCCGGCATCCCCGCCGCCGAACGCATTCCCTATTTCCCCGAGCCCGCGCAGGCATTGCTCGCCGGGTTCGAGCGGCTGATCCTTGTCGAAGCCCATCCGCCCGTTTCCTTCTTCGGCTATCCCGGCCTGAGAAGTTCTCTGGCGCCCGCCGGCTGCGCCTTCGACGTACTCGCATCCGAGGATGAAGATGGCGCGGCCGCGCTCGAATGGCTAGCCCAGGAAGTGGGCGCGCCCTCGTCGGAGAGCGCCGCCTCGGGTGCGCCGCGCCCGGATCTGCCTGGCGCCGGCCCACTCACCGCGGCCGCCATCGGCAAGACTGTAGGCGCGCTCCTGCCGGAGGCCGCCATCGTCTCCGATGAGACCGTCTCCTCGAACGAGCGAATCTGGCCCCACCTCGCCGGCGCCCGAAGCCACGACCACCTCCCAATTACCGGAGGCGCGATCGGCCAGGGATTGCCGGTGGCGCTGGGCGCCGCGCTGGCGTGTCCCGGCCGCAAAGTGGTGGCTCTTGAAGCCGACGGCAGCGCCATGTACACCCTGCAATCCCTGTGGACCATGGCCCGCGAGCGGCTGGACGTCACCACTGTCATCCTGTCCAACCGCCGTTACCGCATCCTCGATATCGAGATGCAGCGAACCGGCGGCGCCGCGGTAGGCCCGCGCGCCGGCCAGATGATCGACCTTGGCCGCCCCGACCCCGACTGGATGAAGCTGGCCGAAGGTTTCGGAGTTCCGGCCGCCCGCGCCGCCACGGCCGAAGATTTCATCCGCGAATTCGCCGCGTCCATGCGAGAGCCGGGGCCCAGCCTGATCGAAGCCGCGCTGACACAAGAGGCGTAAGTCAATGTCGGCGGCCAGCGGCGCCCACGGAAGAGAATCTATAACGACTCAGTAAATCACCTTGAGCGAGAATTGAATCTGCCTTGACGTACCCGCGGTGCGGCTGATCTCTCCGAAGCCGGGTCCGGTGACGATGTTCGAAGGCAGGCCGAAGTTCACGACGTTGAAAATATTAAAAAACTCGGCGCGGAACTGGACGGACGTCAACTCCCCTCCCGCTCGTTTTGCGATGGGCGTGTCCTTGATCAGCGCCACGTCGAGGTCGTGAAGTCCCGGCCCGCGGAACGTATTCCTGCCAAGCGCGCCGAAGCGCCCCTGGTTCGGGCCGGTCCCGCCGGGCACGCCGATTGGAATATAGAAGAACGACGCATTGTTGGCGCCGCGGCCGAAGTAATCCTCGCGCACGGTACGGCTGGTCGAAAGATCGGGCACGCCAATCTGGTCGGGCCGGTCGGTTCCAGCGGAGCCCACGCCGGTCTGTTGCACGCCCGAGTAGATCGTGAACGGAGATCCCGTCTGGAGGGTCCCGATGCCCAACAGTTGCCATCCCCGGGTGAGCGTCCCGCCGAGCGGCCGCAGGAGGCGCAGGCGATCCACGTGGAGATCCTGGAATATGCTGAACGTCATCGCCTGGGCGATGTCGAACGACGACGGCCCCTTCTCGCCCCGCGTATCGAATGGGTCCTGCGGAGCGGTCTGCGATACGGCGCCTGAGGAGCCCGAGACGAACCCGCCGAGCACGGCGCTGGCGTCGTCAATCGACTTGGAAAACGTGTAGCTGGCCTGAAAACCGAGACCCCATGACGTGAGGTTGTTTCGCGCGGAAAGCTGCAAGGCGTGGTAGCTCGAGTGGGCCGCGTTGGTCATCAGGGTGACCGGGCCATAACCGCCCGTGACCTTGCCCGAAGAATCGAATTCCGTGTACGGCGCGAACGCCGGGCTGGCGCCGGAAAAGCCATTCGGATAGGCGACAACCGGCAGCTTGATTCCGGCGTTGCCCACGTAAGCCGCATCCACCGTGGCGCCGCCGAACATCCGCTCCACACCGGCCGTCCACGTGCCCATCCAGCCATTTTCGAAGTTGTTCTCAATCCCGCCGATGCCGATGGGCGTAACTTTGTGGTCGGGCGACAGCGCGGCCAGGTCCTGCTCATAACGGAGCACGTTCATCACGGTATTGCCGGGGACCAGCTTGGAGCTGCCGGATGCGAAAACGGGTTGTCCCCCCATGGTGTAGGCCACGGGCAACTCCTGCGGCACGATGGTGGTTCCGAACAGAACCGGCTGGCCCGGCGCGGCCGTGAGTCGCGGATTGACCACGTACGGCGCCCCGCCCGTGAGCATGTTGTCCTGCCAGAGGTTCGTCAGCAGCGTGTTGATGGCTCCGCCCGCATGCACGGTCAGATTGTGAGCGGCGCGCCACTCCAAAGCAAGCCGTGGGCCCCAGCCGTTCTTATCCAGCTTGTAGGGCGGGCTGGGATTGATGATCAGCTCCGAACCGGGCAGCCCCGTTCCGCCCAATACCGGCGCCGAAGCGCGATTGTCGGCTTCGCGAATCGGGGAATCGATCTCATAGCGCAGGCCATAGTTCACCAGCAGGCGGCTCGACGCCTTCCAACTGTCCTGAAAATAGAGGTTGTAGGCGTCGCGGTGGACCGCGGAATCGCCCATGTGATCGCCCTGTGCGAACAGCAGCGGCGCCGCGGCGATGGTGTACGTGAAGGCGCTGCCCGTCAGCAGGCCCGAGAGCGTGTCCGGCAACGGGGCGCCGGCGGGGATGTCGTGAGTTCCGCTGGCGGAGGAGATGTTGACGGGCGAGTAGGCCACGCCGCCGCCAAACTCGTACTGGCCGTTGGGGCTGCTTCCCCAGTACGTGGTATCGCGGTTCGCCCGCACCTCTCCGCCCGCTTTGATGGTATGTTTGCCCCGAATCCAGGTGAAACTCTGGCGGACTTGAGCCAGGTTGCCGTATGCCGCCGCGACCGACCCGGCGGCGTTGTTGTACGCCTCATACAGGCCGTCGCCGAACGTCAGCGCCGGGCCCGACCCGTTCACGGTGGGAAAGGAGGGCGTCGCGCGGGTGAAGCTCACGGACGATTCCAGAGTGAACCTCGGCGAGGGCGTCCCGGTATACGTAACCATAGCGTTGGTCTCGTGGTCATTGAAATTCACCGCGAAATCGGGATCGATCACGGTCTGGCTGGGGTTGGTGGCGGGCCCTGCGACGTTGTCCACGCTCACGCGCCCGAGCAACTGCGACTTGGCCGAAATCCGGTGATCGATGCGCGCCGAAAACTGGTCGGAATCCGTGGTGATCTTGGACGGCGCCGCATACGTGCGCGCGCCGTAGGGTCCCTGCGGGTCGTTCGGCAGCGGGTAACGCGCGAGCATCGCCGCAATGCGCGGGTCCACCGGCACAAACAGCGTGTCGCCGGGAAACGCGGTGGTATCCAGGCCTGCGCGCTCGCCGGCGGTGGGCACGGGGATCACCTCGGAGGAACTCAGCACCTGGCGGAAGCCCTGGTATTCGGCGAAGTAGAACGTCCGGTTGCGGCCGTTGTAAACGCCCGGTATTGTCAGGGGCCCGCCGTTGGTGAGGCCGAACTCATTGCGGATGAAGGGAGGGATGCGGCCCGGATTCGCGACGGAGCGCTGGTCGAAGAAATTGCGCGCGTCGAGCGCCGCGTTGCGAAGGAACTCGAATGCCGATCCGTGCACCGCATTGGTTCCGGATTTCGTGACGATATCGGTGAAACCAGCCGCGCCGCGCCCGATTTCGGCGGGCATCACGCCCGAGCTGGAGCGGATCTCCTGCACGGCGTCCACGTTGAAATTCGTGAACGTAGCGCCGCCCATCTCGGGGTCGGTGTTGTCGGCCCCGTCCATGGCGAACACGGCCGCCGTACCGCGCTGGCCGTTGACGGCGAATTGCTGGGTGAAATTCGCCGCGCCGTTGGAATCGGTCATGGTTCCGGCCGCCAGCAGNNNGCGCCTTCCCGCCCGGCCGGCTGTTGGACCAGCAAGAGCTCGCCATTCGCCAGCCATTCCAGCGCGGCCTCCGAACCGTCGCCCGGCAAACGAACGGCGCGGGGCCAGGCTACGGTGGCGCCCTGGTAGGCGACGCTGATGGCGTATTCGCCTGCCGGCAGGGCGGGGAAGGCGAACCGGCCGTCCTTTCCGGTGGTTGCCGTCGCGCGGAAAGCGCCCGACTGCGCGTTCACCGTTGCGTCCGCGATGGCCTGTCCGTGCGCATCGCGCAGTATGCCCGTCCACGGAGTTTCCTCGCGCTGCGCGCCGCCGGCCATGGCGCATGCCACAAACGCGGCAATCGTAAAAATGCGGCTCGGGGACAAGACGGGATTATAGCGCCATGTGGGGCGGACGTCCTGGCCTGCCTTCTTGTACTATTGCTCGCGGAGCAGCATTGCCGGATCGATGCGCAAAGCCCGTCTCACGAACCTACTGCTTGGTCGCGGTGAAATCGGTCGTCCGATTCTGCAGCTTGTCGTCAAAGCTGGCTTTGGCGGTCTTGCCGTCGGCCGCGACCGTCACCTTGAACACGCCGATCACCTTGCCCTCGCGCTTATCGGTCTCCTCCAGCGTCTTACCCATCATCTTCACGGACACGCTGGTGACGCCCGGGTCGCCCTTCATCGGCGCGTCGCCGCCATTTAGCTTGGCGGTGTAAGACTGGCCGGTAGGGTTGGTCATGGTGATCTGGTCGCCCGTGACTTTGTACGTCCAAATGACGGCATTGTCAGAGATCCCTTCCAGCTTGGTGGTTTGCCACGAACCGGATATGGCGTGCGATCCCGCCGGACCCTTTGCCGCGCGCGTCGCTTTACCTTTGCCGGTGACCGGAGGGCCGCCGTTGGTGTTGCTGCTGTCCTTGAATTCGACCATCAACGTGCTGCCGTCCGGCGTGACGGTCGAGGTCGAGGTCGCCACAACCTGACCGGATTTCTTGTCGGTTTCCTGGATCTCGTGGTCGTTCACCACTTTAATGGCGGCGGAGTCGAAGTAGGGATGTCCACTTACGGATTGGTCCGTGCCGTCGGCTTTGATGGTGTAGGGTGGAGCGCATGACTTGCACGTGTACATGCCGCCCTGCAGCAGGAAAATGTCCGGTTTCTTGGGAAAATCGACCTTATTCATGTCGATTTTCCAGGCGCCGTCGAAAGCGCTTTGCGCGATTGCCAGCACCGGCGTCCCCAGCGCCGTGATCGCCGCGAGTAAGAACAGCTTCTTCATCGAAAACCTCCGTTAGTCTGAACCGGGATTTCGATCCTGGTTCCCAGTTCCAGGTCAGTCTATCACAAGCAGCCCTTTGGTGCTATGATGTTACCGGACAAGGAGGTTTCATGCCTCGCTATGGTCTGCTGCTTGTAGTGCTGGCCGCTGCTGCGCTGGACGCGCAGTCGGGGAGCAATCAGTCAACTGCGGGGGGCCCTTCCCAAACTCCACCCGCCTCTCCCGCGGTGTCCGCGGTGGCTGCGGCTTCGCAACCGCGCAAGGTTGAACTGGTGGCCTCGCCGACGCCTCGCGATTTGGACGAGCCATTCCTGGGGGGTGCTTCCGACGCGGCGGGGATCTTCCGTGTAATCACCCTTTGCGATCCGGTAGATTGCCTCGGCGAGGCGCCGAGACTCGTCTGGGTCAATGGGAAGCTGACGGTTCACTTCCCCGATTCGTACGGAAAGCCGGCTGCGGAGCCGAAGGACGCGACCAGGAAATAGCCTGCCTCACCACTCGGACCCTACTGGGCGATCCTCGCCATGACCAATGCCAGCGGGCTATCCGCGGGCGGCGGGGGCTTGCATTCCTTGCGGGCCGCCCAGAGCTGTTCGGCAAGATCCAGATTGGACTCGGCGGCGTCGCTTTGGCGGGCGGCGCTCACACGAGGGTTGACGGCCTCCTCGGCCGTGTCCAGGAGCGCTTGCAAATCCGGCGCCGGATTACCCCCGGCGCATTGACCGGCTTCGGCTCCCGTAAGCTCGACCAGCTTCACGCTCCGGCGGAAGCGCTCCTCCTGACCGAGACCCCGCAAGGTGGGATCGAGCGTCAGCAGCTCGTTCGCAAGGTCGAGGTTCTTCCGGGCGGTCTGGTTATCGGGCTCCAGGCGCAACGCGGTTTGGAAATCCCGCTGCGCCGAGCGATACTGGCTTTGCGCGAACTCCGCTTCGCCCAGCCCGGCATAGGCGTCCGCGTTGGCCGGCGCATCGTGCAGGACGCCGCGAAACAGGGCGGCGGCGCGGGCTGGAGATCCCTCCTGAAGGAACAATTGGCCCAGGCGCGCCCGCATCTTCCAATCCCGTGGCGGCTGATCCTCGATCGGGAGCAACTCGGCGAGCAGCTCTTCCTTGGAGTCGCGATGGGCCAGCAGATCGATCAACTCGAACCGTGCGCGGAGCTGGTTGGCCGCCGCATCCTGGCTCCATTGCCCGTAAACCGCGCGGTGATAATACGAGACGGCTTCCCGGAACCGGCCCTCTTTCACCAGCACGCGGGCCATCGTCAAACTGGCGAGACCATCGGTGGAGTCGGTTTGCAGCAGGTCCGTCAGCGTCGCTTCCGCGTCGCCGGTCTTTCCAGCCGCCAGTTGCGCCTGCGCAAGCGTCCGCCGGTAGTCGCGATTGCCGCGCTCGAACGAGGTTGCGTCGTTGATCCGCTCGATGGCCTCCACGTTCTCCCCGCGCGCAATCGCGGTCTGTCCCTGCCTGAACAAACGCGCCGCCTCGATGCGGCTTTCCTTCCGCTCCAACCCCGCCAGAAACATATCGGCCGCGAAAATGGCCGCGATGGCAAGGAACACCAGGCTCAGGGTTGCCAAGAAAGACCGGGCTGGGGATGGTGCGGCCATTACCGGCGCCGCTCCGGTTCGCCGGCGGCCTTGGCCACGCCGTAGGCGCTCAGGACATCGTTCAGGGCGACGATCCCGATCAACTGGCGCAAGTTCTCACGGCTGACTACGGGAAGGACATTGAGCCGGATGGCGCCCATCCTTTGCAGCGCCAAGCTCAGGCTGTTGTCCAGATGAACGTGAGGGAACTCCTCGGCGCTGGGATGGCCGGTGGGGGGACGGTGATCGAGAATCTCCGCGATCTTCTTATTCGACGCTCCGTCCTCCGCGGCCTGCTCGAGATCGTTTGTCCGGATCATCCCCCATAACCCACCCGCGCCGACTACGGGCCACGCGTCGAAAGCGCCGTCCTCCACTTTATGGAGGGCCGGCCCAATTCGCATGTCCGGGGATAAGACCACCGGCGCGGAACGCATGGCCTGGCTCACCTGGAGCCGCTCGGATTCGGAACGGGAATGATGGGTAGGCAGGTGTACTCCGTCCTGATGGGCCAGCGCCTCGTAGATCGGCTCCTTCTGCAGCTTGTACGAAATGAAAAACGCGATCATGTTGGAGATCATCAACGGAACGATGATGGTGTAGTCGCGCGTCATCTCGAAAATCATGATCACCGACGTCAGCGGCGTGCGCACGATTCCCGCGAACGCGGTTCCCATACCTACCAGCGCGTACGCGCCGGGACCGGCCGTGTAATTGGGGAACAGCGTATGGGCGACGCCTCCCACCGCCGCGCCCATCATTGAGCCCATGAACAGGCTCGGGCCAAAGATGCCGCCCGCGTTTCCGGAGCCGTAACAGACCGCGGTGGCGACGATCTTGAGCACGGCCAACAGCACCACCAGTTGCAGAACGATGTCGCCATTCAGCACCTTTTCCACCTGGTTGTAGCCGACTCCTAATACCTCGGGCACGAAGTAACCCATCAGCCCGACCGCCAGACCGCCCACGGCCGGCTGGACCCAGACCGTCGACTTTGGCAGGCGCATGAACCAGGCGCGTAGACCCAACAGAAGCTTGACGAAGCACACCGACCCCAGCCCGCCAACCACGCCGAGCACCGCGTAAACGCCGAACTCCGCGGGATGCACCAGCCGATAGGCCGGGACATGGAAAAGCGGCTCGTCGCCCAGGACCAGGTGCAGAACCACCCAGGACGTGACCGAGCTCAGCACGACCGATCCCAACACCTCCGCGTGCAAGTCGCCCATGATTTCTTCGAGCGTGAACAAGACCGCCGCAATGGGCGTATTGAACGCCGCCGCCAGCGCCGCGGCGCAGGCCGCCGACACGAGCGCCTTCACCTGTTTGGTTTCGAGGCCCAGATTCCTCGCGACCACCGAAGCGATTCCCGCGCCCACCTGCACGGACGGACCCTCGCGCCCCAGCGCAATGCCGCTGGCCAGCGAGGCGGAGCAGCAGAAGAACTTCCCGAACACGGTGCGAAACCGGATGCGCCCGTCGTGGATGAACAGAGCATACTTGGTTTGCGGGATTCCGCTGCCCCGCGCGAACGGAAAATAACGCCACAGCAGATAGCCCGTTCCGAGCGACCCGAGCGTGGGAACCAGAATCCGCCGCCAGCCCGATCCTCCGGGAGGATACATGCGGGCCGCCAGCCGTCCGGTGAGAAGGATAAACGCCACCACCACCAGGCTGACCAATGCGCCGATCACCACGCTCAGGACGAGCGTCATCTGGTCTTCGCGCTGTCGAAGTCTTTCCAGGCTCCCCGCGAGCCTGGAAAGCCAGGATGGCTGTTCGCCGTTATCCATGGTCTTGCGGGTGCATTGGGGTCTCCGAATCCCGAACCCATTATCGCCTAGGCGCGGGTCGCCCAGACCAATCGTGCGCTTGGCTTACCGGATGGTGTAAGTCACGCATGAAGCGGACGTGCGTTCGATAGACAAACTGGATCCCCCGCGTTTCTCCGGCGCAAGCTGGTCGGGCGGCAGCGGCGAAGTCTGCTCTACCCGTAGCGCGCCATCCACCAGCCGTACCGTCCGCTTCCAGGTTCTGCTGGAGAACACCAGGCCGTCGCCGGCGGCTTCCACCTCCACGGCCCCGGCCGCGGCGAACAGCCCCTGCTCAGGCAGGAAATTCGTGTTGGAATCCTTGGCGGTAAACTCCACCCAGCGCCCGCCATCCCGCGACGAGAACACCGCCCGCGCCCGGCGCGATTCCAGCACCCAGTCCGGCGAGCCGTCGCCATCTAAATCGGCCGTCCACGCCACGGTGCGGTCGCGCGGCAGCGCCACAACCCGCATGGGCATATCGGCATCCGTCCCTCCGCTCACTCGCAAACGCCAGTCGCGCAGCCCGGCCACGTCACCCTGGCCGAAGATGCGATACGGGACCGGGCGCTCGTCCATCGCGCCCACCGTGATTTCCGTCTTGGCAGGCAAAATGTCCAGCCCGGCGCCGGATGCCTCCAGATTGTAGGTCTGAATCTCCGTGGAATTGTTGCGGATCACAATCTCGAGGCTGGCGCCTTTGGGATCGATCGGCGCCGTGGGCGGCTCCGGCGTCAACTCGGTCTGCTGGCCGAAGTGGAGCGCCATGGCCTGGGAGAGCCGGATGCTGGCGGGCCGGAAGAGTTGCAGGTGCGCGCGGCCCATGAGCAAGCCATCGGCCTCCAGCGCCAGATCGGCGTAATCGCCGTGGAGGGCATCGTCGGGAACCGCGACCTGGTAGCCGATTTCATTTGGGGACTTGACCGACGCGGTGGCCGTGAAGCCCTCGGGCAGACGCAGACGCGACCGCGCCGCCACTTCGGGCGATGAGTATTCCGTGGCGACCATGTTTGAGCGGCCGATCAGCAGCCGGCGGGCCTCGTTGAAGAATGCGGCGGTTTCGGGCGCCTCCATGGCGATCCCGATGCGCACGCGGTTGCCGGGCTCCGGGTTCGCCGGTATGTGCAGACGCGCGCGCTGCGCCTTATCGTCCCAATCGAATTTGGCGGGCTTGCCCGCCGCGAGCAACGGTCCCACCGGCTCGCGGGCCAGTTGCAGGATTACTGCGCCTTCTTCCGGGGCCGCGAATTCCATGGCGAGAATCCCGTTTTCGAACTCCACCGAGAGGAGTTCCTCGGTAGCATAGACGATCCTCTCATCCGGTGCGAAGTTCGAGCACTCGCCGCACAGGCCATCTGCCCCCAGAGAGGCGGCCAACGGCAGCCACAGCGATTCGCCCGGCGGCACGGAGACTCCGGGAACGATCAGAGTCCGGTTGGTCCCCGGCATCGCCACGCGCAGATCGTCGTGGAACGGCTGTTTGCCGGTGTTGGAGATGGAGACCGCGGAGGTGGCGGGCGAAACCAGCTCCACCGCGTGGACGCCATCGGGCAGCTTGCCGTCGGCCGGTTTGGGCATCGCGACGGCATGCATCCGCGAAATCGACGGCGCCCAGTTCCGCAACAGCGCGGCGCCGCGCCGCAGTGGTCCCACGGAAACGCGTTCGTCGCCCGACAGGCCCACGGCGCCCTTGCGCACCAGCGTGGCGGGGTTAGCCGCCCAACCCGCCGGATAGATGGCGTCTTCCACATCCCGCCACAGCAGTGCGCCGCGCGCTCCCGCGATGGCCTCGCGGCTGCGTACCAGGGCCGCCGGGTCGTTGGCGGAAACCACCTCGATGGGTCCCGGCGGCGCGGGCGCATCCACCGCGAACGCGCCGCCCGGGCCACGCCCTTCGACATAAGCCACTGGACCGCCATGCTTGACCGTCTGCGGTCCCAGCAGGCGTCCGATCTCCTCGATCCACTGGCGCTGGGCAGCGCCGCCCGCAGTCGCTCCCGCCGGCAATCCGCCATTGAGCCAGCCCGGAACCGGCCCGTACGGACGCACCCACGCGCGCAACCCAGACCGCCGCAGCAGCTTGAGAAATCCCGCCAGGTCGCGGCGCGGGCTGGTGCGCCCGGTAAAATCAAACTCGCCGGGCCGGAGTTGGTGCCAGTTCCAGGGAATCGAGAACTCGACGGTCCGTACGCCGATGTTCTTGAGCCACACCAGCTCGCGCTCCCACAGGTTGGCCGGGTAGAGATAATAGGGAAACTCGACCGCCTGCACGAACGGCGCCGGCGCGGGCGGGTCCGCGGGCGGCATGGCTCCCGCGGCCGTCAACGCCAACAGCAGAGCCAGCCGACGCATCAGGGCTTCTTCGCCTTTCGCACGCGGTAGTCGGGAATCCACGGCATTTTGACCACGGTGCACATTTCGAACAGGCGCGACCGCGCCCGGCTGCCGATGTGGTCCGAGAGGGTGCGGCGGTATTCCGGCTTGTCGAGCGCCGAGCGCTGCGTAAGGGCGCTTCCCGCGTCCGGATCGGGCAGGTTCGTAGTGGCGATCAGCGGCTTCCGGTTATCGCAGCGGTAGGTGATGATGGAGTTGATGGTGTCCTCCACCCAGTCGGTCACGCGGTGCGCGCCCAGGTCGTCGAGCAGCAGCACCTGGCTTTCGAGCGCCGTACGGTAGGCTTCGCGGTCGGAGGAATTGGAAACGGGATCGTAGCCCGCCTTGATGCTGTTGAGCAGGGTCTGATAATTGCAATAGAGGCCCTCGAAGCCCTTGGCGATAATCCGGCGGAGGGCTGCCACGGCCAAGTGCGTCTTGCCGGTTCCGGTTTCGCCCACGAGCAGCAAACCGGGCCGGGGCCCCAACGGAAATTCGTCGGCATAGCTCCTCACCGCGTTCACCACGCGCCGGAGCTCGGTCGCGCCGGGGTCGAACTCGCCGGGAGGCGCCTCGAAGTTATCGAAGGAAGAATTGCGATAGAGCGGGGGAATCTGGGCGTGCTCTTCCAGGCGCGAAGCATAACCCGCGGCGCGGCAAGCGCAAGGCTCGGCCCCGGAGATATTGGCGCGCTCGACGATCGTCCAGCCCGCGCCGCCGCACTTCGGACAAACGGTTTGAGAGGCCATCGCCTCCATTATCGGTCAGACGGGGGGAAGAGTACGGCGGTTCCCGGGTGTGCGACGCAGAAGTGAGNNTCATGGAAACATCGGAAAACTGAGAGAATCCTAGCGTAGGGGTACGCCAAGCCGAGCCGCGAACGTAAGAGAGCGGTTGGTTGTCCGCGAACTTCGAGCACGCTGCGGGAGCCGCTCCCTAACGGTCGCGGCTCCGATTGGGGTCCGCGCTGATCCACTCTGTGTCGCACACCCGCGGTTCCCTGGCACTGTCTACCTGGGCGCCGCCGTGGGTATCGGGTCGCCGCGATGGATCACGTAGGGGTCCTTCCAATCCGGGGAGGCGCCCCCGCCTTGCCAGACCATGAACCAGACCCAATTCGGCTGGGTCTTCCAAGTGGCCGGCGGAGGAACCGATCCCACCTCGCCGAACGCGATGGGCTTGCCGTTGGCGATGGTCTCGATCTCCTGGTAATACCTGTCGTCCAGCCGCGAGTAGTTGTCGTAGCTGACGATGTCGGCGTACTGCGGGCCGGGGTAGAAGTCGTAGAACTCACCGCCGGGGGCGGGGCCGTTCTGGTTCCAAACCCAGAGGAGGTTGTTCAGGTGATGGACGTTGACCATGCGGTTGTACACTTCGCGGTACAACTCCGCCGTGCCGTACTGGCCTGGGCGCCCGCCCCACCAGAAGAAGCTGCCGTTGTTTTCATGCATGGGCCGGAAGAGGACCGGGATGTGCGCGTCCTGAAGCTGTTTCAAGTAGCTCGCGGCGGTGTCCATGTACTTCTCCCAGCGCTGGTGCAGGGGCGAATCGGAGGTGATCAGCTCGATCCACTGGTCGTCGGTGAGCCTGGCCTGCACGCTGTTGGGCCAGCTTTCACTGGCGCCGCCGCTGGGGTTCGCATGGCCGGGTTCATCCTCGGTGGGCCGTAGCATGTGCCAGCACAGGTAAACGATGGACCCGGCGGCGTACTGCCTCTTGGCCTCCTGGATCATGAGGTCGCGGTGCACGATGGAATCCTTGTCCTCGCCGTCCAGGAACCCGAAATCCGAACCCCAGATGGCGGGATAAACGCCGGAAGCCGCGAATACCGCATCGCTGTCCATCGAACGGTGATTCGGAAAGTTGTGGTGGCCGGAAAGGACGCCGTGGCCCGTGATGGCGCAGAGTTTCTTCAACAGCGCGATGGCTTCCGGCGTGGCGTTGGGATTGACCGGCTCGCAGTTGTACGGCTGCGCCGGGGACCGGGGCGGCTGGAGCGTTGCGATCCGCGCATTCAGTTGTTGATTCTGCTGCTGAAGCTGTTGAATGAAGCCGCGCAGTTGTTCGGGGGTCGCATCGTCAGGAACCACGATCGGGCCGCCCCGTCCGGGGCCGCCGCGTCCTCCGCGTCCACCGCCGGCGGGCGCCGGTCCCAGCGCGTCAAGCCGCTGTTGAAGCCCGTCGATCCGCTGCTGGAGTTGGTCGGCGGAGAGGTCGCCATCGTACCTGGCTTTCAGGCGTTGTTGAAGCGATTGAATCTCCTGCTGAAGCTCTCCCCGCAACTGGCCCGTATTCGCCGGCGCCGCCGCCGGAATCTGCTGAGGCGCCGCGGCCTGGGAATAGGCGATAACGGCCGCGCCGAACGCGACCGCAAGGACGGCCAGTATAGACTTACGCATGTTGTTACCTCGGAAGGCAAAAGTACCACAAGTACAGCGCCGCGCGCCAATGGGCTAATCGCGGGCGCGCACCCGGACCAGGCGTTCGCGGAGAATCGGGGAAAGGCCGGATTCGATCTCAGGCGCAATCAGGCCCGCTTCGTCCAGGTCTTTGAGGTGCGCTTCGTCCTTGGCGCGAAAGCTGGTGAGCTTCATGCGGATCAAGTCCGCCAGTGGAACGAGCCGAAGCCGCCGAATTCTCCGGCAGGGTCCCAATTCGGGCGCGGCTTCCGGGTACTCCTGGCGCACTTTCTCGCCCGTGAAGATCAGGTGAACCGCCCGCCGGGCCGAAGGTTGGCCGGAAGGCATGAGGATATCCACGCCGGCCACATGGCGGTATTCGAGTCCGAACGGCTTCACCGCTTCCGCAATCTTGCGAAGGTCCTGGCGCCGAACGGCGATGTCGATATCGCGCGTCAGGCGGCCGGCATCCGGCTCGCGCTCCTCCACGTAGAGATAAACCGCCAGACCGCCCACGATCCGGTATTCCAGGCCCGCGGAAGAGAAGGCCTCCTCCACGCGCTCCGCTAAGTCGAAGATTCGATCCACGCGCTTCTCGAAGAACGTATTGACGAAAACCGCCACGGCGCAGCCTTCTCGTATTATCCCACCCTGGGGCGGGCTACCCGTGCTACAGTTCTGGTTAATATGGCATCCCGAAGCGTCAATAAAGTCATTCTGCTTGGCAACCTCGGCAAAGACGCCGAGACCAAGTTCACGGCCTCCGGCAGCGCGGTTTCCAACTTTACGCTGGCTACCAGCCGGCGCTGGAAGGACAAACAGACGGGCGAGATCAAGGAGGAGACCGACTGGCACCGCTGCGTGCTGTGGGACTCTGAACGCGTCTCGACTTTCCTGCTCAAAGGCAAGCAGATCTATATCGAGGGCCGCCTGCGCACTCGCAGCTACGACGACAAGGATCAGCAGAAGAGGTACGTCACCGAAGTGGTCTGCGACGAACTGATTCTGCTCGGCGGCGGACGCGGCGAAGGCGCCCCGGGCGAGTACGCGCCGCCCCAATCGCAGCCGGTTTCCATGCCGCGATCCGCGCCGCGCCCGCAACCGGCGTCGGCCCCGGCTCCGCCCGAGGAGTTTAACCAGGCCATCTCGGACGACGACGTGCCTTTCTAGCGGTTTGCGGCCTGTGGAGCTAGCTTTCAGCTTGCCACGTCGGCGTCCTTGCCGACGTTGTTCGCCGAAATGCCGGCACGGACGCCGGCATGGCAGGCGGGACGCCCACTCCACGTGCGCCGAGCTATACTCGGCGTGATGGCTTTGCCCGCGCGACTCCTTCGGAGGTTTGCATGAGCGACAATCGATTCTCCAGACGTTACTTTTTTTATGGCAGCCTGCTGGCCGGCGCCGTTCCGGCCGGAGGGTTCGGCAGCGCGCCTTCGCTGCAGGCCGCCGGATTCAAGTCGGTGCTCGAAAAGCTGAACATCGCGGGCATCGGCATCGGCGGACGGGGCGCCGACGACCTTGCCACCGCCGCCACCAGCGAGAACATCGTGGCGCTGTGCGACGTGAACGACGACTACGCCGCGCATACGTTCAACCTCTACCCGAAGGCCAAGCGGTACAAGGACTTCCGGAAGATGATCGAGACCGAGGGCAAGGACATCGATGCCGTGATGATCGCCACCCCGGACCACGGTCACACTCCCACGGCCCTGTTCGCCATGCAGCACGGCAAACACGTTTACTGCGAGAAGCCGCTGGCGCGCACGGTCTGGGAAGTGCGCCTGCTGCGCGATGCCGCGGCGAAATACAAGGTCGCCACGCAAATGGGCAATCAGGGATTCTCCCACGAAGGGACCCGCACCGCTTCCGAAATCGTATGGTCCGGCGATATCGGCGGCGTCAAGGAAGTGCACGCCTGGACCGGAAGCATCTACATCGGCGGCGACGGCGTGCAATCGGCCCCGCCCGAAGAGCCGGTCCCGGCCACGCTCGACTGGGATCTGTGGCTGGCCACCGCCGCGACGCGCCCTTACAACCACAACGAATTCCGCTTTTGGCGCGCCTACATGGATTTCGGCACCGGCGGCTCGCTCGGCGATTGGCTGGTTCACATTCTTGGCCCCGCGCACCTGGCGCTGCGGTTGTACGAGGCGTCTCCGATCAGCGTGGAATGCGTGGCGGTGGAGGGAACGAGCCAGTGGACCTGGCCGACCAATTCGCACTTGCGCTTCGAATTCCCGGCGCGCGGCGCCATGCCGGCCGTGACCGTTCACGCCTACCAGAACATGCGCGGCGACGTGCCCTATCCCGAAGGCATGGGGGAGAACGAACAGCTTCTGCCGCGCTCCAACAACCTGGCGGAACGCGGCAGATACGCTCCGCCGGAGCCTACCCAGGAAAGATCCCCCGCCGCTCAGGCCGCACGCGGCGGCGCAGCGGGCGCTCGCGGCGGCGCTCCTGGCGCGGGCGGCGCGGCGGGAGCCGGACGCGGCCCTGCCGCCCCAGTGGACCGCACGCGCGTTCCGGGCAACGGAGCGCTATTCATCGGCGACAAGGGTTACATGGCGACGACCTCCAGGGGCGAAGGCGTCTGGCTGCTCCCGGCTTCGCGATGGGCCGAGTACAAGCTGCCGCCCCAGATTCTGCCGCGCTCGGTCAGTCACCAGATGGATTGGGTGCGCTCCTGCAAAGGCGGCCAGCCCGGCTGCTCCAACTTCGATATCGCCGTGCCCTACATCGAGTGGCTGATCCTCGGCGCCGTCGCCCTGCGCGTCCCCGGCAAGCTGATGTGGGACGCCCGCGCCATGCGCTTCACCAACAACGAAGCAGCCAACGCCTATTTGAAGCCGTACATTCGCAAAGGCTGGGAGCTGAAGCTGTAAGAGGCGTCGATGACGGAATACTCAACGCCACGCCGGCCTCCGTCGTAGGCCCACGGCGAGCGATCCTGCGTTCACCAGGCGGCCAGCAGATCGCGCAATTTCGCAGCCACGGTTTTCTTCTGAGACTCCGGCAAAGTTCCGAGATGACGCGCGATCATCGAGGCATGAATGGTGGCCAGCTTGTGCAGTCGGAGCACGGACGCGGTCTTGAGATTTGTCGAACGGAATTCCGGTCTAGCCGGGTCCAGAACCAAATCGGAAGGCATCAATGCCGTCGGTAACACTGAAGAGATGTACGCAACCAGCAGCTCGGGGATGGACCCCAGCGGACCCGCCAGGACAAGCACTGGCCGCAACTTCATTCCCGCCGTATCGCCAAACGGGAAACTCGCGAGGCAGATCTCACCGGGACGCATCTACGGATTGGCCATCTGCCAGAGTGTAAAGGTCCTGCCGCACGTCGCCCAACTCGTCACTCCAAGCCTGCGACACGTCCCAGGGCCAAAAGGCGCCGGCCTCGTCTTCATCCGGCCGGACGACAATCAACTGGACACGCCCGGGCGGCAGATCCCGCGGTGCTTCAGCGCGGATATTGTGGTCTTCGTCGATTTCGCCCACTATGCCGATCGCTCGCATACGGTAGATCTACCAGGATCATATCACGCAGCGCATGCCGACCTCGAAGGTGAGCAGCGCGCTACGCCCATCAAGGCGGGCAGGTTATTGACTCACTAGGAATTATAAAGGTTGGTCGGGGCGAGTGGATTCGAACCACCGACCTCCTGGTCCCGAACCAGGCGCTCTAGCCAGGCTGAGCCACGCCCCGAAACGTGCGGCGAATACACATCCAGTGTACCACTCTTCGCCGCTTCCGCCCTACGCTTTCAGCGCCGCCAGAATCCGCGCCGGCGTCATCGGCAATTGCGGCATGCGCACTCCCGCCGCGTCGAAAATCGCGTTGGCCAGCACGGGCGCCACGTTGATCATCGGCGGCTCACCGCTGCCGGCGGCGGGGGTTTCCTGGTTGTCGATCAGCACCGTCTCGATCTTCGGCAGCCATGAGAACCGCGGCAGCTCGTAGCTGTCGAAGTTCTGGCTGAGCACCGCCCCGTCCTTGAAGCGCACTTCCTCGGTGAGAGCCTGGCCCATGCCCATGGTGATGCAGCCTTCCATCTGCTGCCGCGTGCCATCCGGATTCACCACCAGGCCCGCGTCTTCCGCCAGCACCACGCGCTTCACCTCGACGCGCCCTGTGCTCTTATCCACCGCAACCTCGGCGCACATGGCGACGTAGTTCGATGAGTATACGCCGCACGATATGCCCACGCCGCGGCCGCTGGGGGCCTTGCCGGGTTTCCAGCCGAATTTGTCCGCCGCCGTCTGCAGCACGCGGATCATGCGTTTGTCGCTCAGGTGATTGAGGCGGAATGCGAGCGGGTCCACGCCCGCCTTGCTCGCCAGCATGTCGATGTGCGATTCGCCCGCGAACGTGTTGGTGTTGGCCGATGGCGCGCGCCACGGTCCTACGTCGAACGGATGCATGCCCGGAGGGTTGCCGCCCTGCCAGCCGCCCGCCGACGTGATGCGCGTATGCGGAATGCCGTAGACGGTAGCCGCGCCGCGGTCTCCCGCGCCCACCACCGCGTAATCCCAAAACGCGATCTTGCCCGCCGCGGTCAACCCCGCGCGGATCTTCACCACCGCCGCCGGCCGGAAGTTGTCGAAATAGAATTCCTCGGCGCGGTCCCAAACCACTTGCACGGGCTTGCCGGTAATCTTGGCCAGGCGCGCCGCTTCCACCGCCTGCGGGGCCGCGGTCTTGCCGCCGAAGCCGCCGCCCACGTAGCCCGCTATCACCCGCACGTTGTCCTGCGCCAAGCCAAGCGCCTGCGCCACCGCTCCTTTCACCGAGAACGGCCCTTGCGTGCTGGCCCACACCGTGGCCTTGCCGTTTTCGATGGACACCGTCGCCGAATGCGGCTCCATGGCCGCGTGCGCCACGTAGCTGTTGAGATAGGTCTGTTCCACCACGCTCACAGCCAGCTTTTCCCCATCCGCCAGGTTGCCGCTTTGTCCCACCACCTGCGGCTGAGGCCCGGCTTTCAGCAGGTGGTCGAAGATGGTTCGATCGTCCTGGCCGGCCGGCGCCGCGCGGAATTGCGCTTTCAGAAGCGCCACGGCTTTATCGGCCACGTCGCGCCGCTCGTGCAGCACGGCCACCAGGTCGTTATCTTTGATCACGCGAACGCCGGGGACCTTTTCGGCCGCGCTCGTATCCACGCTCGTCAACGCCGCGCCGTGCGCCGGCGGCCGCAAGATCCGCGCATGCAGTAAGCCCGGCGGCGTCATGTCGCCGGCGTACTTCGCCTTCCCGGTGACTTTGTCGAGCGCGTCCTTACGGCGCGGCGATTGGCCAATGACCGTGAACGCGCCCGCATTCTTTCGCGGGACGTTCGGCAGATGCCGCTCGATGCGCCGGCCTTCCACAAGCTGCCCGTAAGTGACGCGCCTGGACGCGTCCCCCGAATCGGTAACTACGCCGTCCTTGACGCGCAGCCGCTCCACGGGCGACCCGAACCGCTCGCCCGCCATCTGCAGCAGCACCGCCCGCGCTTCGGCCGCCGCCGCGCGCACCGCCGGGCCCAGCAGAGGCATGCTCATCGAGCCGAAAGTNNCCCATATCGTACGGACACAAATCGGTATCGCCCGCGGTCATATCGATGGAGTCGTACGCAACGTCCAGTTCGTCGGCTAGCAACTCCGAAAAAGCGGTCAGTGCGCCCTGCCCCAGCTCCACTTTACCCACGAAGCCCGACACACGGCCGTCGGCGCCGATCTTCAAAAACGCGTTGAAGTCCGAGGGCGCCGCCATGCGGGTCGGCA
>PLGA01000112.1:0-15769 GCA_003139735.1 Bryobacterales bacterium | reverse complement strand
GCCGCGGCGGCTTCCTGAATGGCATCCACAATCCGCACCTGCGCGCCGCAGCGGCACAAGTTGTCGTCCATCCCTTTGATAATTTCATCGTGCGTCGGCCGCGGCGTCTTCAGCAGCAGCGCGTGCGCGTTGACAATCATGCCTGAGGTGCAATAGCCGCACTGGAAGGCATTGTGTTTGAGGAAAGCCTCCTGCAGCGGGCTTGGCTTGCCGTCCTGGCTCAGACCCTCGATGGTAATCACCTGCTTGCCGGCCACATCCCCGATCGTCGTCGAGCACGACCTCACGGCCTGCTTGTCCACGATCACGGTACAGGCGCCGCACAAGCCCTCGCCGCAGCCAAACTTCGTGCCCGTAAGCCCCAGGTCGCCGCGCAGCACCCACAGCAGGGTGCGCTGGTCGTCCACCAAAATGCGCGTGGCCTTGCCGTTGAGCGTAAAGGAAATCGTTCGCTCCATAAGTAAATCTCCAGAGTCGGTCTGAATACCTTTATAACTCTTTTCGCCGCCCAACCCTACCAGGCGGGCGTGGCCGCCCAGCCGCCCAGGTCCCGATTGGTGTCCACGTAGAGCCGCCGCCCGTCGGTGCGTATGCTCACCAGCCCATCCAGATCCGTGCGGAAGACCATGACGCCGCGGTACTGGAAACGGTCGAGAACGTCGCGGTTCGGGAAACCGTAGCTGTTCTCGAAACCCAGCGAGATCACCGCGAACGCGGGCGAAACCGCGTCGAGAAACGGCCCCGTGCTTGACGTCCGGCTGCCGTGGTGAGCGGTCTTCAGGACGTCGGTGCGCTGGATTTCGTTTTCCTCGAGCATCCACTGCTCGATGGGCCGTTCCACGTCGCCCGTCAGCAGGAACGCGCGGCGGCCGTAGCTGAGGCGCAGCACCAACGAGTCGTCGTTCTTGGCCTCGCCGGAAGGGACGTAGCCCGCCAGCGGCGCAAGCACCTGCACCTCCGCGCCCCCGAACGCGAAGCGGCTTGGCGATTCCATGGATACGATCTTCACGCCGTTTCGCGCGGCGGCTTCCCGCACCGCCCGCCAAGCGGCGCTCTCGGGTTCCACGCCGATCCACAGTTCCTTGGGGTGGAAATCGTCGATGATCGCCGCCATGCCGCCGATATGGTCTTCGTGTCCGTGCGACGCGGCCACTACATCCAGGCTGCGAATCCCGCGCGTCCACAGATAGGGCGCCACCACGTCCTCGCCGATATCGAGCCGCGGCCGGGGCTGTCCCGGGAACGCGGGGATGCCGCCGGCGTCCACCAGCATGCGCTTGCCATCGGGCAGCGCCACGAAGATGCTGTCGCCCTGCCCCACGTCGATGGTCGCCATCTCCAGTTGGCCCGCGTGGATATCCGGCGGAAACGGGCTCCACAGCAGCAGCGCCAGCAGCGTGGCTACGGCGGCGCCCGTGGCAACGCGCAGCCACCGGCCGCGAGCCACAGCCGCCGCGATCAACGCGGCCGAGAACGCCACCCCCAGCCACAGCGGCGGAGTGGGGATGCGCCAATGCGGCTCGATGCCGGCGTGCCAGGCGGCCACCTGCTGCGAAAGCCAGAGCAGCCCGCCCACCGCCTTCGCTATCCAACCCCAGCCGGTCAGAATCGAAACGAAGCCCAGCGGCACGGCCACTCCCAGTAGCGGGACCACCAACGCGTTCGCGGAGAGGCCCGAGATCCCCACCCGGTGAAAATAGACCACCATGGGAAGCGCCAGCCCCATCTGAATCACCGCGGAAACGGCAGCGATCTCATAAACGAATAGCGCCACGCGCGCCGGCAGCGTCACGGCCAGTCTGGCGGCCGGCGGCGGAAGATGCGTCACGCGGCGCAAGGTCTCCGCCAGCAACCGCATCTCAACCCGGAACTGCGCCACGCGCGGGGGAAGGTACGGGTCGCGCCCGGCATCGGCCAGGTCGCTGAGACCGCGCGCCAGCGGTCCCGACGTGGCCCGGATCAGCGGAACCGCGAACGCCGCCAGGAATGCCACCGCCAGAAACGTAAGCTGGAAGCTGGCGTCGAACAGTTGCTCGGGGTCGAAGACCAGGAACGCCAGCGCCACGGCCGCCAGCAGGTTCATGGCGCGCCGCCGGCGGTAAAAGAAACTGCCGGCGGTGAATACCGTGAGACCCGCCGCCGCCCGCACGCACGGCGCATGCCAGCCAACCACCATCGCGTACAGCCACGCCGCCGCCACCGTCGCCACCAGCGCCGCCTGTTCCGGCACGAAGCAGATCCGCAGCGCGAACAGGAAGAATGCCGCCAATATGGCGACGTGCGTGCCCGAAATCACCAGCGCGTGAAAAGTCCCGGTGGAGCGGTAATCCGCGGTCCAGACTCTTTGCAGTTGGTAAGACTGGCCCACCAGCATCGCCTGCATCATCCCCGTGTTGTACTCGCTGCCCCGGTAGATGCGCGCGATGCGGTCGAGCGCGGCGGCGCGCAGGTCCATCGCGAAACCCTCCACGCGAGAGCCGCAGCGGCCGGGCAGAATGCGCACTGTGCTGGCCGCGCCGGAGGCCGTCCAGAACACGTCCTGCCGCGCCAGGAAGCGTGCGTAATCGAACGCGCCCGGGTTGCCGAAATTGCGCGGCGGGCGGACGCGCGCGTCCATTTCGATATTCTGGCCGTAGCGCAAAGCGGGCAGCGTCTCGCCTTCGCGCGTATAGAGCGTCACCTGCGCCCGCGCGTGGCGCTCCAGTTCCAGCACGAAGCGCTCGCGCTCTCCGGAAACCGCCGGCGGTTCCACCACGCACCCGCCCAGAATGACCACCTCGCGCCCTTCCACGTCGAGTTCCGGCGCCGGTCCGGGCGCATGGATCACCGCCGTCAGCGCGCCGCCCGCCAGCAATCCCAGGCAGCAGCACACCCCCGCCAGCGCCCGCGCCCGCCGGTAGAGCGCCAGCCCTCCCAGCAACAGGAAAGCTCCCATGGCGCAGAACAACTCGGGTTCGTGAAAGCCGGCGAAGCGGGTGGCCAGAATTCCCGCGGCAACAGCAGCCACTGGAACGACCAGCGGATCTTTCAAGGTACGACGATTGTAGCGTGGTTCGTGGGGCAGACCATCGTCCCTTGCGGTCTGCCTCGCCGCTCAGGCAGTCGCCCGAACCAAAGGGCCAACCGCCAAGTCCTCGTCAATCAATGGCCAATGGATACCGTAACCGGAAGGTGAGAGTTCCGCTCGATTTCGTTCTATCGCGGACGCGCGGGCAAGGCGCGCGGAGCACCTTTCCCAAGGAATCGACACCGCCCCGTCTTCCACAACCACAATGAGGGCCTCGGGCGTGGTCTTGATCGCCTTCGCCAAAACCGGCGTCGTCTTACTTTGCACGATCCCCTCCGAAGCTTTCCCGCCAGGCAACCACGATCCATTATATGAACGTCGCGTCGTTATTGTTTGCGCAAAGAGCACTCGTTGGCGGCGCAGTTCGACTGCCGGGTAGGGGTCGGGCATGCCCGACCCCTACGGCGGATGCGCAATTACTTACGACGTTATGTTTAGACGGTCCCGGCGCTTCGTCCACGCACCCTACTGCCGGATCAAATTCCGCAGAATGAAGAAAACGTTCGCCGGCCGCTCTGCCAGACGGCGCATGTAGTAGGGGTACCAGGCTTGCCCGAATGGCACGTAAAGGCGCAAGCGATACCCTTCCGCCACCAGTTGCCGCTGCAGATCGCGCCGGATGCCGTAGAGCATCTGAAACTCGAAAGCGTTGCGCGAAATCTTGCCGCGTTCCACATAGGCCTTCGCCTCGTTGACGATCCTCTCGTCGTGCGTGGCGATGGCCGGGTACTCGCCTTTGTCCAGCAGCAACTTCATCAACTCCAAGTAATTGCGGTCCACGTCGCGCTTGCTTGAAAACGCCGCGCTGGCGGGTTCCAGATAGGCCCCCTTGCACAAGCGCACGCGAATGCCTTCCTGGCAGAGCGCCTCCACGTCCTGCCGGCTGCGGCGCAGGCACGCCTGAATCACCACGCCTACCGAGCCGTATGCGGCGTGCAGGTCCCGGGTCAGCCGCAGCGTGCGGTCCGTGTAAGAGCTGTCCTCCATATCGATGCGCACGAACGTATGCAACCGGGCGGCGCAGGCAGCCAACTGCTCCATGTTGGCGCGGCATGGATCGTAGGAAAAATCCAGGCCCAATTGCGTCAGCTTCAGCGAGACATTGCCTTGGATGCCCGTCTCCGCGATGGTCGAGAGCATTCGCAGGTACACGTCGCGCGCCGCGGCCGCTTCCGCCAGCGACGTCACACCCTCGCCCAGGTGATCGAGCGTCACGGTAATGCCCTCGGCATTCAACCGCCGCCCGGTTTGAAGCGCGTCGTCCAGCGTCGCGCCGGCCACGAAGCGCTGGGCGAGGCGTGCGGCCAGCGCGGAGGTTTCCATCCAACTTCGTAAACGCCTTTGGCGCGAGAGGAACAGGAGTAGGCCACGCACGAACCCCAGACTATCACCGCGCATGCCATGTGACACACGCGTTACACTAGCTATATTGGTGGTCCGCGAGGAAATCCAGTTCAAGGCCGGGGAAGTGCGCTGCCCAAGGTGTATGTCGAAGGACTTGGCGCCGTCCCTCCCGCGCGGCTTGCGGGACGCCTTCATGCGCACCCTTCATCGCATCCCCCGGCACTGCCGGGTCTGCGGAAGGCGGTTCTACGTCCCCGAATCGAAGCCTGTCGCGAGCGCCGGCGCGCCGGAACAGCCTTAGCCGCCGCCCCTCACTTGCGCACGCGCCACCAGCCGTGTAGCCGCGGAATCGTAGCCGGCTCCATCCAGATTTCCGAAAAGCCGGACCTCGTCGAACCCGGCGCTTCGCAGTAAGGCGTACAATTCCTGACCCGAGTAGACGTTGTACTCGTAATCGTAGCGCAGCGCCCGCTCCTGCCGGACCAGCAGCCATTGCATACGCGCCCGCGACCAGCCCGGCAGAATCCCGCCATGCTGCACGAACAGATCCTTGCCGGGAGTTTCCACCCACCGCGTCCGCGACGGCATCGCTGCCAGGCATTCCTTCCCCATCACGTCGATCACGAATACGCCGCCCGGCTTCATGCTGGCGCGCACGTTGCGGAGCGTCTGCAAGTCCTCCTCGGGCGTCTCGAAATAGCCGAAGGAAGTGAAAAGGTTGATGGCGAGATCGAAAGCGCCCTCGCGGACGAACTCGCGCATATCCGCCTCCACGAACTCCACCCCAGCGGCTGCGCCCAATCGTGTCCCTGCCGTTCTCTCGCGAGCTTTGTCCAGCAGGAATCGCGAGCGGTCCACCGCCGTCACGGCGAATCCCCTCTGCGCCAGCGCCAGGCTATGACGCCCCGGCCCGCAGCACAAATCGAGCGCCGCCCCCTCCTGCACTCCGGCCAGCGCCAGCAGCCGGTCCACTTCGCCCGGCGCCGCCGCCATCCGTTCCTCCGTGAACAGGTGCGCGTAGAAGGCTTCCCAGAACGTTTCGTCTTCGAACCACTGCATCGGCCTACTATACCGCGCCGCTGCGGTTCGAGCTTCACCGGCCTATTGAAACGTTACGTGGCTTGCCACCTCGAAGTGGCGATGGTTCTTGTATTCGGATCTCGTCAGGGTCATCCCACCGTGAGAGTCCCGACTCGTGATTTCCGCCAACACGGGAAGCAGGTGGGCACCGCCTCCAATTTTCACGATGCCCCAGGACACACCCTTCTCAAAGGCCGACAGCGCAAAGGCGCTCGGGAACGCCAGCGACTCCATTTCAAGCCGGACTACATCCTCTTCGGGTTCGGTGAGCCAGATCCGTCCCATTCTGCTCGGATAGAACTGCTGGTAGGTCGTCCACACAAACTCACATTCATCGGGCGGCGAACTGAACCGGACAACCGACAGGAGCTTACCGCCCTCATTCACTGGGGCCCCGGGCTCGAACACCGTGGGAGATCCGGGGGCGAAGAGGCAGGGCAGTTGGGACCCGAATCCTTCCCCCCAGAGGAGAGAGCCGGGGATCGCACCGTAAGGGGAGTTCCAAGGCTTGCCACTTACGGTGATATGCGCCCTAGATACCCTGCCTCCATGGACGGTTATCTCAGATTTAATCGTATCGACGAGCCGCCAATGTGGGGGCTGGCTTGGTCCGCTGACGTAACGCTTGGCGACCTCATCGGCCACGAAGTTCGGCAATTCCGCGGCATACGCCAGGATGTGCGACCGGATATGTTCCAGCCTGGCGGGCCATTCCGGGGTCGGTTCGGTGCTAAGCGCCAGGCGTCCATCCGGCAGTAGGGTCAGCGCCGCTCTCGCAGGCCATTCTGTGGTCGGCTCCGCGGACAGCTCGTTGGGGGCGGTAGCCGGTCGCGGGCCGCCCGGCGACGCCTCGCCGGGCAACGGCTGGCCGGGAGAAGCGCGCCGCAAAAGGACCGACGCGTCACGCTGGAGGAGGTTGGCGCCGTAGCGCCAGGCCTTGCTTGCCAGCGCCTTTCGCCTCTCCTCCTCGGACGGCGCCCGGAGGAACCTTAGCGCCTGCAACCGCAGGTACAGACGGCGATCAAGCTGCGCCGAATAGACACCTACGATCCGTGCGCAGGTGATCTCAACCTGGTCGCCGACGGCGTACCGCTCGCTCAGGCTCTTTGGAGATAAATCCCCATCACTCGCGGTGTTCTGAGCCTCGATGATAATTCCGTCGGCTTCGCGGATGGCAATGGAATCGGCAGTGACCCGTTGGAGCTCGCCGGAGAAGGTCAGGTCAGACGGCGCCCCGTTGGCGCCGCCCGCGGGGAGGAGCAAAGCGACCCCAACCAGGAGTCCGAGATAAAGTCCTGCAGTGGCAAGCTCCCGGCTCCAAATGCAGCGTCTAGTCACCCGCCCAGATTCTTGCTGAGGACCATCATCGGGATCTGCCATTTGGCCTTCCAGTCCACCGTCAGCATATCACAAGCCCGCAGGTCTTCTTATGGCAAAAACCAGCAATTATATGGCGATTATCGGCATTTATGGTCATCGGAGCCGAAAACCTGCTACGGCCCCTGAGTTGTGCCCAGTGGGGCGCCCTCTCCAGCCTTTTCCAGGCGTGAAGCTTCACGGTACCGGCGGGGCGTAACACCGCTAAAGGCTCTGAAGTCCCTTCTGAAATGGCTGATGTCCAGGCCGGTAAAGCCAACTTGTGCCGCTACCTCTGTCTGACTCAACTGGCTTGCCGAGAGGAGGCGCTCGGCTTCCCGCAGGCGCATGACCCTCAGGGTGTGCATCGGCGCCTCGCCGGTGTCGCGATGGAAGAGACTCTCCAGATAATCGGCACTGACCCCGACATGCCGGGCGATCTCGGTCACGGTGAGCGGCTCAGCAAGGTGAGCCTCCATGAATTCCAGAGCCTCCCGCACGCGGTAGTCTACCGTGCGCGGGTCCGCCGCCTGGACCATCCCCGGAAGTGAAATCATGCGCGGCCTCCCCGGCGGACCTGGCTGCCCTGGAGGGCGGCAGCCCAATCCGCCACTCTCTATGTTGGAGTTAAAGACCTCCTTACCGGAATCCTCATTTCGGGGGAGGGATCACCATATTTGGGGATTGACTTTGGCGTGGGGGGCTGCCAAGGTCTGGGCCTGGCAAGCATTCGGCGCACTGCCAACACGGCCACGTTATGATGGACGCCAAGAGTTGCCGTTATTCGCCGGGGTGAGCTTACGCTGCAAGCGGCGTCTCCGCACCGGCGCTATGCTAAGCTTACGGCGAAGTTCGTCCGCAGGTCCGGTTCATGCGATCCACGCCCTTGGCTGCGCGCTTATTCTTGTCGATCGCGCTCGCGGGCGCGGTCCTGCATGCCCAGGTCCCGGTCTCAGGCCGGGTGGTGGATGAAACCGGGGCCGCCGTGGCGGGCGCGCGCATCGAATTGAGCCTGCCGGGAGCGCCCGCCACGGCCACTTCCTCGGATGCCGAGGGGAATTTCAACCTCAGCCTGCCCGCCGCGGGAGAGTACGATATCCGGGTGGAACGTCTGGGCTTCTTTCTCTACCAGGATAAGGCAGAGCACTTCGCGGAAGGGGAAAGCCATCTCAACGTTACGTTGAATCACACGCAGGAGTTCTCCGAGCGGGTGGACGTGACGTCTTCGCCGCCCGCGATCGATCCCCAGCAGGCTTCCGCGCACAGGGAGTTGGACAACACCGAAATCATGGCGGTCCCGTATCCGGCGCCGCAGGACTACCGCAACGCGCTGTTCCTGATGAACGGCGTGATTCAGGACAGCAACGGCGGCATCCACGTGAACGGCGGGGACTCGAACCAGACCAGCTACACCCTCGACGGGTTCAATATTTCCAATCCCGTCACAGGGACGCTGCAAGCGCGGGTCAATATCGAGACCATTCAGTCGGTAAACCTGGAAACCAGCCGTTTTTCGGCCGATAACGGGCGCGGGTCCGCCGGCGCGCTGGACTTGCAGACCAAGATGGGCGACGACCACTGGCGCTTCCAGGGCACCAACTTCATTCCAGGCGTTACCACCGCCGACGGCTTTCACGTGGACAAATGGACGCCGCGGCTGGAGCTTTCCGGGCCGCTCGCCAAGGGCCGCGCGTGGTTCCACAACGGGTTCGACGCGTTTTACAGCAACGACGTGGTCCACGGGCTTCCCACGGGGCAGAACCGGACGAGTGGAATCACGGCCAGCGACCTGGCCCGATTTCAGTTGAACCCGACGTCTTCGAATATTATCACCGCCAGTTTCCTGGCCAACTTTGCGGACACTTCGCACGACGGCCTCACCATCCTGAATCCGGTGGAAACCACCAGCACGCAGCGCCAGTTGTTGTTCGTGAGCAGCGTGCGCGATCAGCAATATTTCAACGGCGCGCTGATCGAGGCCGGCTTCTCGGATACCCGCACGCTGTTGAGCGACATTCCCCAGGGCGACCAAGTCTATCAGATCACGCCATTCGGCAATCGCGGCAACTACTTTGTCGACCGGGATGAGCATGCTTACCGGCAGCAGGGGATCGCGGACGTGTTTCTCCCCACGTATCACCTGGGGGGCGCGCACCAAGTGAAATTCGGGGTGGATCTCGAGCGGGAGTCGTCTCNNGATCTCGAGCGGGAATCGTTTCATCAGACGTTGCAGCTCCACGATTACGAGGTCCTGAACGCCGACGATTCCGTGGCGCGTTACGTCTCGTTCCAGGGAAGCCCTTTCCAGGCCCGAAAGAACTTTGAAAGCGCGGAGTACGTTCAGGACCATTGGACGCCGTTCAAAGGGCTGGCGTTCGAAGCCGGACTGCGCATGGAATGGAATGAGATTGTGCGCGACGTTCTGCCGGCTCCGCGGCTAGCCGCGGTCTGGTCTCCCAGCCGGCTGCCGGATACCAAGTTTTCGGCGGGGTGGGGCGTTTACTACGATGCCATCAACCTGGGGATGGTATCGAACCAGCAGGCACAGCAGAGCCTGGCCACGTTTTACGGTCCCGGGGAGGTCCCCGAGACGCCGGTGCTGTCCTCGTTTCACGTCGACGACCAGATCCTGAAAGCTCCGCGATACCGCACGGCGGCCTTTGGCATGGAGCGTAAGCTGCCTTTTAATTTCTACCTCAAGGCCGAGTACACGCACCGCCATGGAGACCATGGCTTCGTGTTCACGCCTCCGGCCGGCGGCGTACCCATGACGCAGCCGGAAAACGGCGCGGCATCCCCGGCGCCGAGCATGGCGGTCTATAACCTGAGCAACACGCGCATCGACCGCTACGACGCTCTGGACATCGGCATCCGCCGCACGTTCAAGGGCCAGTTCGAGTGGTTCGCCGGCTACACGAGATCGGCCTCGCGCACCAACGAGGCGATGGACTACAGCCTGGAAAGCCCGGTCTTCGGACCACAATTGCCGGGGCCGTTTCCGTGGGATGCGCCCAACCGCGTTCACATGTGGGGATGGGTACCCGTGCCCAGCCGGCGCTTCCCCGGCTTGCTGCGATTCGTTACGAAGAACACCACGGCCGCGTATCTGGTGGAATACCGCACGGGATTTCCGTTCTCGATCGTGGACCAGAACGGTTTTCAGGTTGGGCCGCCGGGATCCGCGCGCTACCCGGATTACTTCAACGTCAACTTGCATTTCGAGCGGAAGTTCATGGCCATGCATTACCTGTGGGCCTGGCGTTTCGGATTCAACAACCTGACCAACAACGGCAACCCGGTGACCGTCAATAACATCATAGGGACGCCGGAGTTCCGTACGTATGGCCGGGGGCAGGTTCGCGCCTTCAGTGTNNGCTTTCGGAGTAATGAGCGCGATCCGGTGGGGCTTGGCGCCGGGCTTGGCCTTCTGCACCCTGGCTACTAATTGCAGGGTTTCGACCGGCGCGATCACCCGCGCGAAACCGGACGGATCGGCGCCGCTGAGCACGGCCACGCCGGGAGCAGGCAGGAAAATTTCCAGCACCCGCATGGCGGCGGCCCCGTTTTGGAAATGGAGCGCCAGTTCTTCGTCTTCCTTGAGCGCCTTTTGCATGGCGCCGACCTGTCCGAGAATGGCCGCGCCGATGGCATCCGCCGGCGCCGGCGGAACTGGTTCTTTGGCGGGGGGATCCTTGGTCGCCGACAACAACGCTTGCTGCGCGAGCTGCTTGGTGAATTCGCCGAGGGCCATTCAGGTTTGATGCTAACATCTTAGCTATCCGGGAGTCGATACTGGCGTCATGACGGGGATTCGCGCGGCCCTATCTCTACTCGCCGCGGTATTGCCGGCCGCTTCCCAAACTGCCCCGTCTCCGGCCGCGGGCGGTCCTCTTGAGGCTCAATTGAACGTGGTGGTGCGCGACGCACGGGGCCGGATCGTCCGGAATCTGGCAAGTTCCGACTTCTCGATAACCGAAGACGGAACCGCGGCGGCGGTAAGTTCCGCGAAGTTCGTGGATGCCAGGAAGGGCGGGCCAGTGAGGCTGACCCTGATCTTCGACCGCATGCGCGGCGAGTCGGCGCGGCTTTCCCGGATATCCGCGCAGGCGCTGGTCTCGCTGGCGGACGCGAATGCGCGCTTTTCCGTGTGGGCGATCGATCGGAAGCTGCTGTTGCTCCAGTCCTCCACGGCCAACCACAAAGCCGTGAATGGGGCTATCCAAGCGGCTACCGGGAAGGCGGCGCCGCGCGGGATGGATCCCGCGGCCGGCGAATCCGCGGGAGCCGAGCGGGCCATCCTCCAAACCGCCGCGCGGCTTTCCAGGGACGGCCGTTTTCTGCCCGCGGTAGCCGCCTTGATCGCCGCTGCCCGTGAACAGGAGGCGCTGGGCGGTCGAAAGGCGATCATCTATTTTTCTGATGGATTACCGGTCGGGGCGGGGGACGAGTGCCTGCTGGCCATCGCCAGCGCCGCCAGCGAGGCGAACGTGGCGGTTTACGCGGTGGACGCAACCGCCATGGCGATTACCAACGACGAGCAGTCGGCGCGCGACGCCGCCATCAACGGCCGCGGCATCGGCTACATGCCGACGTTCGGCGCCGCTACCCAAGGCCCGGTCAACAGGCGCGCCGCGACGCCGGGTCCGAGCGTCGCCGTGGGCCAGCGGAGCACTCCCCTAGACTTGGTAACCGGCAAAGCGGGCGGCTTCACGATCACCAGGAGCAACGACGTACGGGCGTCCATGCGGCGCGTGCTGGAGGATGTGGAGTCCTACTATGAGATTGCCTACTCGCGTCCGAGCGCGGCTCTCGATGGCCGATACCACCAAACCGTCGTTTCGGCCAAGCGAGGCAGGGTGCGCGGCCCGGAGGGCTTCTACGCTTCCCCCGACGGCTCCAATGGCGAGTTTCTGGCGTATGAGCTGCCCCTTTTCGACGCGCTGCGGCGCGCTCCCATTTTCAATTTTCCGGTTTATGCGGACGTGATGCAGTTCCGCGGCGCGAACCCCGGGGCGGGGTTGGCGTCGATTGGCGTCGAGATCCCCGGCAAGGGATTGCGGTTTGAGGAGGATGCGGCTGCCGGCTTCTTCCGCGCGCATATTTCGGTAATGGCTCTGGTGCGCGATAGCGGCGGCGCCATCGTCGAGCGCTTCAGCCGCGATATGCCGTTCCAAACGCCGCCCAATCTGGTCGAAGAAACGCGCAACCGCCGCTTCCTGCTGCAGGAACGTATGGAACTGGCGCCCGGGGATTACACCCTGGAGACCGCGGTCCAGGACCTCCTTGCGGACCACTGCACCACGGCGAAGACGCCGTTCACCGTGGCGCCGCCCGCATCGGGCCTGGGCATCAGCAGCCTGACATTGGTCCGTGGCGTCGCCGCCGCCGGCAAGGACGCCGTTCCCGACGGCGCTTTCCAACTTTCCGGCAAGAGCGTGGTCCCCGCGCTGGACCGCGCCATCGCCGGCGGTCCCGGGGCGGTAGCGCGTTTGTTTTTTCGGGTTTATCCCGAGACCGCGGCTGAGCCGCTGGAACTGGCCTTCGAGATTCTACGGAACGGCCAGCCGGTGATCCACAAGCCGCTCAAAACGGACTCGCCGGCGGATGGCGCCGGACAGGTGATCACGCTCGATGTGGCGTCGCTTCCGGCCGGGACCTACGATCTCAAGGCGATCGCCACCCAGGGGACGCGCCAGGCGTCCGCGCAAACCAACGTCGAGATTCAAGGCGGCCCCGAGGAACTGGCCGCGAATCCGGAAATCGCCGTGGGCCCGGCGGCCGAACTGCCTTCCACTCCACCCAACGCCGAGCAGGAACGGCTGCTGGAGCAGGCCCGCTCCACCGCCCTCCAGTACACCGAGCACTTGCCCAACTTTATGTGCACGCAGGTTACGCGCCAGTTGGTGGACGACGCCGGCAAGGAACAGTGGCGCAACCTGGACGAATCCACGCAATTGGTCGCTTTCTACGACGGCCACGAGCACTACGACGCATTGACCGATCGCACTATGGCATCGGATAGCGACAGGTATCCTCCTTCGATGAGGTCCTCCGGCGAGTTCGGAAGCCTGCTGAAATCCATCTTTCAGCCGGAATCGGCCGCGAAGTTCGCCTGGGTGCGCGCCGACAGCCTGCGCGACCGCGCGGTGGAGGTGTTCTCCTACGCGGTCGATCTGGCGCATTCCCAATACCGGGTTTCGCACATCGTTCAGGGGCGGCCCAAGGCGGTGCTCAGCGCGTTTCACGGATTGGTCTACGTGGATGAGGAGACCGGCGCGGTTTCGCACATGACGCAAGAGACCGACGCGCTGCCGGAGGACTTCCCGGTGCGCCAGATGAGCCTGTCACTGGAATATGGGGATGTTTCGGTAGGAGGCCAGGTTTACACGCTGCCGCTCTCGTTCACGATTGACGTGCGTACGGGAAAGCGCACGGTGGTGCGGAACGAAGTGGGGTTCCGCTCCTGTCAGCGCTTTACGGCGGACTCGCGTTTGCTGCCGGCAGGGCAGTAAAACTGGGCCGGAGGCCGACGGGGGCGTCGGCCGCGGACCAGGGGGTCCGCCCCACTTACGCGATGCCGCCGCGCAACAGGGCGGCGGCGGTGGGAGCGGCGGGGCCGGCAAGACTGGGCTTCTCCTCGGGCGGCGGTTCCTTCCCACCTTCGCCGGGCGCCAGGAACATGTTGGCGTCCACGCCGTGCTGGCGCGTGTAGAGATCGTAATAGCGCCCTTCGAGCGCGTACAACGACTCGTGCGTACCGCGTTCCACGATGCGGCCCGCTTCCACCACCAGGATCTCGCTGGCCCGCCGGATGGTGGAGAGACGGTGCGCGATCACGAACGTGGTGCGCCCTTTCATGAGGTACGCCAAGCCTTCCTGAATGGCGGCCTCGGATTCCGAATCGAGACTGGAAGTGGCTTCGTCCAGAATCAGGATGCGCGGATTGGCCAGGATGGCGCGGGCAATGGAAACGCGCTGCCGCTGCCCGCCCGAAAGCTTTACGCCACGCTCGCCCACGACGGTGTCGTATTTCAGCTCGAATTTTTCGCCGAACTCATCCACGCGGGCGATGCGGCAGGCCGCCATGATCTGCTCTTCGGAGGTTCCGGGGCGGGCGAATGCCACGTTCTCGCGAATCGTGCCGTCGAACAGGAAGGTATCCTGAAGCACCACGCCCAGTTGCATGCGATAGGAATCGAGGCGCACCGTGGAGAGATCGACGCCGTCCACCAGGATGGTCCCTTCGGTGGGCTGGTGAAAGGCGGCGATCAGGCTGATGATGGTGGATTTTCCCGAACCCGAGGAACCCACCAGGGCGGTCACGGTTCCGGGTTGCGACTCGAAGCTCATGTCGAAGAGCACGGGCTTGCCGGGGTCGTAGGCGAAGCCGACATGCTCGAACTGAACGTGGCCCTGAATGGGCCCCACGGTCCGCGTGCGGCGCTCTTCCTCATCCTCGGGCTTCTCTCGCAACACTTCCTGGGTGCGGTCCAGACCCGCCAAGGCCTCGGTGATCTGGGTTCCAATGCCCACTATCTGAAAAACGGGCGCGACCAGAAACGCGAGGAATGCGGTAAACCTCCATAATTCGCCCAGTGTCATGGACCCGGCGAGAATCTGGCGCGCGCCCACGTACATGACCGCCGCGCCCACCACGCCCATCAGCACGGTGGCGGTAAGGCTCATGAGGGACATGGCGGTGAGCGAGCGCATCACGTTCTGGAGAAGACGCTCGACTCCGCCCGAGAAGACCTTGGCCTCTTCGGCCTCGGCGTGGTAGCCCTTGACCACGCGAACGCCCGCCAGGGTTTCGGTGAGCCGGCCGGTGACCTCGGCGTTGATCTTGCCGCGCTCGCGGAAAATCGGCCGGATGCCCTTGAAGGCCTTGCGCAGAACCAGCGCGAAGATGGCGATGAAAAACAGTGCCATCAGGGTGAGCACGGGGCTGGTGTACATCAGGATGCCGAGCGAGAACGTGGCCAGCAGAATGCCGCCCACCAGATCCACCAGGCCGGTGCCGAGCAGGTTGCGGACGCCCTCGACGTCGCTCATGATGCGCGATACCAGCATGCCGGTCTTGTTGGCGTCGTAGTAAGCCACGGGCAGCCGGCCGATGTGTTCCTGGACCCTGCGCCGCAGTTGCGCGATGAGCCGCTGTCCCTCTTTGGAGAGCAATTGGGTGAGCGCGTAGGAGGTGATGCCCTGAATGCAGGTGGCCACCAGCACCGCCAGGATCAACGGCGTCAGCAAGGCAATTTGACGCTTGCCGATGACGTTGTCCACCAGGTATTTGGTCGATGCGGGCAACACCAGGCTGGTGGTCTTGTTGATGACCATCAAGAAGAACCCCAGCGCCAGCAGCTTGCGGCGCGGGCGCGCCAGTTCCTTGATGAGAGGAAGCGCGCTGCGCAGATTCTCCGAGGCTTTCCGTTTGGGTTGAGTGGGAGACACTAGTTCCAGGGTACAACGAGCGGCGGGCCGCGGCCCTTGGCGGCCTCTTGCGCTATCCTCGAAGCATGCCGGATGCCAGCCGGACGGACTCCGGCGACCGCGCTTTGATTCAAATTATGGACGCCGCACTGGCCGAAGCCGTGCGGCTGAGCGGGACGCGGCTGGCCTGCCGGCCGGGGTGCACCGAGTGCTGCTTTGGGCCGTTTCCCATCACGCAGCTCGACGCGCGGCGGCTGCGCGGGGGCCTGGCGGAATTGGAAGCGGGCGATCCGGACCGCGCCAGGAAGGTCCGCGAGCGCGCCCGGATGGCGGCGGCGNNACGCCGGCGACGACGAGCCTTGTCCGGCGCTCGATCTCGCGAGCGGACTGTGCGATCTGTACGCGGCGCGCCCCATTACTTGCCGGGTCTTCGGGCCGCCCATGCGCGTGAGCGATGGGCCGGTGGGGGTGTGTGAACTGTGCTTTCAGGGC
>PLGA01000543.1 GCA_003139735.1 Bryobacterales bacterium | reverse complement strand
GGAGTGATCTTGCCCCAGCCCTGGTCCTTCGCGGTCTTCATGTCCTTCACCAACTGGTCCGGAAGCTTGGCGTTCAATTGCGGCCGGCCCGGCTGGTTGCCAAGGGTCCAAGCTATCGCGGCCACCGTCTTCGAGACCACCTGGATCTCCTTGTAATCGATCTTCTCGGGCGTGTCCGTGGGACGGTGGTAATCCGGGTGCAGCCCCACCGTAAAGAACGCGATGGGGATTCCCACCTTCGCGAAGTTGTAATGGTCGCTGCGGTAGAAGATGCGCTGGCCGCGTGGTTGCGGGCCAAGGTTATCGTGCGTCGCATCGGGCGCCGTGGTGTCGTAGAAATGGTTCACGACCATCTTTTGGTAGCCATTGTTCACCGTCTCAATGGTCTTCTCCAGGTCGTCGCTGCTCACGTTCGGACCCACCACGAAAACCTCTCCCGGGTTTACCAGGTAGTGGGTCGCGTCCGGATCGGAATAGCCGGGTCCCTTGGTCCTTCCGATCATATCGATGTTCAGGTCGGCCACCACCTTGGTGAGGTCGATCGGGGGGTATTGGGTGAAAAGTTGCGATCCCCACAGGCCCTTTTCTTCGCCCGAGTCCCACAGGAAGATGATGGTCCGCTTGGGCCGCATTCCCTTGCGCGCGCCTTCCGCAAAAGACCGCGCCATGCCGAGCAGACCGGTGCATCCGGAGCCGTCGTCGTCCGCGCCGTTGTTGATGTTGTGCCCATCCGGAAGCGGCGCGCTGAAGCCGATGTGATCCAGGTGCGCGCTGATCACCACGTATTCGTTCTTGAGGACCGGGTCGGATCCCTCAATGATGCCGATCACATTCTCGGTGTGACCCGGCTCGTTATGGACGGCGACCTTAAGGCTGATCTTCTTCTCCGAGGTAAGGGCGAACGAGTCCTGCTTGGTGTTCGAGAGGGCGGTGGCGACGGCCTGCGCGGCGCTGATTTTTTCGCCCTGGAAAATGGCGTTGGTCATGGCCAGGCCGGCGGTGATGCCGGGAACGCTGGGGCACGCGGCGGGCGCCTGGAGGGCGGGTACCTGGAAGGTGGGCCCATTCAATGCCGCCGCGCCGCCGCGCCCGGCTAAGGCGGGGTTGGCCAAGGCAGTAAGTTGTTGCAGGTTCGCGACGGTCACCACCGCGAGCGCGCCGTTCTTGGCCGCGGCTTCCTCGGGCGTCATATAGTCGGTGCAGTTCTCGCCGAGCGGGTTCGTCGCCGCGGCTCCAGCTCCGGCTCCGGCTGCGCTCGCTGCCCCAGCGGCAGCGGCCGGTGCGGCTACGTTCGCGGCGCCTGGCGTGGGCGCCGTTTCCGCCGCCGCGCCGCAGCGCCCGCCTCTGCCTCCGCCCGCTGCTTGTTGCGCCGCAATCTCCGGCGGCACGCCCGCGACCACCACGATCTTACCGTGAACGTCCAGGCCTTCATACGGGTTCAGCTTGGTCTTCTCAACCGTGTAGCCGTTTCCCACAAAGACCAAGCCCGCGGAAACGTCGAACGGTTCCAATGGCGCCCCGCCCCGTCCTCCGGCGGCGGTTGTCCAGTCCTTGCCGTACTCGAAATCCGTGGTCTGCGGCCCGGTCGGCGCCGCCGCGTCACCGCGCGCCCCGCCACCTCCGCCGCCGGCGAAGCCGCCGCGTCCGCCGCGGCCTCCGCGTCCGGCTGGCGCCGTGATCGAAGCCTTGCTTTCTCCCGGCACGACTGTCTTGGCAACCAGTTCCATAGGCCCGAAGTACGGCTGCAGCGGGCCGTTGGTTTTCTCCGTGCTCCCTCCCGGCTTGAGCCCCCACTCCGCCAAATGGCTGGCGACATAGAGGGCGGCGGTATCGAGACCGCGCGACGGCAGGTTCCGCCCTTCCAGTTCATCGGAGGCGAGGAAGTAATCGTAGATCTTCATCTCCTCCTCAGTGATCGAATCCGCGTTGCCATAGCCAACGGGCGCGGCGGCCACGGTCTTGGCGGTCTTGGAAGCGGCTTTAGATTGCGGCGCGGAGTTCCCCGCCCGCACAGTGACAAACACGGCGAGCGAAACACCGGCCAATAGAACACTGCTTACAGCGATTCGGCGCATAGGTCTTCCTGGGGAATGTGTAAGCACCATTAGAACACCTTGTCGGAGGGTTAAGCCAACAGAGAACGGTCGGGATGGGCTTCTTTGCGGAACGCCATACCGGCGAAGCTGACCACGCTCTGGGCGTCGATGTTCCACTGCTCGTAGTGCAATAGCTCGCCTTTCGAGCGGGGGGCAGCCTTCAGAAACGAATAGAAAGGCGCGGAGCCGCACCATTTGAGGGGGTCGCGATCGGGCTGCACCAAGTCCCAGAATCCGCGGGCGTCGGAAGCGGCGATGCGGTCCATGCGGGCTTGGTCGCGGGCGGCCACTTCGGTCATGAGGCCCTCGCCGGCGGAAGCCGTGAATTGGTCGCCGTAGCGGGCGCCCATGTGGGCCATGTCGACCCCTAGAATCCAGAAGAGGCGGTCGCCTTCGCGGTCGCGGAGCTCGCCGAGGGCGTCCAGAAAACGCTTGACGCGGTCGTCGTCCTCGGGCTGGCCGCCGGCTAGGATGCTGCGGGCGAAGGAGCCGCAGAGTATGGGCAGAATGCGCACGTCCGGGCCTAAGACGTGCTGCAGGAAGACCACCTGAAACTCCACGGTGTGCTCGAAGGAGTGGCAGTAGTCTTCCATGACCACGGCGTCGCCGCCGCGCGCCGCCAGCCAGTCCACCAGGGGCGCGTCGGAGGCGGCTGTACCCAGCGGCGTAACGAAACTCTTGCGGGTCAAGCCGAAGGTCTGGGGCTCGCCATAGTGGGAGGTGGCCAGGATGACGAAAGTGCGGTCGCGGTGCTCGGGGCGCAGTAAGCTGTACGCCGCTCGGTAGGAACGCCAGCCCCCATCCGGGCTTACGTGCGGCGCGGCGATGCCGAAGAGGCCGCCATCGGGTTCGGCGGGAGGATCGGCAGGGTCCGGCTGCATGTAATTGGCCATGGTTTCGCGCAGGGGTTCGGTTTCGGCGGGATAGGGNNGGTCGCGCATGGCGGCGAAGGCGTCGTCCTCCAGGAAGCCGGCGGAACTGAGCGTGTCGGTCAGTTGCCGGACGATTTCTCCCACTTCCAGGGTGTTGGTCAGGCGGACCAGCAGGGCGCGGAGGTCAAGTTCGGTTTGCTCCCCGTCGAAGCAGCCGAGGCACCCGGTCAACAGCGGCGGGATGACCAGCATGGCGTCGGAATAATGGTAAGGATCGCGAAGGAACAGGCC
>PLGA01000034.1 GCA_003139735.1 Bryobacterales bacterium | reverse complement strand
TGGCACGCCGCCGAACTGCTGGATGACGGTCGCGGGGTTCTGGTTCCGTTCAACGACTCCGGCGCGATTGCGGCGGCGGCGATCGAGCTGCTGGACAATGAAGCAGCCCGTCATGCCATGCGCAAACGCGCCTATCTCTATGCGCGCGACACAGTCTGGAACAAGGTTGCCCAGTCTTACATGAGCACCTTCGTACGGGCCCGTTCCGACCGCATGCGAACTCCGCGGATCGCGTTCTCGGATTTGAATGCGGAAAGAACGCTGGACCGGTTGCCCTCGGTAAAGCTGGATCACCTGTATCGCATGACCGACCACACCGGGCTTTTGCAGCACGCGGTATTTTCGGTTCCAAGTTACGGGGAAGGTTACGCGACCGATGACAATGCGCGGGCGTTGATCGTGGCGGTTCTGATGGAACAGCTGGGGATGACGGCGGTGTCTGAATCGGCTAGGCTGGCATCCTGCTACCTGGCATTTCTGTGGCATGCGTTCAATCCGGCGACCGGCCGGTTTAGAAATTTTCTCAGCTATGAGCGCCAGTGGCACGAAGCCGAGGGGTCTGAAGACAGCCATGGGCGCGCGTTATGGGGGTTAGGAACGGTTCTGGGACGCTCCAAGTCTCCGGGTTTAAGGGGCACCGCGGGGCGGCTTTTTGAAGCTGCCGTTCCGGCCATCCACGCCTTCACCAGTCCGCGTGCGTGGGCCTTCGCCACGCTGGGATTGCAGGAGTACCTGGAGTGCTTTCCGGGGGACAGAGCGGCGCTTCAGACCAGAGACGAGATGGCGCAGCGGCTGCTTGATCTTTACGCTTCCAGCTGCTCGCCCGGGTGGAACTGGTTCGAAGATGTGCTGGCTTATTCCAACGCCCGCTTGCCACAGGCTCTGTTGGCTTGCGCTTCGCGCACCTCGAACCAGGCGATGCTTACGGCCGGTCTGGAATCGCTGGATTGGCTGGTCGGGGTGCAGCGTTGCGAAAGCAAGGGACACTTTGTGCCCATCGGATCGCAGGGTTTTTACCGCCAAGGCGGCGAGAAAGCCCGCTTCGATCAGCAGCCGGTCGAGGCCGGCGCGGTCGTCTCCGCATGCCTGCAGGCCTTTGGCGCCACCGGAGATGACCGTTGGCTGAAAGAGGCGTGGTTGGCGTTCAACTGGTTCCTGGGCGACAATGATCTGCAAATCGTGCTGTACGACTCCAGCACCGGCGGGTGCCGGGATGGTTTGCACCCCGACCGGGCCAACGAAAATCAGGGAGCCGAGTCCACCATTTCCTTCCTGATGGCATTGTTGGAGATGCGTCTGCTGGAAGACGCCGACATCCCGGTAAGCAAGCGCGAAATGCCAGCTGCCCGAGGCGGTTTCAACAGGTCCCGCCCTCCATCGGAGATCCAATGAGCGCCGGTAACAATCATGACGAGATACTGCTGCATCGCCATCCCGCGAACCCGATCCTGACCAGCCGGGACTGGCCCTACTCGATCAATAGTGTTTTCAATGCCGGGGCAACGCTGCTCGAGGATGGAACGACCCTGCTGCTCTGTCGTGTGGAAGACCGGCGAGGCCTCTCGCATCTGTGCGCCGCCCGTTCCGCGAACGGGGTCGATGGATGGCAAATCGATCCGGAGCCCACGCTCATGCCGAACCCGGAGGAATACCCCGAAGAGTTGTGGGGCATCGAAGATCCTCGACTGACCTACGTGCCGGAGCTGCGGCAGTACGCGGTGGTTTACACCTCCTATTCGCGGGGCGGTCCCGGGGTTTCTCTGGCCCTCACCAAGGACTTCCGCAGCTTCGAGAGATACGGCGTGATCGCGTCGCCCGACGACAAGGATGCGGCCCTTCTCCCGCACAAAATCGAAGGGCGCTGGGCACTCATCCATCGGCCAATGACAGTACTCGGCGCTCACATTTGGATTTCGTACTCCCCCGACCTGCGCCATTGGGGCAGCCACAAGGTAATGCTGGAGGCCCGCCGTGGGGCGTGGTGGGACGCCAACAAGATCGGGCTGTCTTCGCCGCCCATCGAAACCGCCGGCGGCTGGCTGGTTCTCTACCACGGAGTGCGTCAGACCCCCTCCGGATCTCTCTATCGCCTCGGTTTGGCTCTGTTCGATCTTCACGAGCCGGAGAAATGTCTATTGCGAGGTGATTCCTGGATATTCAGAGCAGAAGCCGACTACGAACGTGACGGCGATGTCCACGACGTAGTTTTCCCGTGCGGATATACGATGGGTACGGATGGCGACACCCTCAATATTTACTACGGCGCAGCCGACTCATGCATCGGGCTGGCGCATGGCAGCATTCGCTGCCTTCTGGCCTGGCTTGATGCCAACGGAAGTTGCGAACGCCGGCGGCGAGCGCAGGATTTATGAAACCCCTGCTTTGGATCTTCCAGTTTGTCTTCGGGTGACGTCATGGCCAACTGAGCCGTGTGTTCACGATCAAGAAACGGACGTACCAGGTCTGCTTCGAGTGGGGACGGGAATTTGAGTATTCCTGGGAATTGATGCACTCCATGCGGTCGAATGTTGCTGACAATGCCTATCAGCCTGTGGTTAAAGTGATCTC
>PLGA01000198.1 GCA_003139735.1 Bryobacterales bacterium | reverse complement strand
TCGCACTTTTTCCAGTAGTTTGTACACTATCCTCGCCTCCTGGGTGACCGGATCTGCGGGGAAGAATTGAAGTCTGGCGGCGGGCTGAAAGATGCCTTCAATCTCGGGCAGGAGGCCGCCGTCGCTACATGAGTGTCCTTGGGGCTTGATCCTTCTTACCGCATTTTCTTCAGCGCCTACTTCGGCAAGTCTCCTTCTTGCGTGTCCTTCAAGGCCAGAGCATTTCTGCTCCGTCTCCTTCCCTGTTTCCTTCGCCGCGTTACAGTTTGCCCTTTCGTAGCATCCTGCCTATCCTATTTCGTTTTCCCTTCCGATTTCCGCGGGAAACGGTTCAGGGGCGCTCGCGAGACTGCGAGGGAGAGGGACAATTGATCAAGGGCAAAGTGCCCGAGGAGGATAAAGCTCATCCTCCTCGGGCGGCCCCAGGGAGTCATCGCCTCCCATGGGACACATTCAGAATACCAACGAAAGCGGTGCGCGTGCCAGAGGCCGGCGGCTGAGATGGCGAATTTGCCTGCGCAAAGGCTGCGGTCGGAGATTTCAGGCGCGGCGGCACAACCAACGCTACTGCCGAGAACCTGAATGTCTGAAGAAGTTGCGCCGTTGGCAGGCGGCCAAGCGGCAGCAGAAACGGCGCGCCGACGCGGAAGGACGCCGGCGGCATGCCGAAGCGGAACGGCAGCGACGCGAACGGAAGGCGGCCGAAACGAATGGGGGACAAGAAGGGCCACCCGTGGCGCCCGCCGCCGCGCCCGCGCGTGGTCACGCAGCAGAAAAACTTCCGCATGCCTGTTGCGATCGTCCGGGATGCTATGAGCCCGTGCGGGAATCTCGATGTGCGCCAGCCTCGTACTGCGGCGACGACTGCCGTGCGGCCATGAACCGCGTCCGGGACTGCGAGCGCAAGTGGTTGCGGCGCATCGACGAAGAGGTGCGCGGCAAGCGCGGCGACGAGTACGGGGCAACACGCGTGAAACGTCACCTCCGACAGGCCCGCGCCAACGGCTCCGCCGTTCCATCTCCTCCGGAGCCACCCTGCGCCTTGCCGCGCGCGGTCTCTCGTTCTGGGTCGGGGAGCAGTTCACGGCTAGACTTCAAGGATTCTCGGGAGATGAACTGCGATGATCGCCAAGCAAATCCTGGTTCCTGGCCGCGTGCGCCACCCGCCGACGGACGGCTGGTCGTGGATTGACCGCCGTTTCCTGCGGGAGCACGCGGGGCGTTTGTCTCACGAGGCGATCGTGTTGTATTTCTTTCTGGCCGCGGTGAGCGACAAGGACGGCTTGTCGTTTTACGGCGACGCCTCGATCGCCGTGCGCCTGCGGATGACCGAAGGGGCCGTGGTCGCGGCCCGCGACGAGTTGGTGGCGGCGGACTTGGTGGCCTACCGGGCGCCGTTGGCGCAGGTGCTCTCCTTGCCCGTCGCCACGCTCCAGCGTCGCGGCGGCAGTCTGGCCGCCTTCGGCGAGATCCTCCGCACCCTGGCCGATCCCTCTTCCTCTAACCCTCCACGGAGGTCCTCATGAAAGTCTCTCTCTGGGCGGAAATCCGCCGTTTGCACGAAATCGAAGGTCTCAAGGGCCGGGCGATTGCCCGTCGCCTGCACTGTTGCAGCAAAACCGTCGCCAAGGCTCTGGCGATGCCGTTGCCACCCACGCCCGAGGCGGATCCCAGGGAAAACGTTCTCGACCCCTACCGCGCGCGGATCGCCGCCCTGGTGGGCAAATACCCCGACCTCTCCGCGGTGCGGGTCACCGAGGAGATCTCCAAGGGAGAGAACGGGTATCGCGGCAGCGTCTACCCCGTCCGCCGCTATCTGTGCCAGGTCCGGCCGGCGCGGGGACGCGTGTACCAGGAGGTAATCTATGAGCCGGGCGAAGCCATGCAGGTGGACTGGGGTGACTGCGGGCGAGTGCTGATCGGCCAGACGCCACGGCGGGTTTCGGTCTTCGTGGCNNAGCCGCTTGTGTTATATCGAGTTCAGCCTCTCGCAGAAGAAGGCGGAGTTCTATCGGGCGTTGGTTCATGCCCTGGAATTCTTTCGGGGCAGTCCGCGGAAGATCATCTTTGACAACCTCAAGGCGGCGGTCACCAGCGGTTCGGGCCGAAACGCCTGTCTGCACCCGGAGTTCCTGGCCGTGTGCGGCTACTTCTGCCTGGAACCCATTGCCTGTACGGCACGGGACCCGGAATCGAAAGGCACTGTGGAGGGCAACGTGGGGTACGTCAAACACAATGCCCTGGCCGGACGCGGCGAAGAACTCTTGACCTGGGAGGACTACCGGCGTTTCGCGCCGCAGTGGCGCGACGTGGTGGCCAATGTCCGGCTGCACGCGACCACCAAGGAACGCCCCATCGACCGCTTTCAGAAAGAGCGCGAGCGGCTGCGTCCCTTGCCGGCCGTTCCCTATGACAGCGACGAGATCCTCTCCGTTGTCGTCACGTCCCATGCCCGCGTGCAGTACGACGGCAATCGTTACTCGGCGCCACCGGGGTTGGCCCGCAAGACGGTGCTGCTCCGGGCCAGTGCCGGCGTGGTGCGGATTCTCGATCAGGGCCAGGAGGCGGCACGGCACGACCGCTGTTACGAAAAGGGCCAGTTGCTCATCCATCCGGACCACAAGCTGGCGGCCCTCAAGATGCGTCGCCGCCGGCAGGCCGACCAACGTGAGGAGGAGTTCGACGCTCTGGGAGCGGAAGCCCGCGAGTTCCACCGGAAACTGCTGGCGATGCCCATCAAGCCCACGCTGCACCTGCAGCGGCTGCTGGGGTTGGTGCGGCTCTACGGCCGCCAGGAGGTGCTGGCCGCCATCGGCTTGGCCCTCCAATACCAGACCTACGACGCGGCCTACGTGGAGACCCTGCTCTTGCAAGAGCGTCGCCGCCGCGAGATTCCCTCGCCCACGCCCCTGCAACCCAAACGCCGCGAACTGATCGAAGACATTCACTTGGAAGAGCCGGACCCGGGGCGGTACGACGCCTTGTTTGGAACTGCGGAGGGAGAGGAGAAGAACCCATGAGTACGCCCAACCCGAAACGACACGAGAAACTCCTGAAGGACTTGGCCGAGTTGAAACTCCATCGCATCGCTGAGATCTATCAGGAAGTGCTGGACGAAGCGGCCCGCAAGCAGAGTTCGATGCTGGATGTGCTGGAGGCCCTGGTGGCCGAGGAGGCGGCTGTCTGCCACAATCGTGCCCTTCTCAACCGCATCAAGCGGGCCCATCTGCCGCCACGGAAGACCCTGGAAAGCTATGACTTCACCTGGCCCAAGCGAATTCCCAAGCAAAGCATCCTGCGCTTGTTCGATTGCGACTTCGTGGTGCAGCAGGCCTGCGCTGTCTTCATTGGGCCGACCGGGACAGGCAAGTCGCATCTGTTGAATGCCTTGGGCTACAACGCGTGTGAGAAAGGCTTCTCCGTTCGCTTTACCCGCGTCGTGGACATGATCAACCATCTGGTCTCGGCGCAACGTCGTGGAACCCTGCAAAAGGACTTGCGGGACTACACCAGGCCGCAACTTCTGCTCCTCGATGAGCTGGGCTATCTGCCGATCGACAAACGCGGCGCGGACTTGTTGTTCCAGGTCGTGGCCGCCCGGTACGAATCCGGCTCGGTGGTGGTCAGCACCAACCGCGCCTTCCGGGACTGGGGCACGACCTTCGACGTGGACAACACCTTGGCCACCGCCATGATCGACCGACTGATGCACCACGGGGAGCCGATCGTGATTCAAGGAGAAAGCTATCGCATGAAAGACAAGAAACTCGACTGACCGACCCTGCTGCACGTCGTCGTCGGATGCCTGCCACTGCGCGCCGGCGTCCGTGTCGATGCGGCGTGGGGAGTCCAGCCCGCCCTTGGCAAACCTGACGGTTCCCGAGCGGCCGACCCGGCGTCAGGTGGCTCACCCTTGCCCCTCGCTCTGAAGCGCCATTCTCTGGAAAGCCCCACTGGGAAGTGCGGCATCCAAGCCACGGCCGCCCTTCATCGAGTCGTGGCGAGCACGAAGCCCACGACGCTAGGCCGGCGGCGGTCCCCGCCCTCGGCCCTCTCGTCGGCGCACATCGTGGCGCCCGACGCTTCCGACCGTGCCGACGTGCAGCAACCACCCCTGGCAAACTCCTAGTCTCCGCGGCCTACGCCGTGCCGAACAGGGCGAGTCCCTTGCCAGCGCCACTTACCGACCTTGAGCGAGGGCGGCCTCCAGCCCGAAATCGACGGCATTCTTCAGCCCGCCGCCA
>PLGA01000003.1 GCA_003139735.1 Bryobacterales bacterium | reverse complement strand
ACGCCGTGGGCGTCGACAAAGCCATCTTGCAGCGGGTATACGGCGGAGGCAGCTTGGGCGGAAAGTGGAGCGGCGCCAGCGAGCAGGGCGCAGAGGGCGAGGCAGGCGGCAGCGATGCGTTTCATGGTCACCATGCTACGGCAAAGTGCACGGTTTTCCGCAAGGAATTCGCGGCAACTGGCGCTTGGGCGCGCGGCTGCTGCATGCAATGCTTTATCCTGAACATTCGGCATGATGAACGAAGCGATACCCAATCTGACGGCATTTGACGAGGCCGCGCTCGACAAGGCGTTTGCCTCGCTGGAGGCGCAGGCCCGCGAAAGCGCCGCGGCGCTAGACGTTGAGGCGTTTCGGCTCAAGTGGCTGGGGCGCAAGCAGGGCCTGCTTAACGAGGTTTCGGACGGCTGGCTGAAAGCCGCGCCCGGGCCAGCGAAGAAGGCCGTGGGCCAGCGGTTCAAGGTTCTCAAGGAACTTGTAGAGGCATTGCTCGAAGGCGCGGGTCCGACCGAAGCCGCGGCCGATGCCGCGCTCCGGGCCGAGGCCATTGACATCTCGCTGCCCGGCACGCGCCGCCTCACCGGCTCGGAGCACCCGATTACGCGCACCCTCAACGAGATCGTTTCGGTCTTTGCGGCGCTGGGCTACTCGGTGGGCGTGGGACCCGAGGTTGAAACCGACTTCTACAACTTCGAGTGCATGAATTTTCCGCCCGGCCATCCCGCGCGCGACACGCAGGATACGCTGGTGGTCGCCGCGCAGGAGCGCAAGCCGCTGCGCGATCGCCTGCTGCTGCGCACCCACACCTCGCCGGTGCAGATGCGGACCATGGAGCAGCAGCCGCCGCCGGTGCGCATCGTGATTCCCGGCAAAGTGCACCGCAACGATGCTGCCGACGCCACGCACTCGCCGATTTTTCACCAGGTCGAGGGGCTCTGCGTCGATACCAACATCACCTTCAGCGATTTGAAGGGCACGCTCGACCACACCATGAAGGCGCTTTTCGGCTCGGCTGTCAAAACGCGCTTCTTCCCCTCGTTCTTCCCGTTCACCGAGCCGAGCGCCGACGTGCAGATCAGTTGCATTTTTTGCGGAGGAAAAGGCTGCCGCAAGTGCAAGCAGTCGGGATGGATTGAGCTGCTGGGTTGCGGCATGGTCGATCCCGCGGTCTTCGCCTTCGCCGCGGAAAAGCAGTCGGCCTACGATCCGAAAAAAATCTCCGGCTTCGCTTTTGGCATGGGCGTGGAGCGCATCGCCATGATGAAATACGGCATCAGCGAAATCGGCAGCTTCTTCGCGGGAGACATGCGGTTTTTGGGGCAGTTTGCATGAAGATACTGACCAAATGGCTTCGCAGTTATTTGCCCGGGCTTTCCGTCGACGACACGCAGCTCGCCGAGGACCTGACTCTGCGCGGTATCGCTGTCGAGGGCATTTATTCGCTCGGCGAAGGCAATGGCTCGCTCTACGAGATGGACATCACCACCAACCGCGTGGACGCGATGAACCACTACGGCATCGCGCGCGAGGCGGCGGCGATCTATGGACTCACACTTCCGGAATTGTCATTTTCTCTTCCAAAGCCCCGCCCGGACGGCCAGCCCTTCTCGGTAAAAATCGAGGCTGAAGACGCCTGCGGCCGCTTCACGGCGCGTGTTTTGCGCAACGTCACCATTGGCGAATCGCGCGACTGGTTCGCGGGCTCTGAAGTGTCGACGTATTTCGCGTTGCTGGAGCAGAAGAAAATCTCGAACGCCGTCGATGCCACAAATTTCGCATGGCTGGCGATGGGCCAGCCTACGCACGCCTTCGATCTCGATAAACTCGAAGGCGGCATCGTCGTGCGCCGTGCGCGCAAGGGTGAGCGCTTGAAAACGCTGGACGGCGTGGAGCGCATTCTCGATGCTGACGACCTGGTCATCGCCGATCACAAAAAGGCGCTGGGCCTGGCCGGCGTCATGGGCGGATGGGACACCATGATCACGCCCGAAACGAAGAACGTGCTCGTCGAGGCGGCGTGGTTCGATCCCATGGTGGTGAGGCAAACCGCGCGGCGTCATGGCCTGCACACCGACGCCAGCCATCGCTTCGAGCGCGGCGCGGACTTCAACGCGGCGCCGGTCGCGTCCGCGCTGGTGAGCGCGATCCTGCTAGCAAACGGCGGATCGATTGAGGGCGAGCTGGTCGACGCGCGCGTCCCCGCAGCCGAGGCACGCACCGCGCATCGCAAGCCCATCGCGCTCGCATTAAGTGAAGTGCAGCGCATCCTGGGCACGATGGTCGATGAGGAAGGAATCACGGCTGCGACGGTTGAAAGCGTTCTGACGGCGCTCGGATGCGGGCTGAGCGCGGAGCCAGGGAAAAGCGGACCTGCGTGGCAAGTCGCGCTACCGAGCTGGCGGCTCGATCTCGAGCGCGAGATCGATCTCATCGAAGAAGTCGCGCGCGTCTACGGCTACAACCGCTTCGCCAACACGCTGCCGGAGTTCGGCGAAGGCGTCCGCGCGCTGCCGTGGGCCGAGAAAGAAGCAACAGTGCGCAGCGCGTTGCTGGCCGCCGGGTTCCATGAAGCGATTTCGAGCACCTTCTGCTCCGCGGCGGAGGGCGCGCTGACCGCGCCGCAACCCGCGCGCGTGGTGCCGCTCGGCAATCCGCTCAGTGAAGAGGCAGGCGTGCTGCGCCCGTCGCTTGTGCCCGGCATGCTGACCATGATTGTGGGCAACCTGAATCGCGACGTCAACGATGTGCGGCTGTTTGAAATGGGCACGGTCTTCAGTGGCGCCACCGACAAGGTGGACGAGCGTCCGGCTCTGGCGTTTGGCGCCGTGGGCGCTTTGCCTCAGGAGAGTGCGTTGCATGCCGGCCGGGCTTTTGATTTTTTTGATGTGAAGGGCGTGGTGGAGCAGGTCGTGTCGCGGTTCGAGATGCGCGGCATGTACTTCGACCGCTTTCCCGCGGACGCCGGCCTCACGCCGCAGTGGCTGCATCCCTACCGCTCGGCGCGCGTGGTGGCAGATGGTGTGACGGTTGGCTGGTTCGGCCAGCTGCATCCGCGCGAGGCTGCGGC
>PLGA01000129.1 GCA_003139735.1 Bryobacterales bacterium | reverse complement strand
GCCGCCGTGGACCGTACGGAACGCCGCGAGGAGCCCATCGAAGTGGTCATCTCACCCTCCGAGAACCTTCTCACGCTGGTCTCCAACGATCCCGGCTTCACGCGCGAGTTGAAGCTGCCGGACGGAATCGTCCTGGAGGCCGTGCTGCCCGCGCTTCCCGAAGGCGCCGATCCGGTGCGCCGCATCGTGCTGATGCCCGGCGCCACGGTCCCCGGCATCGGCATTCAGATGGCCAACCGCCACGGGGCCCGCCGCATCGTAAGGCTCGACCCCATGACCGGCTTTCCGCGCGTCGAAAGCGTCTTATCCAGGTGATGGGTGGTCCAAGCGATGGCTAGGCGCGGCTTCACGCTCCTGGAGATGGTGGTCGCCACCACCATCATGGGGATTGCCGTCGTGGGTTTGCTGGCGGGTCTCTCGGGCGCGGTGCGCAACGCCGCCCGCTTGCGCGATTACGAGCGCGCGCTGGAGCGGGCGCAATTGCAAATGAACGAGATGCTGCTCGACGACCGTCTGCCGCGCAACGCGGATTTCGAGGGCGCGTTCGACGCCAGCCTCAGCGGCGGCGTGGAGTCGGGCTGGCGTGCGCGCCTCAGCTCTTTCGAAATGCCGCCGGCGCTGGTGCCCGGTCAATTATCGCTGGACCGCATTCAATTGGAGGTCTGGTGGATCTACGGCGCCCAGCGCCACACGTTCGGCCTGGATGGCTACAGGCGCCATGTCTTGAAGCCGGAAGACATCCCTCCGGCGACGGTGGCGCAATGACCAGAAGCGGCGAATCCGGCGTGACCCTGATTGAGATGCTCATCGCCGTCACCCTGTTCAGCCTGCTATCCGTCGCGATGATCTTCGCCATGCGGATCGGGTTGAACGCCTTTGGCAAGACCAACGCCAAGCTCATGGAAGACCGGCGCGTGGGCGGCGCGCAGCGGATTCTGCTGGAGGAGATCGAAGGAATCGTGCCGGTGTCGGCCCCCTGCCTAGGAACCTCGAAAAGTCCGGCGTCCGAGCCTGGCGCGGCCCAAACCATCAGTTTCTTTCAGGGCGAGCCGTCAGCCATGCGGCTGGTCTCCACGTTTTCGCTGCAACTGGGCTGGCGCGGGATGCCGCAGATTCTGGAACTGGGGGTGATTCCGGGCGAGAACGGCCAGGGCGTTCGCCTGGTGGTGAACGAGATCCCTTACGCAGGGGCCCCCTCCGCCGGCCAATTCTGCCTGGGGTTTGCGCCCGACCCCATCACGGGCGTAACGATGCCCCGGTTTGCTCCCGTCCAGGCCGGGCCGCAATCGTTTGTGCTGGCCGACCAACTGGCATTCTGCCGCTTCTCCTATCTCTCGCCGGCTCCGCAGCCCGGACAGCCGCCNNCTGCCGCAATCGCCATTGTCCGAAGTGCCAATGGTCGGCGGCGCAGCGATGGATGGAAGCGCGCAATGCCGAACTCTTGCCGGTTCCCTACTTCCATGTCGTGTTCACGCTGCCCGCCGCGCTCGCCGCCATCGCCTTCTCCCTTTCCTCCACGGTGCGCGGAGAGACCGAGCGCGCCTCTACCAACATGGATGGCGCGCGCGGCTATTATCTGGCCGCCGGCGCCATCGATCGCGCTTCCATGGAATTGCTCTGGTCCGGCTCCATGGCTCCCGACCGGCGCTCGATTCCCATAGGGGCGGCGCACGTCGACTATGTATTCCCCAGCGGCGTCGCCCGGGTCGAGATCATTCCGGAAACCGCCAAACTGAACGTCAATTACTCGACGCCGGCCCAACTTGCCCGCTTAGGCGTCGCGCTGGGCCTCGACCCCGATCGCGCGCGGGAGATCGCCGCCGCCATAGACAACTGGCGCACTCCGGCCTTAGGCCTCAGGGATCTCGACGCGTACTATCTCTCCCTGACGCCGTCTTTTCGCCCGCCGCACGCGTCTTTTCAAGAGATTGAGGAGCTATTGCTGGTGAAGGGCATCACCCCCGATATTTATTACGGAACCTACGCGCCTGCCGCGGAGCCCGGCGCCGAGGACGCCCCGCGGCTCATCGAGCGCGTGGGGCTCGCCGATTGCCTCTCGGTATTCGGCTCTCGCGGCAGCGTGGATGCCAACACGGCGCCGCCGCCGGTACTGGCCGCCGTCGGCCTGAGTCCCGAAGCCATCGCGGCCCTGGTGGCGCGCCGCAACGCCGCGCCGCTTCTGCCCGAGCAACTGCAGTCGCTTATGGCAACCTTCGGAGCGTTCGCCAACGGCCTGCGCCTGGGGGGCAATTCCATTTTCACGTTCCGCGCCACGGCCCGCCCCCGCCTTCCGGATGGGCGGCTCTCCGATCTCAGGCGTACCCTGGCGGCTCAGGTGAAATACATGTCCACGGGCCTCGATCCGATTAACGTCCTGCGGTGGTACGACGCGGCTAGGAGCAATTGACCCCGCCATGCCACTGGAAATCGCCATCCCCAAGGAACTTCGCAAGCTGGCGCTGTTCGGCTCGGGCGTGGGCATCGAAGTCGCCGGCAAGGATCTGCAGGTGGTGGCGGCGCGCGTCCGGCCTGCGCGCATCCGCGTGATGGGCTGCCTTGCGATCCGCGATTTCGCCTCCAGGCCTGCGGCCGAGTGGGGCGCCGAGTACGCCAAGTTCTTGACGTCGCTGGGCGCCAGTTATCTGACCGCCGCCGTGCTGCTGCCACGCTGCGAGGTGGTCGCGCGCCAGGTTGCGCTGCCCGGCGTGCCCGCGGGAGACATGGAAGGCGCCATCCGCTTCCAATTGGATTCGTTGCACCCCTACGGCGAAGACGAAGTGGCATGGGGCTGGTCGCCCGCGGGACCGGGCGCGGCGGTGGTGGGAATCGCCCGCCGGTCCGTTGTGGACCGCTACCTGCAGCTCTTTACCGCGGCCGGCATTCTGGTTGCGAATTTCACCTTCCATGCGGCCGCTTTGCATGCCGCTATCGGTCTCGACGGCGCCGGACATGCGGATGGATTCGTGGCGCTGGGGCGCGACGCCTCGGGCGCTCTAGAGGTGTATGGCGAAAGTCCCTCCCGCCCCATTTTTTCCGCCGAGCTTGAGATGCCGGAGGACCGCGCCGCGGCCTTGGCGCTCTCCGAATTGCGATTGCCGCCCGAAACCACCCCTCTGAAGCTCGAAGACGCGCTCCCCAAACCGGATGTGAACCCGGTGGAAAACGACCTTTCCCGCAACGCGCTGCCGTATGCAACGGCGCTGGCTGGGGCCTTTCCCCGGCTGGCGCCGGCGGCAAATCTGCTTCCGCTCGAAGACCGCCGGTACGGCTCGCGGTTCATGTGGGTTCCAACCCTGGTTTTCGCCGTCCTGTTGGCCGGCGTCCTCGGTGGCGCGGCCGCCTGGTCGCGGGCGGCCGACCGGCGATATCTGGACCGCATGCATGCCGAGATCGCCACGCTCACGCCGCGCCAGCAGCGCGCCGCGTCCCTCGGCCGCGACGCCAACCGCGCGCTTTCCCGCGCTCAGTGGCTGGACCAATATCGCGCCCAGACGCGCCGCGACCTGGATCTCCTTCGCGAGCTCACGCGCCTGATCGACTCGCCGGCCTGGACCCGCTCTATCGATGTCACCCGCGACTCCGTCCGCCTGACAGGCGAGACCCCGCAGGCCACCGCCTTGTGGAAGATCCTCGATAGCTCGCGCCTGTTCCGCAACTCCAAACTCGACTACAACCAGCCCTCCGCCGCCGGCGGCGAGAGCTTTATCATCAGCGCCACGCGGGAGAGCGGCAAATGAACCGCCGTTTGCTCTACGCCGTCCTGCTGGTCTTGTCGGTGCTCGTAGTGGTGAAGTACGCCTTCTTCGGCGACAGCGGGGCGCCCGTGGTAGCGGCTCGCGAAGACTCCATCCCGGCCGCCGAGCGGCGCCTCGAGAGCTTGCGTAAGGTGGCCGCCACCGTGCCCGCCGAGGAAGCGCTTTACAAGAAGGCCGCGGCCGAATTGAGCGTGCGCGAAGTGGGCCTGATCAAGGCCAACACCGAGGAGGAGGCCCGGATTGCGCTGCTCGAATTGGTCCAGAATACCGCGCGCGTCAACCAGGTGGAAATTCGCGGCAACCAGGAGTTTCGCGAGAAGGTCCTGAGCGACGATTACGGCGAGGTCTCGGTCGCCGTGACATTTACCTGCGGAATCGAGCAACTGGTGAACCTGCTGGCGGCCATCGGGAACCAGCCCGAAATCCTCGCCACCAACGAAATCCATATCTCCGGCGGCAACGATAAGAACAAGAACGTGCAGGTGCGCATGGTGGTTTCGGCGGCCGTTCCCCGCAAGCTCCTTCCGGAGAAGAAAGGCTTGGCTGCGTTTTGAGACGCAAGTTGCTGATTCTCGACGTAGCGTTGATGGCCGCCGCAATCTATGCCGGCGTCCGCGTTCGCGGCCAAATGCAGGCGGCCAAGGCGCGCCAGGATGCCTTTCTGAGCCGGAGGGTGGCGCCGCCCGCTTCACCGCCATTGCCGGCATTGCCTTCGGTCCCGCCGGTTCTGCCCGTGGATTATGCGGATATCGCGCAAAAAATGCTCCTGGACAAATCGCGTAACTCCACGGTGGTGATCGAGACTCCGCCCGCGCCGCCCCCCGAACCCGTGCCGCCCCTGCCATTCTATCACGGGCAGATGCGGCTGCCGGGGGAAGGCCCCATCGTGATTCTGAGCGAAACCACCGGTGCCCAGCACCAGGCGGTCCATCCGGGAGAGACGATCGGCCCCTTCAAGCTGGTGGAAGCCACCAGCCAGCAACTGGCTTTTGAATGGAAAGATAAGATTATCCGGAAGAACCTGGACGAATTGCTCGACCATAGCGGCGCCGCGTCCGCGGCTTCAGTCGCACCAAACGCCAGGCAAGCCGCCACGCCGCCGCCTTCGGTCCCCAAGTCGCAATTGGGCCCGGGCGTCGACCTGAATCCCGATGTCAAGGCTTGTGTCCCGAACGACAGCTATGGAGACGGCGCCGAAGTCGGTGGATATCGCAAGTCGATGACGCCATCGCCGTTCGGCGTTGCATGCCAGTGGGTTAAGGTCAGGTAGCTACCGCCGAAGAAATTGGAGCTGAGGATTAGAAATGCGCCACTTGTTTTGCCTGATGTTGGCCATATCGGCCGGAACCGCCGCTCTCACGGCCCAGATCTCCACGGCGCCGCCGCCTAACTTGCCGAGCCCGCCAGCCCCGGCGCCCGCGTCCGCCNNCCCGCCGCTCAGCAGCCGTCGGCCGCTCCCGCCGCCGCGCCGCCCCAGACCCCCCCGCCCGCCGCCACGCCGCCGTCGCCGCAGACTCAGCCGGCCATCGCCCCCCTCAGCGATGACACGCCCTTTGAGCTCAACGACGCGTCTCTCACGGAAATGATCAGAATCCTGGCCAAACGGCTGAAGATCAATTACATCCTCGATCCGTCCGTAAAGGGAATCGTCACCATTTATACCTACGGCGAGGTCAAGCCCGTCGATGAGATGCCGCTGCTCGAGACCATTTTGCGCATCAACGGCTTCGCCATGGTGCAGGTTGGGGATCTCTATCGGATCGTGCCCGTGAAATCGGTTTCGTCGCTCCCGCTCGGCGCCAGCGTCGACGCCGATCCCAAGACCCTTCCCGTAGACGAGCGCATGGTCCTCAACCTGGTCTTCCTCAAATACGCCAACGCCTCCGAAATCCTGAAGCTGCTCGATCCCTTCAAGGGGGAAGGCGCGCAGATTTCCACCTACGACCCGGCCAACTTGCTGTTGATCGAAGACAACGCCCGCAACATGAAGCGAACCATGGATTTGATCGCCCTGTTCGATAGCGATACGCTCGCCGGCCAGCGCGTGAAGGTCTTCGACGTGACGAACAGCAGGCCGACCGACCTGGTGAAGGATCTCGATTCGGTTTTCAAGGCCTATGCCCTCTCGGACAAGAACTCGGCGGTCAAATTCATTCCGGTGGATCGCGTCAACGAGGTCATCGCCGTGGCGCCGAATCCGGGCATTTTCGTGGAAGTGAAGAACTGGATCGACAAACTCGATATCGCCGTGAAGGCTCCCGCGGGATCGGTGGACCTGTACTATTACCGTCTGAAATACGGCCGCGCCGAGACCGTTGCGATGGCCGTGATGGCGGTTCTGACCGGTAACCCCATGGCCATGGTGGGATTGGCCGCCGCTGCCGGCGGAGGGATCGCCAGCGGCGTTTCGGGCTATGGCGGCGGGTCCTATGGCATGGGTGGCGGCATGGGCTACGGCGGCGGCATGGGCAACGGCGTGGGTTATGGCGGCGGCATGGGCTATGGCGGCGGGGGTTACGGCAACAACATGGGCTATGGCAACCAGTACGGCGGGCTTGGGGCGAGTTCCTATCAGGCCGGCCTGCCCGTTTCCATCCCTCCCGTCACCACGACCATAGCGGGGAGCGCCACCCCGGTTCCGGCAACGGGAGCCAATGGCGATCTTACCGGCGCCTACATGGGGCTGTCTTCCATGGGTCAGTCGGGTTATTCCAGGGGACCCAGCGTCATACCCAATCCATTCGATAACACCATCCTGGTGCGGAGTACGCCGCAGGAGTGGGCGCAGATCCAGAACCTGCTGCGCCAGATCGACGTGCCGCCGCGCCAGGTGCTCATCGACGCCAAAATCTATGAGCTGGACCTGAACAGCACCTACTCCGCCGGTCTGCAATCCACTCTCGATAAGAACACCGGCGCCAATTCGCACTCCATCAGTGGGGCCGGAGGAGCCACCACCTTGGGTTTGGGGATTACCGACGGTTTCCTGGTGGGCCACGCCCTGGAGCTGCTGAATACCCTGACCCTGGCCGAAATGCACAGCGACGCGCGCGTCATCGCCGCGCCCAGTATCATCTGCACGGATAGCATCCCGGCGGTGATGAACGTGGGCGAGAGCGTCCCAACCCTCAGCTCGCAAGCCGTGGTGGGCGGGGTCACCTCGGGCGGCACCAACGTGTTCAGCAACACCATCGTCAACCAAAGCACCGGCACCACGCTGGCGATCACGTCGCGCATCAATTCCAGCGGCGTGGTCACCATGATGATCGATCAGAATGTCAGCTCACCCCTGCCGGGAGCTTCTCCTGGGGGCATCAGTTCGCCCTCTTTTCAAACCCGCTCGTTCACCACCCAGGTTACGGTTCAGGATGGAGACACCATCGCCATCGGCGGGTTCATCCAGGAGAGTAACACCAACACTACCAGCGGCATTCCGCTGCTCGATCGCATACCGGGATTGGGCTTCCTTTTCAGCACCAAGGGCGTCATCAAAGCCCGCACCGAGCTGATTGTCTTTCTGACTCCCCGGGTCATCTACGACACCCACCAACTGGAAGACGCGACCGACGATCTCAAGACCAGCATGAAGAAGATGCAGAAGATGATGCAGGACCAATAGCACGCCAAAAAGGGGACGGACGCATTTTAATACGAATGAGATTCACAAATGTTGCGTGGAATTCTCTCCGGCGCCGGCCAGGAATTTTCGCACCCGGCCGGTGGCGGCCTCCCGGATCTCCGGACTTTCGCCGAACCCCTTGAGCCACTCGATGCCGCTCTCTTTGCGAAGCCAGGTGATCTGGCGCTTGGCGTACCGCCTTGTATTGCGCTGCGCATAGAACAACGCCTCCCGCGGACTGAGTTCGCCGCGGAT
>PLGA01000103.1:20423-25401 GCA_003139735.1 Bryobacterales bacterium | reverse complement strand
CACCTGGGCAAGGGGCCGGAAGGATACCAGGGCGTGGTGGCGGGGCACGAACCCTCCGGCCAAATTGTGAAGACCGGGCCGGGCTGCCGCCGTTTCGGCGTGGGGGACCGCGTCATCGTTTACCACATCTCNNCAGCGCGATGGCGGCATGGCCGACTACCTGCTGGCCGAGGAAAAGGACCTGATCTCGCTTCCCGGCGAGCTGTCTTTCGCGGACGGCGCGCAGGTGGCATGCGGCTTCGGGACGGTGTACGAAGGCCTGCAAAAGATCGGCATTAGCGGGAATGATGCGGTGCTGATTACGGGACTCGGCCCCTTGGGGCTAGCCGCCGGGGTGCTCTGCCGGAAACTGGGCGCAAGAAAAATCATCGGCATCGACGTAATGGAAGAGCGGATTCGGCTTGCGAAGGACCTGGGCGTTTGCGACGAGGCGCTCGGCGGCGGACCGGACAACGTGGCGGACGTGAGAAAGCTTACCGGGGGGTTCGGAGTAGAACGCGCCGTCGATTGCAGCGCAAACGAAACGGCGCGCGCGACGGCGATACGCGCCACGCGCAAGTGGGGCCGCATCGTGATGCTCGGCGAGGGCGGCAGGGTCGAGTTCAATCCGTCGCCCGATATCATCCACGACCAGAAGACGATTTATGGATCGTGGGTGACATCCACCTGGCTGATGGAGGAACTGGTGGAACGGCTGGTCGAGTGGAACCTGCACCCGGCGGAGCTGGTGACGCACCGTTTCCCGCTTGACAGGGTGGGAGAGGCGTACGCGACGATGGCCGCGGGGAAATGCGGCAAGGTCGCGGTCTGCTTCGACGAAGAACTAACGGCGCGCTGAGCCGGGCCTCCCCAAGTCTCCTTAAAATATTCGGCTCGCTCGTTCGTCTACAGGGGTAGATGGACGAGGCGCTCGAAAGACCGTGGCCGATGGCGAATCACGACCAGAGCATCTCCGACGCGATTTCGCGGGAGGGGCCGCGGCTTCGCAACTTCATCCGCAAACACGTGGCTGATCCGGGCGATGCAGAGGACATCCTGCAGGACGTGTTCTACGAGTTGGTGGAGGCCTACCGGATGATTAAGCCGGTAGAGCAGGTCACGGCTTGGCTGTTTCGAGTGGCGCGCAACCGGATTGTCGATTTGTTCCGCAAGAAGAGCCGGGAAGGGGTGCGAACCGAGTCGGCGCCGCTTGAGGCTGGGGAGACCTTCGCGGCGGAGGATTTTCTACGGTCGCACGACGCGGGACCGGAGGAAACCTATGCCCGCGGGATTTTGATCAAGGCGCTGGACGATGCGCTGGACGAATTGCCGGTGGAGCAGCGGGAGGCGTTCGTCGCGCATGAGCTGATGGGTTACAGCTTCAAGGACATGGCGGCGCGGTCGGGGGTTAGCGTCGCCACACTGACCTCGCGGAAGCATTACGCAGTGGCGCATTTGCGCGAGCGGTTGCGGACCATCTGGGAAGAATTCGCGAAACGATAGGAGTGGACTATGAAACGGCACTGGTTTTGGAAAGGACCGAAGTTTGCGCTCATTGGGGCGCTGTTTGTGGCGGTGGTTGGCGTGGTGGTGATGAGCTTGTGGAACTGGCTGATGCCGGCGCTGTTTGCCCTGCATCGCATCACGTTCTGGCAGGCGTTGGGGTTATTCCTCTTCAGCAAGCTTCTGCTCGGCGGATTTCACGGTCGGCACGGCTTTCACGGGCGCGGAATCAAGCGGGATGCCGTACGGCGGATCTGGCGGGGCCGCATGATGGAACGCTGGGAGAAGATGACGCCGGAGGAGCGCGAGAAATTCCGGGAAACGATGCGGCGGCGGTGCGGACCGTTCGGCGAGGCAGCCGCGGAGCCGCAGGTCTGAGGGGAAATGCCCAATTTGATACCGGCGCCCGATCTGTAGTACACTCAATGTTTACTTCAGTGGTTCCGACGCACCTCGTGTGTTCCGGCTCCCCATCGAGGATGACATGTACGCGATAGTTGAAACTGGCGGAAAACAGTACCGGGTGGCTCCGGGCGATGTGATCCGCGTCGAAAAGCTGGCCGGCGAGGCCGGCTCGGAAGTCATACTGCCCGTGAAGGCGGCCTTCAAGGACGGAGGCGAACTGGTTGCGGGCGGCGGCGCGGTGAAGGCCACCATCGTGGGCGATGGCCGGGGCGACAAGATCGTGGTCTTCAAATTCAAGCGGAAGAAGCAGTACAAGAAGACCATAGGGCACCGCCAGTCCTTCACGGATGTGAAGGTTGGCGACATTGAGGCATAGGGTGAGGCATGGCTCATAAAAAAGGACAGGGCACTTCCAGGAACGGGCGCGATTCCTGCGCGCAGCGCCTCGGCGTGAAGGTCTTCGGCGGCCAGTTGGTTCCGGGCGGTTCGATCATCGTGCGGCAGCGCGGCACCAAGATCAAGCCCGGCCTGAACGTCGGCTGGGGCAAGGATGACACGCTATTTGCGAAGGTCACCGGCGTGGTGGAGTTCAGGGACCGCGGCCGGATGGGCAAGTTCGTCAATATCCAGGCGTCCGCTTAATCGCGTGCAGGGACCGGCCGTGTCCGGCCCAGCACGGTCTTTCCACGAGGCCGCCGGTTCCGATCGAAGCCGGCGGCTTTTCTATGTTCATCGACGAAGCTCGAATACTGGTGAAAGCCGGCGACGGCGGCAACGGCTGCCTGGCATTCCGCAGGGAGAAGTACGTGCCGCGGGGCGGACCGAGCGGGGGCGATGGCGGGCGCGGCGGCGACGTGGTCCTGGTGGCGGACGAGCACCAGAACACGCTGCTCAAATTCCGTTTCAATCCGGAGCATAAGGCCGAGCGCGGCCGGCACGGCGAAGGCAGCAACCGGACCGGCGCGGAAGGGCAGACCATCGAAGTCGCGACGCCGGTCGGCACGGTGGTTTACGACGAAGCCACCGGCGAGCGTCTCTACGATTTCACCAAGCCGGGGGAGCGCTTCACTGTGGCGTGCGGCGGGCGCGGAGGCAAGGGCAACGCGCGCTACGCCACCGCTACCCACCAGGCCCCCACGGAACACCAACCCGGCTTTCCCGGCGAGGAAAAGCGCCTGCGGCTGGAGTTGAAACTCCTGGCGGACGTGGGGCTGGTGGGATTCCCGAACGCCGGCAAGTCCACCCTTATTTCGCGCATCTCGGCGGCGCATCCGAAGATCGCGGATTACCCGTTCACCACCCTCGAGCCGAGCCTCGGCGTGGCCCAACTGGACGGCTTTCGCAGCTTCGTGGTGGCCGATATTCCGGGTCTCATCGAAGGGGCGCACCTGGGCCATGGACTGGGAATCCAGTTCCTCCGGCACGTGGAGCGCACGCGTTTGCTGGCGCACCTGGTGGATGTTTCCGAGGCCACCGGCCGCGACCCGGTAGGCGATTTCGAGATTGTGATGCGGGAACTGGCCAGTTTCAGCGAGGAACTTGCGCGCAAGCCCATGCTGGTGGTGGCCACCAAGATGGATGCCGCCCAGGACGCCGCGCGGGTGACGGCCCTGCGCGAGATGGCCGGATCGCGCGGCCTCGCGTTCTTCGAAATATCGAGCGTTACGGGGAAAGGCGTCGAGGAATTGAAGCGGGCGATTGCGGAAAGAGTCCTAGCGTAGCGGGTTCAGGGGGGCAAGCTGACGCTTGCCCCGCTAGCGACGCGATTGAACCGCGAGAACCGCCCCCCCGGCTAAGTCCAGGACCAGCCCTTGCGGAAGGTGGGCTTCAGGAACTCGTTGGCCGCCTTGTTGTTGGTGATTTCCATCTTGGCGGAATCCCATTCGAGCGGGCCATCCACGCGCAGGGAGAGGCAGGCCATATCGATCCACTCGGTGAAGGGCGCGGCTTCGTTGAAATTCGAGGCCGCCGGCTCGCCGCCTTTGCAGGCCCGTACAAAGTCGCTGTAAGTTTCCGGATGCCGGACCATGACTTGGGGCGGCAAGACGTAATCGTCCATCCTCTTGACCGGGATGAGGCGCGGACCGGCGCCGTATTCGCCGGTGGTCATGTAACCCTTCGTGCCGATGTAGAGAACGCCGCTATTGGCGGGAGTGTTGTAGGGGGCAATCCGCGCCTCCAACGCCCGGTTGTAGTCGTCCGCGCCGGCGGCCGCATTCACGCCGCCCCTGCCAGCCGCTGCCGCACTTGCGGCGCCCGCGGCCGCCGCTCCCGCGCCACGTCCCGTTCCACCCGCGCCTCGGCCGGCGCCGGCGCCTCTGCCCGCGCCGCCCGTATATCCTCCCGCGTTGCGAGGCGGATCGCCCAGTTTTTCGTCTTTCGGAATATCCGCGGGCCAGAACTCCGCCGGCAGTCCCTCGGTCACGCCGTCGTGCCAGTAGAGCGTCAGCGCGGGGAAGGTGCCGAGAGCCGGGAAGTTGAATTTGATGATGGAACTCTTGGGGAAGGTGAGGGAGTTCTTGCCTTCCTGCTTAATGCACTCCACCCTGGTGGGAGCGCGCTTGCTCAGCAGCAACGCCATATTCGGCGCACCCAGGACGTGGCACGCCATGTCGCCCAGCGCGCCGCAGCCGAAATCGAACCAGCCGCGCCATTGGAACGGCAAGTAGTCGGTGCTGAACGTGCGCGTCTTGGCGATGCCGATCCACATATCCCAGTCGAGCGTCGCCGGAACCGGTTCCGCCGGGGGCATTTCGGGGATAGCCTGTTGCCAGACCGGCCGGTTGGTCCAGGCGTGCGCCTCGGTCACATCGCCGATGGCGCCGGACCAGATCATCTCCGAGCACACGCGAGGGCCTTCCTGGCAGTAACCCTGATTGCCCATCTGGGTGGCAACCTTGAACTTCACCGCCGCTTCCTTCAGTTGGCGCGCTTCCCACACGCAGCGCGTCATGGGCTTTTGAACATAGACGTGCTTGCCGCGCTCCATCGACCACATGGCCATGGTGCCGTGCATGAAGTCGGGGACGGCGATCAGCACGGCGTCGATGTTCTTTTCCTCTTTGTCGAGCATCTTCCGGAAGTCGGTGTA
>PLGA01000103.1:17369-20365 GCA_003139735.1 Bryobacterales bacterium | reverse complement strand
CGAGGGAACGCTGCCGAATCCGCCCGCCGGGACCGCGCCGGCCAGCAGGCTGCCGTAAAAGAAGTGCCGTCGTGAGAACTGCCAATCCGCCATGCAAGGTATTATACTCCCATTCTCACCGGCCCAATTAAGACCGTCATGCAACAAGCAGCCACCGCGCGCTGCCGCCCCCTACTCGTATCGCAGCGCTTCCACCGGATCCAANNTGCTGGCCGGCCAGATCCCGAAGAAGATGCCCACGCCCACCGATACCAGCACGCCCGCCACCGCGGCCGAAACCGGCACGGCCGTGGGCAGCGTCGGGAATACCAGGCGCGCGATCACCGAGATCATCCAGCCCACCATCAGTCCCAGAATTCCACCCATCGACGTCAGCACCACCGCCTCCGTCAGGAATTGCAGAACGATGTCCGACTTGCGCGCGCCCACGGCCTTGCGCACGCCGATTTCGCGGGTGCGCTCCGTCACGCCCACCAGCATGATGTTCATCACCCCGATGCCCCCCACCAGCAATCCGATGGAGCTGATGATGATCATGACCAGCGCCACCGTCGCCGTCACGTTGTGGAATTGCTCGATCATCTGCTCGGAGGTGGTGATGTAGAAGGAATCCGGCGCGTCGTAGGCGTCGCGCCGTGCGATGCGCAGCACCGCGCGCGCCTCGTCCTGCGCCTTGTCCAGCATGCCGGGATACGCGATCACCATGAGCATGTTTTCCTTCAAGTTGGGAAACATCTTGCGCATGGTGAAGTAGGGAATCAGCACGCGCGTATCGTCCATGCCCGGCAGGTACATCGGCGGCCGGTCCATCACGCCCACAATCTCCAACTGATGGCCGTCGACTTCGATCCATTTGCCGACCGGGTCCGCGTTGGGCAGGAGTTGCTTCTCCACGTCCTCGCCAATTACCACCACCGGCATGCGATGCGTGCTCTCCATATCGGTGAAGAACCGGCCATGTTTCATGGTGGTGCCGCCCGCCGCGTAGCCCTCCTCCGTGCCGGCCATCTGAATCTGGTACAGGTCGTTGCCCTTGTAGCGCACGCTGTCGAAATTGCTGTTCTCCATCAGGTACGGGCTGACGTGCTGGACCGAAGGACAGCGCTCGGCGATGGCGCGCGCGTTCTCCAGCGTGAGAGGCTTGCGGGCGCGCTCCTGGCGGGTGGATTCGGCCATGGCCGGCGTCTTGGTCACGATGATGGTGTTCGGACCGAAGCTGCGCATCAGGTTGGTGATCGAGCCATCCAGACCCGCGATGATGGACCCCACGCCAATCACCGCGCTGGTTCCGATGATCACCCCCAGAACCGTCAGAAAAGACCGCATCTTGTGGACGCGGATCGTCTCCAGCGCCAGCGTGATTCCCGAGTTGAAAAGGGCCGCGGTCATCGTTCCATCCTCAGGGCTTCTATCGGGTCCAACCGGGCGGCCTGGCGGGCCGGGTAGATGCCGAAGAAAAGTCCCACCGCGGCCGAAAGCCCAACGCCCACGATCACGGCGGTGAGCGGAATCGAGGAGGGTACCGGCGTGAAGTTGCTGACGATCAGCGAAATCACCCAGGCGATGGTCACGCCGATCAACCCTCCCGTCCCCGCGAGCATGGACGATTCCACCAGAAACTGGTTGAGNNATGATGTTCATGATCACCACGCCTCCCACAATCATGAACACCGAAACCACGCCGATTGCGGTCGCGGATATGGCCGCGGTCAACTGGTTCCAGAAGTTCAGCAAGGCGTCGGAAGTCAGCATGGAAAAGGTGTCGTCGTCCTTGGGTTTCAGGTGCCGGTACGCGCGCAACAGCATGCGCACCTCGTCCTGCGCCTGAAAGAGGTGCTCGTGATCGACAGCCATCCCCTCATAGTTCATTCCCTGGCGGGCGCTCCACTTGTGGAAATACGTTTGCACCGGAATCACCAGGTAATTATCCTGCGATTGGCCCAGCACGCTGCCTTTTGCCTTGGATACGCCGACGATAGTGAATGGCGTGCCCTCCACGTCGACCGTCTTGCCCAGCGGATCGGAATCCCCGAAGAACTTGGTCTGGAGGTCGTGGCCGATGAACGCCACGTTCATATGCCGGCCGTCTTCGATTTCCGAAAAGAACCGGCCCGTATCCGCCTGATAGCTGCTGATGATCGCGATGCTTGGCGACGCCCCCCGCAACTCCACGTTCTCGGAACGTTCTTTGCCCTTATTGACCGTCACGCTGCGCTCCACGGACAGCCCCATGTGGCTGGTCAGGGTCACGTGCGAACGAAGAAACTCGAACTCTTCCTGGTTCAGCAGTGGGTTGCGCCGCTGCATTTCCAGGTACTTCTTGGGATCCCANNTGCATCATGACGATGCGGGCGATGGTATACCCATCGGCCCCCAGATCGGTCACGTTTTGGGCAACTACCACATCCATGCCCGAAATGACGGACATCACCGAAATCAGGGTGGTGGTCGCCAGGATGATCCCCAGGAGCGTGAGGAAACTGCGCAGCTTGGCCGACCGCAGCGATTGTGCGGCGCCCTTCACCGCCTCCCAGAATGAGGCATTACCAGTGCTCATCTATGACCTAGACGTTTCATACGGCCTTTTTATAGCCTTTGTTCCGGCGATCCAGCGCAAAATCGCCCCATCGGCCCAAAACCTGGCCCCCTTGCGGCCGATAAAGCCCAGGTGGCCGCCGTGCTCAGTCGCCAGCAGCCGAATCCACGGGTTGGACCGCACCTCCTCCGACTCGAACGCCTCGAAAGGAACGAACGTATCGTCTTTCGCCTGAATCAGCAGCACCGGAACCCGTATGCCGGCCAAGAAGCGGATGGCGGATTGAGTCTTGTAGTAGTTGGCCGCACCGCCCAAATCGAACGATGGCGCCGTGATGCGGTCGTCGATGGCCCACAGCGTGCCCAGGCCCGCGAAATCCGCCCGCCGGTAGCGGCCCGTCGCGCAAAGTCTGGCGCGCATGCGGCGCACGAACCGCCGTTCGTAAAAGCGGTTCTCGGGG
>PLGA01000103.1:5589-17297 GCA_003139735.1 Bryobacterales bacterium | reverse complement strand
CCAGCAGGTCGCTGGTCAGGCCGGCGTGGTACAGCGTGGGGCAGAGCCGCTCCGTCCCGCCGCAAGTGCGCATGTGGAATCGGTGGACCGCGAATCCTTCCCGCAGCGCCGCGGCCGCCATGCCGCGCATGTAGCCGGACTTGCCCGAGCCTTCCAGTCCATGCAGCAGCACGATTTCACCGGCGGCGGCGTTCTGCGCCAGCCGTTGCGATTCCACCAGNNNNAGGCTCTGGAAATAGTAGTATAGAAAAAGTCCGGCTATGCGTACTCTTATTGTTTCGCTTCTCGCTTGCGCCGCGCTGCTTCCGGCCGCCCAGCCGCCACAGCCACGGCCGTTTACCATCCTGCGCCCGAACGCGCCGCCGCTCACGCTCGCCAGCTATCGCGGGAAGTTGGTCATGATCGTCTTTATCTCCACCACGTGCCCGCATTGCCAGNNAATTACACCAGGGAATTGGTCCCCATTGCGAATCAGTACGCCCCCCGCGGCGTGCAATTTCTGGAATGCGCCGTCAATGCCGACGCAGCCGGATTGGTGGAGGCCTTCAGCAAGCAGTTCCAGCCCCCGTTCCCCGTCGGCTACAACACGCAGTCCGCCGTGGACGATTATCTACAGCGTTCGGTGATGCTTACGTTCTACGTCCCGCACGTGGTGTTCCTGAACCGCAGCGGCAGCGTGGTGGCCGATTACCCCGGAGAAAGCGACTTCATGAAGGACCCCGCCGCNNGCCCGGCCACGCCCGCCAGCCAGTAACCCGTGGGGTCGGGCCTTTTGGCCCCTTACCTCACCACCTGCACCGACGTAACGTAGTAATCCGGATCCGCCACCACTACCTTGGCCTGGATGTGGTCGCCCACATGCAGTTTCTGAAACTCCGAGTCTGGCTTCACCCGGTACTCCATGGTCATGGCCTCCATCCAATCGCCGATCTTGGTGTGCTGGATGGTAGCGGTCTTGGCGGCAGGGTCGAGCGCCTTGATCTCCCCCTGCATGTCGTAGACTCTGGTCTGCTTCTTAGCGCCGCAACCGGCCAGCGCGAGGGCCGCCAGAAGCACAACGAAAACGCGTCGGATCATCGTTTCACATCATCGCACGGTAGCGGCGGCGGCGTAATCTGGCGGATTGCAAAGCGGTCGGAGTTGGGCGGCGGCAGGAATATCGGCTGATCGATGGCTTGCGCGTTGCGCGGCATGGCGTCCAACAGGGGGATGGAGCAGGACTTGGCGGACGCCTTCGCCGTCTTTCCGGCCGTGACAACGGCAGTGGGGATCCCCACTACCGTGACAACGGTACCGTTCTTCGCCGATTCGAGCTCTTGTTTGAGTTTCTCGAAATTCCGGGCGCGTTGCTCGGGAGTCATAGGGATTATGGCTTTCCTTTGGAAGGCTTGGGGCGGCGCCGGGGGATCGGCGGACGGCGAAGCCTGCTGGTCCGGCCCATTGGACGGCGCCTGGGCAAAGACGGCGGCGGCGAGGAACAGGGTGAGCGATACGAAACGCATGGCTCCTCCACTAGGATTATGCCCCCGGCGGCGGGATCCTTTCAAGTTTTTTACATCGGGCACGGCGGAAGCCCCAGGCCGTCATCCTCCAGCGCCGCTCCCACCCGCAAAATCAGCGCCTCCTCGAACGCCGGTCCGATGATTTGCAGTCCCATGGGCAGGCCGCTCGACGAGAGGCCGCAGGGCATCGAAAGCGCCGGCAGGCCCAGCACGTTGATGCCGCGCACCAGGCGCGTAGCCGCCAGTCGCGCATCCTCGTCGCGCCCATCGAACCGCACCGTCGTCTGGCCGATTCGCGGGGCCGTGTGTGGCGTCGTCGGGACCACCAGGCAGTCCACCTCGCGCCACACCTTCCCGAACTCCCGCCGCATGGCGCGCCGCAGCCGCTGGGCATTGATGTAATCGGTGGCCGGGATGGCGCGCCCTTGGTCGAGCAGCGCCAGCACATCCGCTCCGAAGCTCTCGCGGCGCCCGCGGTAAGGCTCCATGACGGAGGCGGCCTCAGCCATGAGAATGACCCGTCCCACCGCGTTCAACGCCGACAGATCGGGCAGAACCACCGGCTTCACTTCGGCCCCCAACGACGCCGCGCGCGCGATGGCGCCGCGCACGCACAGTTCCACATCGCCGTCGAGCCTCTCGAAGAAACTCGCCGCGAAGCCGATGCGGATTCCGCGAACCGAACATCCCTCATCCGGAACGTAGTCGATCACCGGGTGGCGCGAGCTGGCGGGATCGCGGCCGTCGTAACCGGCAATCGCGTTGAGCGTCACGCCCGCGTCGCGCACCGAGCGCGTCAGGGGGCCCATGTGGTCCAGGCTCCAGGCCAAAGGCAGAGCCCCGTAGCGGCTCACGCGCCCGTAGGTGGGCTTCAGACCCACCGTGCCGCAAAACGCCGCGGGAACGCGTATGGACCCGCCGGTGTCGCTGCCTATCGCGGCGTAAACCATGCCGGCCGCCACCGCCGCGCCCGCGCCGCCGCTCGACCCGCCGGGGCTTCGCTCCGTGTTCCAGGGGTTGCACACCGCGCCGAAATGCGGGTTGTCGGAAGTGACGCCGTACGCCAGTTCGTGCATGTTGAGCTTGCCGAGCGGCACGGCGCCGGCCGCCTCCAGCCGCTCCACCACGGCGGCATCCCGGTCCGGGACGTAGCTCTCGAAAAGCCTGGAGCCGGAGGTGGTGCGCACGCCGCGCGTCGAAAAAAGGTCCTTCACCGCCATGGGAATGCCGTGCAGCGGGCCGCGATCCCGCCCGGAGGCCAATTCGGAATCCGCTTTCCGCGCGCGGCCCAAGGCCGCTTCCGCCGTCACCGTAATGAAGGCGCGCAGCGTACCGTCCAGCCTGTCGATGCGCGCGAGCGCCGCGGTGGTGAGTTCCGTCGAAGAAACCCGGCGCCGGCGCAGCGCCTCGGCTGCCTCCAGGATGGTCACTGCCCTTCTTCCTCCACGCCCAACGCAAACGCAGGCTCCAGATCCATCGGCAAGTCCTTCACCAGCGGACGAAACGTCTCTTCGAGCGCTTCGAGCGGCGCCACGACCCGGTCCATCTCCCCGGCCGGTATCTCCGGCGCGCCGGCCTTCGCAATAGCTTTCCAGTCCTTCATATCGGTTACGCCAGCGGATCTCTCTTCTCATGGCTGGCGGTCCAATGGGCTCCGGCGAGAACGATCAGCGCGGCCAGGGCGCTCAAGACAATGATCGTAACGGAGTGCCTGAAGACCTGGTACTCGTCCTTGAATTTGCGTTCCAGCACGGGAGCCAACAGCAGATTGACGTACTTGCAACCCTCCAGAATCAGGCCGACGACAATCGCCACTGGGACCACGCGCCTGGGCTCCACCTTGCGGTTCGGCAGCAGCCAGTAAACCAGAAACAGCGCCAGAATCGAGACTGGAACGGCAGCCAGCTTGAAGACCAATCCCACCAGGAAGTCTCCGAGCCAACCTTTACCGGAAAGCCACTGGGAAGGGCCAGCCGACAGCATGAGCGACAACAGTGCCAGACCGCCGCACGCGAAAATTAAGCCCAGGCTGACAATTTGGTTCTTAAGATAAGTACGATTTTCGGTGACGCCCCAGGCCCGGTTGAGCGCAACCTCCATCGGCTCGAAGATGCCGTTCGCCGTGAACAACAGCAAGAACATCGAGGTAAGGCCGAGCTTGGGAATTGGCGACGACAGGAGGTTCCGGACAATGAAATCGCCTTGCTCCCCGGCGAAGAAATCCTTGAGCGCCCAGGGAACCATCTCCATTGCCGCCTTCCAGTGCAGCAGGTCGCGGCAAATCGACATCATCACGATCACGAACGGGTAAAAGGCCAGCAGCACGCTGGCGGAGATCGCGAGGGCATAGACGTGCGCCTCGGTCTCAATCAGATATTGAACGGTCGGCTTGCACTTCGTCCACCAGGGCCGAACCCGTTCGAGGGCTTCTGTGCGGTTCAAGACTCCAGCTTAGCCCACGTTGCCCAATGGCGCCGCTCTACGCGAACTTCACCAGGTCCCAGGGCTTGCGATACTCGCGGAACAGGTACTTGTTCGCCTCCGCGTCGCCGGGGAACTGCCATGTCGCGTCGTCCCACGTGATCTTGCGTCCGGTCCAGGCCGCCACGTTGCCCATACAGGCGATGGCCGTGGCGTGCGTTCCCACATCGATGTTGGCGAAGGGATCCTTGCGGCTGCGCACGAAGTCCACGAAATACTTAACGTGCAGCGGCGTGGGCTCGTCTTCGTTCATGTGCATCCGCTCGGTCGGTTGAACCCCCGCGGCCGCCGCGGCGCTCGCCGCCGCCGCTGCCGGCGCAGCGCCCCCGCGGCCCGCTCCCCCGCGTCCCATTCCGCCACGGCCTCCACCCTGCGGCTCCGGGTACAATTCCATCCCGATGCGGTCCACGTATAGCGCCGCCTGGGTCCCGTAGAACGCCATCCCGTGCGGACGGTCGTCCGTCCCCATCTGCCCGTAATAGCGCATGCCCGGCGTCCTGCCGCCCACGCCGTGTCCGTTGTAGATGCAGCCCTCGTAGCTCATGATGAAAGTCGGGTACTCATAGGTGGCCTGCTGGAAGTCCACAATGTCCCCGCCCTTTTTCCGGTCGAGCATGGCCGTCGACGAGGATACTTTCAGCGGCTTATCCACCCCCATAATCTGGTGGACCGAATCGAAGCGGTGGTTCCCATAGTCGCTGATCAGCCCGTTCGTATAGTCCATGAACGACCGGTAACCGAGCCGGGCTCTGTTGAAGTGCACTTTGGGCGATGGCCCCAGCCATGCATCCCAGTTCAGCCCGGCCGGCGGGTCGCTATCGGGAACCGGCGCGCCGCCGCCCGAGGGCTGGTAGTTCCACACGCGCACGAATTTCACTTCGCCGATCTGGCCGCTCTGAACGATTTTGGCCGCCGCCGCGATGTGGTCCGCCGAGCGGTGCTGCGTGCCCACCTGCACAATGCGGTTGGTCCGCTTCACCACCTCGCGCATGGATTTGGCTTCTCTCAGGCGGTACATCACCGGCTTCTCGCAGTAAACGTCTTTGCCCGCCTCGCACGCCAGAATCATCATTTGCGCGTGCCAGGGGTCCGGCGTAGCCACTACCACCGCGTCGATGCTCTTGTCCGCCAGCAGCTTGCGGAAATCGTCGTACACCGTCGCTTGCGGCGCCCATGTCTTGGCCCTGTCGGTCTGCGCCGTGTTTACGTCGCACAGCGCGGCAATGTCCACGTTGCGCGGCTCTTTCAGCCGCGGGTCCAGGTTGCCGTCGTGGTAGTTTTCCCGCGCCACCGCCTGGATGTCCTCCGGCGTGCCGCGCATCAGGCGCGAATCGAACGTGCCGCGCCCTCCGCACCCGATCAAGCCCACCCGCAATCTGTCGTTGGCGCCCCGTACTTGGGCGGCCGAAACGGCGGTCCACGCCGCAAGGCCCGCCCCCGTGGATGCTTTCAGAAATTCCCTGCGTTCCATTGCCGTACCTCCTTAACCGCCACTACTGTAGGGGCGAGGCATGCCTCGCCCCTCCTCGCCACCCCGATGTTACGCGGTCGCGATTTTCAACGCGATCGCGTGATCGCAGGGCTTCTGCGCCGGCATCTGGACCGTCAGACCCTTCTCGTCCTGCGTCCACTTCACCTTGCCCTTGAACCCCAGCAGTTCCACGTTCCTCACCTTCACCTGCGCAACCGAGCTGGTGGTCGCCAGCGGCTTGATCACCGCCTGCTTCTCCGGCCACCCCATCGCGAACGCGTAGATTACGCTCCCCTTCGTCGTGAAGCGAATCTCATCGGCCGTGAAGTCCTTGCGGTTCGATTCGTTGAACGCACTGCCGCGCCCCCCTGCCGCTACCGGCGCCGAAGCCACCGGTCCGTCGCCGTAAATCTTCCACGGCCGCGTCGCGTAAATGCCCTCGCTGTTCACCGCCATCCACTTGGCGAGTTCGTCCAGAATCTTCAATTCGTCCGCGTCCAGCGCCCCGCTGTTCGGCAGCGGGAAATTCAGCATCAGGTTGCCGTTGCGGCTCACGATGTCCACCAGCATATCCACCACCCGCTTCGGCGTCTTGTACTTGTGTCCCTCGAATACCGTCTTATCGTAGTGCCAACTGCCAACGCAGGTGTCCGTCTGCCACGGTTCGGCCGGGATTCCCGAAGCCACGCCGCGCTCCAGGTCCAGCACGCACGTCCCCGTCTGGCAGTCGGCCGGCGTCTTGCTGGTGTAGATGGCCTCGCAATGCCCGCCATGCAGCTTGGCGTTGACGTTGTAATGGTTCGCCACGACGGCCAGCCCGTATTCCTCGTAGTAGATGCCGCCATCGGTGTAGAGCAGATCGGGTTGGTAGTTATCCACCAGATCCTTGATGCGCTTGTAGTAGTGCAGCTTCCAGGAATCGGGAATGCCGCGGTTGGTGAAGCCGTTCCCCCCGCTGGCGAAATTAAAGTCCTTGGGATACTCGTGGTAAAGGTCGGAGTAGGCGGGGTCGATGCCATCGTAAGACACGCCGGCCAGCGGGCCGGTCTTGTCGCTTCCGTGGGAAACCGAGAACCACTGGTAGCTGGGCGCCAGGTGATCGCTCACGGCGAACTTCAGCCCGTGCTTGTACGCAGCCTTCTTCCACATCCCGACGACGTCGATTTTGGGCCCCGAAGCGGTCGCGTTCCAGCGCGGCTGGAAAGTGGACTTCCACAGGTCGAAACCGTCATGATGCACGCCCATGCTGCAAAAATACTTCGCCCCGGCCTTCTTATAGAGCTGCATGTTATGGTCGGGGTCGAACTGCGCGGCCTTCCATGTCGCAATGACATCCTTGAAGCCGACCTTCGAGGGATGGCCATAAGTCTTGACATGATAGTCGTACTGCCGCTGGCCCTGTATGTACATGTTGCGGGCATACCAATCGCCGTACTCCGCCGCCGACTGGGGCCCCCAATGGGCCCACATGCCAAACTTGGCGTCGCGATACCACGCGGGGACCGCCCACGCCTTGAGCGATTCGCGCGTGCCCTTGAAAGGGCCGGCGGTAATCGGCAGTTCGTCCGCCGCGCGGGCGAGCTTCAACGCGGGAACGGTTCCCGCCAGTAAGGTAAGTGCGTTTCGTCTGGTTATCATGAATCTGCTCCTGATCTCAATCCTATTCGTAACGGTAAACCGTCACGCGCATCAAAGTGTGAGTCCGCAGCGTAAGCAGTTCGCCTTGTCCCGTGTCGTCTCCGCCCAGTTGGCGGATCACCACCCACTTGCCATCCACAAACTTGCCTTCCTGCACATCTCCAAGTCCCACAATCGGCGGCCCGGGCGTGTTGGGAGTGAAGGCGACCCGGATATTGCCGTTGCCGCCGCTCATGTAAAACTCGTTCGGTCCCGCCGCAATAAAGATGGCGACGTCCAGTCCGCCGGAAGCCTGCTGGCCGCGTCCACCCTGCGGCGCCCCTTGGCCCGCCTGTCCGCGTCCGCCCTGCGGCGGCGCTGGGGTTGGCGGATTCGCCTGGCCGCCCGGTTGCGCCGCGGGAGTAGGATCCGGCGCAATCGGAGTACGGCCCGCGCCCATGCCCGTCAGGTTCAGCGTGTAATCGCCAAGGCTCACCTTGACCGGCAGGCCTTGCACCGCGGCCATCCTGCTCTTCCCCTGCTGCGCCGCAATGGCCGGCGCCATGCTCGTAATCAAGCGGTACGCGGCGGCCAGACTGGTGTCCGGGCCCACATTCCGCTCAATGTAGAACGGCGAGTATCCGATGGCGTTCCAGTGAACGAATGCGTTGATCGCATTGACCGGGTTCGCCGAAGTTTCCGGGATAAACAGCGGGTTTCCGTTGCGCGTGAACCGCTCGCAGACTTCGTCGAAATACTCCAGGTATAGATCCGGCGCGAGGATATCGATGCTCGGCGCCCCCGCGCGCCAGATGTCGTGAACCTGGGGCAGCGGCCCGCCGCTCGGATAGGTGCCCGGCCACGCCATGTTCGGCTGCTGCAGCCAAGCGTTCACGTACATGGGAATGGGATACTCCGCCTTGCCCGCGGCCACCACCTTGTTGACATAGCGCGCGTAGTTCCACGCCATGAAAATCTCATCCACCGGCCAGTGCAGTTTCCGCCACGCGGTATCGTGCTCTTCCCGGCTCATCGGAGGGCTGGAGGTCTGGATCGGCATGTCCACGCTGTCGGGCTTGCCGGGGCCGAACACCTGTTCCCATGTGCCCGACGTCTTCGATCCGTTTTCCGCCCATACATCGCGCAGTTCCGGAGCCAGCGTATCCTTGTGCTTCTGCAGGTAGTCTATCAGCTCCTTCGGCACGGGTCCCGCAAACGCCTGGTTCGCAGCGGGCGACCGGTCCCGCGAGTCTCGCAACACGCCCACCTCGTTTTCCACCTGGATCATCAGGACGGTGTGCTGCGCGCCGTCGACCAGCTTGATGTGTTGCATCAGCGCCCCGAAAGCGCGGGCGTCGGCGTCGCGCGTGGCGTCGCCAAACGTGCTCACCAGCTCGATGCTCTTCGCTCCCTTGATCTGTATGCGCGGGAAGCGCTTGTAGTCCGCCTTGACCCAATAGGGAACGTAGCTCGAGAGGCCGTTCTTCCAACTGCCGAACCACAGAAAAACAAGCTTCAGGTGGTGTTCCCGGGCTTGCTTGATTAGGCCGTCCACCAGGGCGAACTCGAACTTGCCCTCCGCCGGTTCCAGTTGGCCCCACTCTACGGCGGCCAGCACGCAATTCAAATTACCCGATTCCAGTTTGGGCCAGATCGGCTCCATGTACTCCAGGCTCGTGGCGGAATTGTTTCCCAACTCCCCGGTCACCGCCAGAAACGGCTTGCCGTCCACAATCAACTGTGTGGCCGATCCCTGCTTCCGAAGGTGGGGGATGCTTGAAACCGCTTGTCCGTAACAGGACGCCGAAACCGCCGCCGCAATGCATGCGGCTGCGATAAAGCAACGCATTCGCGCCATTCCGTCTCCTGCCGCTCGTTCGATAGCGACGAGCCATATTGTAGCGAAATGCACTCTGGTATTGACACCGGTTCCATCTTTCCGCACAATAATCCACAGAGGACTTCAGAAAGAGGCCTTATATGCTTGGTCCCTTATCAGACCGCTCCTGATCGTCTGGGGCGTCGTGACGGCGGCGGTCGCCATCGTGGTGGCCTAAAAATCGCTGGTGGGAGCAAGGGAGACGGATGTCGTGATTGCCGACCCCCTGGAGGACAGACAGGCCGAACAACAAAAGGCGGTGATTTCGCAGGTGCAAACCCTGCTGATGTGGGCGAAGGGCTTGGGCATCGCCTCGCTCGTTCTCCTTGTGATTGTCGGCGCCCTGTCGATCTACGTGAGTTTGTCGGCGAACTAACCGTCCGTTTAGCAGCCTTTTAGCTGCATCCGTGAAGTGGCCTGGGGCGCCCACGGGTCCGTGGGGCACGCAAGGCGGCCCGTCCTCGCCGGCGTTCCGAGCAGGAAGCTAAACGGCTGGCCGGCGGCGCCGCAGCAAAGCCAAGGTGCCCAAGCCTAAGGCTCCGAGCTGGCTGGTTGCGGGTTCTGGAGTGTCGGCGCCAGTCACCGTCATTTGGTTTGCGAGCCCCCGTCTGTCGTCGCTTCGACGCGCTGGCGTCGCGTCGCGCGTCTCCCTGGCTGGCGGCAACCGTGTTCTCTTGCGCCCACGCTCCGAATTGGTTCCTGATGGGCGTCGCCCTCGTGCTCGGCTATGCGTCCGCGCGCATCTACCACCGCTACCGGAATCTCTATTTCCTGGGGATGGCCCACGCCGCGGTCGGTTTCCTGTTGTTCCTGCTAATCCCGGATTCCATAAGCCGCCACCTCAACGTCGGCCCAGCCTGGTTCAAACGCTAGTGGGTCAGGCCTCTTGGCTTGGCCCCACTACCTTGCCGGTATCTTCACCACCTTAGGTTCCAGACCCGCCTTTGCCAGCGCCGCATAGACCGCGAATCCGGCAATGAAGCTATACAATGCCGCCGGCTGCGCGTAACGCTTCACGTCCGCCGGCAGCGGCAGGAACGGCAGAATCCCCACGACGAATCCCACCGCCCACGCGATGTATCCCGCCCAGTTGATTCCTTCCCGCGGTCCGGCCCAGCGTCTTCCCGACAGCAGGTAGTCCGCCGCAATCGCCCCGCAGATCGGCCCGAACGAGGCGCCCACAATGTTAAAAAAGGAAATCAGGTGCGCCGCCACTCCCGTCACCGCCAGTGCGATGCCCACCGCCGCCGCCGCCATGCTCGAGGAAACCCGCGGCACCCGCGGAATCATCGTCGAAAAGCTATTGCCGGCGATGAAAATGCAGAAACACGTGGCCGGAATCGAGGCGATTGCGAACAGGAAGAACATGGATGTCGCAATAGGCCCGCCAATGCCTTGCAGCACGTTGGCGTAATCGAACGGCAGTTTGGGATTCGAACCGTTGGCGTTCGCCACCGCCGCCAGCGCCAGTCCGCCCGCCACGATGGGCGCCAGCATCACTCCCACCAGCCCGCCCCACCGCACGTCTCTCTCGTGCCGCGCGTTAATTCCAAAGTCCGCGCCCGCCGCCCCCGCCGTCGCAAAGAACCCGATGACCGCCGCGATGATCGCGGTGAACGCCACCCAGGGGTCGGCCTGCGCCGCCGGCGCCTGGTACGGGGCGTGGCTCGGAACCTGAAAGAAAACCACGATCAACATCAGCAAGGGGATGAAGTTCAGAAAGGTCGCAACCTTGGCCACGTACTGAATGCCTTTGGCCCCCACCCAGGCGAAAACCCCGCCCCATATGATGCCGGTGACGATAAAAGGCGCCGTCAGAGGCGTCGAATCCGCGCCGATCGCCTTCAGCACAAACTCGCTCGCAATCGAAGTCGCCACCGCGTACCACCCGATTTGCAGCACGCCCATCAGAAGCCCCGGCATCAGATACCCGCCCGTGGTTCCGAACGTCGAGCTGCCCACCACGTAAAGTGGATACCCGGTCTTCATCCCCAGCATCGCCGGAGACTTGTAGTACAGCAGATAACACAGCACCGAGGCGATTACCAGGCCCGCTAAGCAAACACCGAGGCTGCCGTAGTTCAGCGTACCGTCCCCTAAGGACCGGTAGAACGCTACCCACAGGAAAATCCCTGCATAGGCGGGCGCGGTATTGGCATACCAGGGGGCCCGTTTCTCCGGCGGGTTCGGCACGGCTTTCGAAATATAGTCTGGCAACATGGCCACTCCTTTCCGATATCTGGAAGCGGCCAGTATACCGCCCCTCACGGCGCGTTTCCCGCCAATCCTGTTACAATTCTCCTTCGCCAACCCCAAAACACGTGCTCCGACGGGTTTTCAAGTCTTTTCAATACCGCGACTTCCGCCTCATGTGGATCGGCGCCTGCGCCTCCACCGTCGGCACGTGGATGCAGCTCGTCGCGCAGGCCTGGCTGATTTACAGCCTCAGCCATTCCAAGTTCCTCCTGGCTCTCGATCCGGTCCTCAATACCCTCCCGATCATCCTGCTCTCGCTAATCGGCGGCGTCGTCGCCGACCGCGTCGAGCGCCGTCATGTCCTCAGCGGTTCCCAATATATCCAGATGTTCTGCGCCCTCTTCCTGACCGTCATGGTGGCGCTGCACGCCATACGGGTCTGGCACATGCTGGCATGCTCGCTGATCTCCGGCTTCGCGCAGGCCTTCGGCGGCCCAGCCTATTCCGCGCTGATCCCCACGCTCGTCGACAAAGAGGATATGCCCAACGCCATCGCGCTGAA
>PLGA01000103.1:0-5546 GCA_003139735.1 Bryobacterales bacterium | reverse complement strand
GTCCTCGACAGCATGAAGGAAGGCGTCCGGTTCATTCGCCGGCAGGGGGCCATGGCGGGGTTGATTATCCTGGGCTTCCTTATGACCCTCCTGTTCATCCCCATGCGGACCTTCCTCCCCGTGTTCGCCAAGGATATCTTTCATAAAGGGGCCAGCACCTTCGCCATGTTTCAGTCCATCACCGGCATGGGGTCCATCGTGGGCGCGCTTACCGTCGCCGGTTTCGGCAATATGCGGCGCAAGGGGCTCCTGGCCCTCTCGGCGCTGGCCGCGCTGGGCGTCACCGCCGCGGTTTTTGCCGTTTCCCGGTCCCTCCTCGTAAGCTATGTGGCGCTCTTTTGTTCCGGCGCCGCCATGATGGCTGTGTTCGCATCGGTCAGTTCCCTGGTCCAGCTCATCGTTACCAATGACATGCGCGGCCGCGTGATGAGCGTCTACAACTTGTCCTTCCGCGGCGGCATGATGATGGGAAACCTGATGTCGGGATGGCTCGTCCCTATTTTTACGGCGCCGGTCGTGGTGCTTGCCAATGGCCTCCTGCTAATCGCGCTGGCGGGCTATTTTGCGCTGGCGCCGCGTCGCCGCGCTCTAATCGAAATATGAAGCCGATCTGGGTATTCTTGCTTACCGCGCTCCTGGCCGCCGCCGCCGCGCCTACAGCGCTCGAAATGGCCCGTGACCGTCAGGACCGCGCGGCGCTCCAAAAATCCATCGGCGAGTGCTCCTCCGCCGCCGCCCGCGCCCCCAATGACGCCAATGCGCAGTACCGTCTCGCCCTGGCTTCTTCCTACCTCGCCGAGGTGGCTCAGGAGTTGCACGACAAGAAGCAGGCGCAGCAGGCGGCCGAGGTGGGCATCAAGGCCGCCGAGAAGGCCGTCGCACTCCACCCGGATGCGGAGAATTACCGCGTCCTGGGCATGCTCTGCGGCCAGGCCGTCACCGACCTCATGAGCGGCCTCAGCTACGGCCCCCGCGCCAAGACCGCCATCGACAAAGCCGTCGAGTTGGCCCCTAAGTCGGCCGCCGCCTATCTCGCGCATGGCGTCGGGAATTTCTATGTGCCGGTGCAGCTTGGCGGCGGCGCGAAACTCGCCATCGCCGATTTTCGTAAGGCCATCGCGCTCGAACCCGCCAACGCCGAAGCCTACCTCTGGCTGGGGGTCGCGCTGCACAAGGATAACCAGGACGCCCAAGCTCGCCAAGCCCTCGCGAAATCGCTGGCCCTCGATCCCAACCGCCTCTGGACCAAGCAGGAGCTGGACAAAATCCCGCCCAAATGAAGCCTATCGCCATCGCCGGCGCCTGTCTCGCGCTGTCCCTGTTGACCTGGTTCCAGTTCCCCGGCCATTCCTGGCTCCAGCAGGATACCCAGATCTACGCGCCCATCCTCGAACATCTCCGCGATCCATCGGTCCTGCGCAATGACATCCTCGCCGAAAAGGCCCACGTGGCCTACACCCTCTACGACGAGACCGCCCGGGGCCTCCGCGTCGCCACCGGCCTCGATTTCCNNGGGCAGGCGCTTCCGCCTGCCTTCTTTCTTTGTTCATAACCGCCGTCTGCTCTCTCGGCGCTGTAGTCGCAGGCCCATCCGTCCTGACCTTCGAATATGAGCCGACGCCGCGCGCCTTCGCTCTCCCCCTGGCCGTCTGCGCAACCGGTCTCACCGTCCACCGCCGCTACCTGGCTGCCGGCATCGCTCTCGCCGCGGCGTTTCTCTACCACGCTCCCACCGCCCTTCCCTTCGTGGTCTTTTTCATCGCGCTGGCCTTGTGGCCCGCCAAGTCCGAAAACCTGAGCCGGAGGATGGTGAGGCTGGCGCCGCTCGCCGGCGCGGTCGTGCTCCTGGCCATCGCCGCGCACGTGCAGGAGGGCGCCGGCGAGGCCCAGACCTTTTTCGCCCGCCTCACGCCCGACCTGGAGCGGCTGCAGCGCATGCGGGCCTCTTACAACTGGATCTCCGATACGCAGGCCTGGCCGCCCGCCCTGCTGGCGCATTACGCCATCCTCTTCGTAATCCTGCTGGCGGCATTCCTGCGCTTGCGGCGGGATATGAGCTTCGAACTGCGCTTGTTTTCGCTCGGCCTGCCCGTCGTCGGGATGCTCAGTCTGCCGGCCTCGTGGCTCCTGCTCGACCAATGGCGCTGGGCCATCGTCTCGCAGATCCAGCCCATGCGCTGCATTCTGTTCGTGACCCTCTTTGCGCAACTCCTGACGGCGGCCGCTGGCGTGCGCGCGGCCGTGCGCCGGCAGCCTCTGGAGGCCATCGCCTGGTTTGCGCTGGCGTACCTTCCGCCAGTCCAGCCCGTGATGACCGATCCATACACCCTCCGCGGAACTGCGGTCGTGCTGGCGCTGGCGCTGGTTGCGTGGCTGGCCGTTTGGCTTGCCGAGGCCAAGCGGCAACCCGCCGCGCTCGCGCTCGGGCTGGCTGCTTTCTTCGCCATTCCGGGCATCGCCAGGGTGGTGAACTACCCCCATCTGCTCACGCCGGAATTGGACCAGCTTTCCACCTGGGCGCGATCCGCCACTCCCAAAGACGCCATTTTCCAATTTGCGGACGCCGGTAAGGGCCTGGACCCGGGCATCTTCCGCGCGCAAGCCATGCGCGCCATCTACGTGGATTGGAAGGGCGGCGGCCAGGTCAACTACCTCTCCGGTTTCGCCAGAGAATGGTGGCGCCGCTGGCAGCAGACCAATCAGAACCGTTTCAAGCCGCGCGACCTGCCGAAATATGCGGCCCTGGGCATCGGCTACATCGTGGTTCAGCCCAAAAACCGTCTGAAAGACCGGACGCCCGTCTTTGAAAGCGCCAGGTACCTGGCTTACGGGCTGCCATAGTTCGCAAAGGAACATTCGGTGCGAAGAACGTCTCGTAAGTTTCGGGCAGCCAGGCGTACCTTGAGACTATTGGGAGGGACTTCCGCGTGAAACAGAGGCGGGCGTTTGCGCCGCCCGCCTCTGGCCAGTTACACGATGCCTTCGAAAAGCACCGACGTCAAGTATCGTTCGCCCGAATCCGGAAGAATAACCACAATCGTCTTCCCGGCAAATTCGGGTTGTTTCGCCAGACGCGCGGCAACCGCGGCCGCCGCGCCGCTCGAAATGCCGCTCAAGATGCCCTCTTCGCTAGCCAGGCGCCGGGCCGTTTCGATGGCATCTTCGTTCGTGACCGTCTCCACGCGGTCCACGACGGAGAGATCCAACGTATCCGGGATAATGCCGGCGCCGATGCCCTGGATTTTGTGCGGTCCCGGCTTCAGCGGCAAGCCCGCGAGCTTCTGGGTGATCACGGGGCTGGCAGCGGGCTCGACGGCCACCGAGACGATGGCCTTGCCCCGCGTCTGTTTGATATAGCGGGAAACGCCTGTGATGGTTCCGCCGGTTCCCACTCCGCTCACGAGAACGTCCACGGCGCCGTCCGTGTCGTCCCAAATTTCCGGGCCGGTGGTGCGGAAGTGAATGTCGGGATTGGCCGGGTTCTTGAACTGTTGCAGCAGGACGTAGTGGTTCGGGCCGGAGTTATAGATCTCCTCGGCTTTGGCGATGGCGCCGGGCATTCCCTTGGAGCCTTCCGTGAGGACAAGGTTGGCGCCGAACGCCTTGAGCACCTTGCGCCGCTCGAGCGACATGGTCTCGGGCATGGTCAATGTAATCGGGTAACCGCGCGACGCGGCGACGAACGCCAGAGCGATTCCCGTGTTGCCGCTAGTCGGCTCTACGAGTTCCACGCCGGGCTTCAGCAGCCCGCGCTGCTCGGCGTCCCAGATCATGGAGGCGCCGATCCGGCACTTCACCGAGTAAGAGGGGTTGCGGCCTTCGATCTTGCCGTACACCTTCGTCCCCGAGCCGTCCACAATGCGATTCAGCTTGATGAGCGGGGTATTTCCGATGCTGAGTGAGTTATCTGCGAACGATGACATGCTTGTTTACTCCTGAGAGATTTGCAGGGCCTGGTCCAGATCAGCCTTGATGTCTTCGATATCCTCGATCCCCACCGAGACGCGAATATAGTCCGGCGTGACTCCGGTCTCGGCCTGTTCCTTTTCGGTGAGCTGGGAATGCGTGGTGGATGCCGGGTGGATCACCAGAGTCTTGGCGTCTCCGACGTTCGCCAGATGGCTTGCCAGCTTCACATTGTCGATGAACTTGACGCCGGCTTTTTTCCCGCCGCGCACGCCGAACCCGAGGATGGCTCCCGCGCCGTTGGGGAGATACTTTTGGGCGTTCGCATAGTGCGAGTGGTTGGGAAGTCCGGGGTAGTTCACCCAGGTCACGGCGGGATGCTTGAGCAGCCACTCCGCCAGCGCTTGCGCGTTTCGAACATGGCGTTCGAGGCGCACGTGCAGCGTCTCGACGCCTAGCAACAGCAGGAACGCCGCGAACGGGCTCTGCGTGCCCCCCGTGTCGCGCAGCCAGTGCGTGCGAATGTGGATGATATACGCCAGGTTGCCCAGCGGCTTGAGCGCTTCGGTGAAGACCACGCCGTGGTACGATTCGCTCGGTTCAGTGAACTCCGGCCACTTCTTGGGATTCTCCGCCCACTGGAAGTTGCCGCTATCGACGATGGCGCCGCCGATGTGCACGCCGTGGCCGCCCAGGAATTTGGTGGTTGAGTAAACCGCGATATCGATGCCATGCTCGAAAGGCCGGAACAGCGCCGGCGTCAGAACCGTGTTATCCACAATCAGCGGCAGGCCGTGCTTGTGGGCTGTGTCGGCGATAGCCCGAAAATCCGGAACGTCGTTCTTGGGATTTCCGACCGATTCGAGGTACACCAGGCGGGTGTTTTCATCCACCAGTTTGTCGATCTCCTCGGGATGGTCGGGATTGAAGAACCGCACCTCGACGCCTAGCTTCTTCAGCGTTTGGGTGAAGAGCGTCCAGGTTCCTCCGTACAGGCTGGTGGCGGAGATGAAATTCTGCCCGGCATGCGTGATGGTGAGGATTGCGGCGGTGATGGCCGCCTGGCCCGAAGCGAACGCCAGCCCGCCGATTCCGCCATCGAGAGCTGCCAGCCGCTTCTCCAGCACGTCGTTGGTGGGGTTCATCAGGCGCGAGTAGATGTTGCCGAACTCGCGCAANNGATGTCGCGTAAATCGGAACTGCCCGCGCCGTCGTGGCCGGGTCAGGCTGCTGACCGGCATGCAGGGCAAGCGTGCCAAGTCCGGGTTTCCGTTGTGTGTCTGCCATAGTGACTCTTCTTCCTCGATATCGTTTGTATTCCGTCAGATACTCCCAGGGCAAAATCAATGCTGCACTCTCGGATTCACGCCCGGTTCAATCACGCCGGTCGAGGGCAAAATCCGCGCGGCGTACGTGACCGTCGTCGGCATGAACACGCCCCGGCAGATCCTGCACCTGGCGCCACCCTACCCCTCCTAGAGAGTTTAGACTTACATTATCCATAATGTCAATAGAGTATATGGTGATTTTAAGCGCAACCACCTCCGATCTGGCTTTCCCGGCTGGTAGATCCGGTCGAAAGTTCCGCCTTCGGCGAAGTGCGTCCTCTGGGCGTTATGCCAGCCGCCGAAGACTTCGTC
>PLGA01000115.1 GCA_003139735.1 Bryobacterales bacterium | reverse complement strand
CTTTTGGCACCGAAGAACTTCGGTCTAGTTGTTTCCCGGACACCGCCCTCGGGTCCGAGGGCCGAGGCAGGCGAAAGCGCCTGCCCCACTACGGTACTTGGAGTACAATAGCGGTTTCCCATGCAGGAACACTCCAAGTATTTACTGGCCGATAGCCAGATCCCCAACGTCTGGGTGAATGTGCTGCCTTCGTTGAAGGAGCCGCTCGCCCCGCCGCTCAACCCGCAGACCCGCGCGCCGCTTACGCCGCAGGATCTGGCGCCCATTTTCCCGATGGAGCTGATCCAGCAGGAATTCTCGCCGCAGCCGGAGATCGATATCCCCGGCGAGATCATGGACATCTACCGGCTCTGGCGCGCCACGCCGTTGTACCGCGCACGGCGCCTGGAGAAGGCGCTGGACACTCCGGCGCACATCTATTACAAATACGAGGGCACGAGCCCGGCGGGCAGCCACAAGCCGAACACCGCCGTGGCGCAGGCGTATTACAACAAGCGCGCGGGGATCAAACGGCTGGCCACCGAGACCGGAGCGGGACAGTGGGGAAGCGCCCTGGCGCTGGCCTGCCAGCTTTTCGGGCTGGAATGCACGGTCTACATGGTGCGCGTGAGCTACGATCAGAAGCCTTACCGCCGCATGATGATGCACGTGTGGGGAGCGGAGGTGTTCCCCAGCCCGAGCGATCACACCAATTCCGGCCGGGCGGTGCTGGCCGCAACGCCCGATACCGCCGGCAGCCTGGGCATCGCCATCAGCGAGGCCGTGGAGGATGCGGCGACGCATTCGGACACCAACTATTCGCTGGGCAGCGTGCTCAATCATGTGCTGCTGCACCAGACGGTGATCGGGCAGGAAGCCAAGCTGCAGATGGAACTGGCGGGCGAAGAGCCGGAGGTGGTGATAGGCTGCGTGGGCGGCGGCAGCAATTTTGGCGGACTGGCGCTGCCGTACGTTCTGGACCGGCTGGCCGGGAAAGGCCCGCGCATTGTCGCGGTAGAGCCATCCGCATGTCCTACCCTGACCAAGGGCCGTTTCACCTACGATTTCGGCGATACCGCCAAGCTCACGCCCCTGATCAAAATGTTCACGCTGGGCCACGACTTCATGCCGCCGGGCATTCATGCCGGAGGCCTCCGTTACCACGGCGCCTCGCCGCTGATCAGCCATTTGCTGCAGTACGGCTACATCGAGGCCAAGGCCTATACCCAGACTCCTGTGTTCGAGGCCGCCATCCAATTCGCCCGGACGGAAGGGATTCTGCCGGCCCCCGAATCTTCGCACGCCATCCGCGCCGCCATCGATGAAGCGTTAGCCGCGCGGGAAGAGGGCCGCGCGAGGGTGATTCTGTTCAACCTGAGCGGCCACGGCCATTTCGACCTTTCGGCCTACGAGAATTACCTCGGCGGCAAGCTCCAGGACTATGAGTACCCCAGCGCGGAAATCGAAAGGGCTATGGCGGCGATCTAAAAATCGGGTCAGCGGCTCCAAAATACCCCCAAATGCGGGTATGGCATTGCCTTGAGGTGTAAAAAGCGTTTGCTTTTGCAAACCATCAGTGCTAGATTATGCATGAAGGCCTAGTACCAGTAGGTCTTGCGGTTCTCAACTTTAATGTTTGCAAGCGCGCTCATCATTGGGTTCTCGCTGATCCTCTTAGTGTATTGGTTTCGTTATAGTTGCGTGCTTCTCCTCAAGGACCGAGCGGAGTTGGCGACGGCCACGGCTTCCGACACCAGGTTCAGCTTTGAAGAGGTTCAGCGGCGCTTAAGCGGCGCTGAGGATCTCGATCCTCTGCAACAGGCGTTGCGCCGCGACTACGAAATGCTGATTTATCTGATTGAGCACGCCTCCGGCCTGGAGTTGGAGTCCATTGAAGACCGTCTCCTGGTGCTCGATTACAAGCTCATGCAATGGCGGTACGGCTTGACGCGGGCCCTGTTTCCCAGCCAGGCGCGGCGATCCCTCTCCGAGATGGCCTCCGTCCTCAGTGTCCTGGTGCGACGCATGGGCGAGCAAGCCGGCCTGAGCTCCCAGGCGTAAATCCAGTTCCGCGGCTACATTCCCTCGACGATTCTCCCGTCGCGCATGTGCACCGTGCGGTGGCCGTAGGCGGCGGCTTCGGGGTTATGCGTGATCATGAGGATGGTCTGGCCGAGTCTCTCGTTCAGATCGCGCAGGATCTCCAGCACGGCCTTGGAGTTCTCGGTGTCGAGGTTGCCGGTTGGCTCGTCGGCCAGCAGAATGGCGGGGTTTCTCACCAGGGCGCGGGCGATGGCAACGCGTTGCTGCTCGCCGCCGGAGAGCGCGCTGGGCTTGTGATCCAGGCGGCTGGCGATCCCCAGCAACCGCAGGATCTCTTCAAATTCCGGGCCGGGCTTGGAATCCATGCCGGCGAGGTAGCGGGCCACGGCGATGTTGTCGCGCGCCGTGAGGTTGGGCAGCAGGTTGAACTTCTGGAACACGAACGCGACGGTCCGCTTGCGGAGGTTGGTGCGGCCGGCGCCGGTCATGCCGGGCAGTTCCTGGCCGGCCACGCGCACCGTTCCAGAAGTGGGCGGCGTGAGACCGCCGATGATGTGGAACAGGGTGGACTTGCCGGAGCCGGAAGGGCCGACGATGGCCAGGAACTCGCCCGGCGGCACGCTAAGATCCACGCCGCGCAGGGCGGGCACATCGACCTTCCCGAGGCGGTAGACTTTGCGCAGGTCGCGGATCTGAATGATGTGGCCGTTATTCATAGGCCAGCGCCTCAATGGGGTCGTGGCGGGCGGCGGCGAGACCGGGGTAAAGCGCCCCGAGGAGCGTCCCGACCAGCGTGATGCCGAGCGCGTAAAGCCACCAGATGGGCACGATCACCATGGGGATGGAAGCTGGAAGCAGCGTCCTAATCAGCCACCACGCGCCGAAGCTCATGACGACGCCGAGGGCGGTGCCGCCCACGCCCATGATGAAGGCTTCCGCCAGGACGATCCGCAAGACGAAGGCGTTGGACGCGCCCAGCGACTTCAGGATGCCGATTTCGCGTGTGCGCTGCAACACAGCCATATACATGGAGAGGCACGTCACGGCGAAACCGATGACGACGCCGATGGAGACGATCACCCAAACGAATTCCCTGAGTCCTGGAATGTTGTTGGTGCTGAAGAGCGCCATAAAATCATCCATGGAGTACAACTTATAGACTCCCCAGCCAGGGTCGCTCTTGAGGCTGTGGATGACCGCATCGGTGTTGGCCGGGTCGTCGAGCTTCACATAGACCTGGCTCACCTGGTTGGCGTGTTCGGTGACATCTTGCAACACCCGTAGCGGAAACACGATGTGCGACAACATGCCGCCCCGGTAAATACCGCAGACGCGCCACTGCCTGTTGAGGAAGTTAAGGTAGCTGCCCACGCGGGCCTTCTTCTCGGAGGCGTAATACTCGTCGATCATCACGTCGTCGGGTTGCTGGAACGACGCGCCGGACTGGAGCTTGAAACCGCCGCTGATGCGGTTAAATCTCGCGAGGTCGATTCCCGCGGCGTAAAGGTCGACGCCCTGCACCAGGGCATTTAGGACGCCCACCGCCATCTTCACGTGCGGCCGCTTCTCGAGAGCTCCGGCGATGGCCGCGGGCATGGCGCCGCCGGTAGAGAGGAGGTTGCTGCCTGGAGGCCTGACGATAATATCGGCGCCGATGGCGCGCGTGCGGCGCTGGGTATCCTCCAGCATGCCGTGGCTGAGGCCCACCAGGCAGAGGATGAGCGTCACCGGCACGCCGACCAGCAGGATGCTGAGCAGGCTCCGCATGGGCTTGTGCTTGAGATTTTCCAGGACGATTTTGGCGGTCACTGCTGCCGGCCTCTCCTTCTTGGCGGAGGCGGGGGCGGGGGCGCGGGCGCGGGCGCGGGGGCCTTCCCGACCACCTGCAGAGTGGATCCCTCCGGCTGGTTGAGGACGAATTTGTCGCTGGTCACGCCCCTGTTGATGTACAGCTTCACGACGTCGAGGATGACGCCGTAGTCGTCCTGGGGCCGGTTGATTTCGATGTGCTTGGGAAAAGGCGCGGAGTCGAAATAGTGCCAGTCGTCGTAGCGCGCATCGCTGAGGATATTGCCGGCGTCGTCGAAGATCAACTGTCGGGCGACGCTGAGGTTGAGGCGGCTGAACCAGATTTGGCGCTTCAGCACCAACTGGCCGGCGCCGTCGTCGCGCACCTCGTTCAGCCAGTAGAACGCGTCGTCCTCGTCGGTAAAGTTCTCCATCATGACCCTATCCGCGTCGGCGAGGGGCTGAACCAGGAGCGCTTCCAGAAAATGCTGCGGGCGCAAATTCTCAAGCTTGCGTGCGGAGCGCTGGCCGATCTCGTCGCTGCCCACCAGGAAACGGTTCTGGGATGGAATGGAGAGCTTGAAATCCGAGCCGTTCGATACCATGTCGAACGCCGTGCCGCCGACTACGGGATAAAGCCCGAGGATGCGGATATCGGCGGGCCGCCGGAACAGGAGGTGGGCGGTAACGTCTTTGTATTCGGTAATCTTGTTCTTCTCCGCGCTGCCGAGCGATGGGGTCATATTGAACGTGCCGTTGAAGTCGCGGACGGAATTGAAGTTTCTGGCGACGATGGCGACCAGGGTGGCTTTATCCGAGGTAACCAAAGGCTGCGCCGTATTCTTTCCGGCGCGCGAAATGCGGCGGCTTACGGCGCAGGAAAGTCCGAGCGAAATCAGGCAGAACGCGAGTATAGTGGCAGCGGCGCGCCTGAGGGGCATTGCTCCATTGTAGTCAGCCGCTTAGGCGCGCTGTCAAATTCCTTCGGACGTCCTCGTATGATACAATGGGGTAAAACCCGTGGGCCTGTGGCGCAGTTGGGNNAATCTCACCAGGTCCACCAAAACCCTCAATAAGTTAGCCGATTTCGGCATTTTCCCAAACACCGCCGAGACTCGCCCCAGGTTTGATGACGCGACGCACTTCCGAAACGCAGTTGTTGCGCATCGCCGGAAACAGTTGGGCGCATGGACGGCCTTCCCACAGACCCGCCTGCGTCATCGTATTCACACGAACGGCGCCGCGCGTGCTATGACATTCCGAACTTCACACTGAGGACTGACTATGCCTTGCTTCGTTCTGCTCGTCATAATGTTGTTTCCGCGCGTCGCGCTCGCGTTGATGTGGTACTTCTCGACCTACCTGCAGCGCGCATTTCACGGCGGTCTGGTGTTGCCGGTAATCGGGTTCATTTTCCTGCCGCTCACCACGATCGTATATGCATGGGAGCTTAACAGCGGCATGCCGACGGCGGGAATCAACCTGTTGTGGCTGCTGATCGCGGTGATCGTCGATCTGGGCGGGCTGGGCGGCGGCGCCCATCGCCAATCGCGGCGCTGAGTCGCGCAGTGGCCGCTATCCTCGAGCTCAGGAAGCAGCCTTCGCTACGAGCATCTCCGGCTCGCCGACCAATTCCTCGAAAAGCGTCCGGTAATGGACAGGCGCTTACCGGCGAGCCCCGCGCGGACATTACATCGCCCAGCAGTTGGTCCGCCTCCGTTACGGCACCGGCGAGCCCGTCGACGAAGCGCGCCTGGACTCCGCGCCAGGACTCTCCGAAGCGCGCCCGGTCGCCTGCCGAGAGCGGCTTCCGCATGCCGCCGGTTGCCGCCTTCCTCCATTGGGGAGCCCGCTGGTCCACTTCCGCATCCGAAATGCTTCAAAGGAGTGGAACCCGGCTACCCATCTCATTCCGTAATCGTTCACACCCTGCGGATGAGCCAAACAACTAACACAATCACAATAATGGTTCCGACCAGTCCTAAGCCAAGCATTTCATTTCTCCTTTGAGGACAGAACTAGAGCACGAGAAGGGCCGTATTCTTTGTAGCCTAGACCGAAAGAAGACGACCGAAAAACGACCGATAGCGGCGCAGCGCAAGCCGGAGATCCTCCGTCGACACGCTCTCTTTGCGATCCCACTGCCCTTCGAGGCTTGCCCGTTCAGCCGCGAATATTTCCGCCAGGCGCTTCATCGCCCCTGCCACCAGACTATCCGCCTGCTCCACCGCGCGGCGGGGTTCATCCACGAAGCCCCCTTGGATCGTATCCCAGCGAACGCGAAACTCCTTTGTCTCCTCGGGCGACAGGAGCGGCGGCGCCTGTTCATCAGTGGCCACAGCGACTGCAACTTCGGCCGGTGCGACGCTGTTACCACCGAGGGTCGACGCACAGCCAGCGCGGACCTTTTGTTGCAGTTCTGTTTCCGGTGGCCGCAGCTCAAGGTCATTCTTCAACGCCGTTCGCTCGCCGGGGTCAGCCAAGGCCGCGGTCGTAGGTCCTTCATATTTCTGCTCTTC
>PLGA01000638.1 GCA_003139735.1 Bryobacterales bacterium | reverse complement strand
CAGGCGCCGCCGGCCAGATGGATGCGGCCATTCGCCTGCGGCGCGGGCATTGGCTTGGCTTGCGCCACGAAACCGCCGCGGCCGTAGACTTCCATTTCACTCAGGGCGTAGTTTCCCTCGGTGGGCTTGGTCATGAGGACGCGCACGTAGCGCGCCTTGGCCGGTTGCGCCAGCCGGATATCGTCGTTCGGTCCGGCGCCGGCGGGCAAGGCTTGCAAGGTCTTCCATGTGGCCGCGTCATCGGAGGCTTGTATGGATCCCGCGGCGGCCCGGCGCAGCCAGTAGAGGGCCACGCGGTCGAAAGTGCAGGCCGCGCCGAGATCCACGTAGACCCACTCTTCGCCCTGGCCGGCGGAGATCCACGAGCTGTTGAAGCTTTTCTGACCGTCCGAATACACTCGGGCGTTCTGGTCGAAGAAAAGCGCATCGGTGACGCGCCAAGTAGTTACGCTGGGCGCTTCGAGCGCGATGCGCAGGTAACGGACGCGGGCAGACGCGGCGAACGCGATGGATGGGCGGAACTGCGCCGTGGGAGGAGTATCGCCCGCGGCGCGGCCCAATTCCCTCCAGGTTTGGCCATCGTCGGAGCCGGAAACCACCACGCTCCAGCCGCCGGTGGCGGGCGGTCCGGCCGGCGCGGCGGTTTGGGCCCGGCCGCCTCGGCCAGCTCCGTTGCCGGCGATGAGTTCCACGCGGTCGATCTCAAGCGGGCCCGGACCACCCAGGAACTGGTACTCGATCCAGGGATGCGCGCCGCCCACGGTCACGCCGCCGCGCCCTCCGCCACCGAAGCCGCCGGGGGCCGCTGGCGGGGCGCTGGCCGTCACCACTGTGGATCGCGGCAGGGAGGTTTCCTTGATGCCGTCCGTTACCAGTTGCGCCGTCTGATTGTAGTCGAGGCTGCTTGAGTGGTACGCGGGCCGGTGCAGCGCCAGGTTGCGGTAGGTGGTTGCGTCCGGAACCAGAGCGGGCGCGAAGTCTTCCTTCGGGTCGCCGGGGTATTGGCCCACCGGGTGGTTGTACTCTTGCGCGGAAAGCACCGCGGCTGCGAACAAGCCAAGCAGGAGAGTCTTCTTCACAGGAACTCCTTCACCGAAGCAAAATGTTAACAGGGATTCCCCCTCCCGATTCCGAGCCGCGTTCCGAGCCGCGAACGTCAGAGAGCGGTCGACGGGTAGCTTCGTCTTTTGCGCAGCCAAAGATAACAATGGTTGCCGATGCGGCCGGCCTTGGCGGAACGGAGCAGCAACAGGTCCAGATACCGAAACGGGAAAAGCGCCCACCCCAGGACTCCGTGCGAGACAGCCCGCCACGCCCGCCAGGGAAACCACAACTTGACATACTCGATGACAAAGACCAGAAGGGTGGCCGTGGGGCCGGTGCGCCAACCTTCGGCAACCACTTCCATCCCGCCGGCCATCAGCTTCAACCCATCCGGCGTAAACCTGCGGTAGTCCCTGGGATACTCATGGAACGGGTGACAGAAGGGAGTCACCAGATGAGCGTAGCCGCCGGGGGAGAGAACGCGCTCGATCTCCCGCATGACGCGCTCGGGGTCGCGGACATGTTCGAGAACCGCGTCGCACTCGACGCGCTCAAACAGGCCGTCCGGAAAAGGCAGGCGCTCCGCATCGGCGGCCACATCCACGCCGGGCATGGCGAACAGGTCCAGGTTTACGTAGCCGTCCACCACGCGGCCGGCGCCGCCGATGTAGAGATTCCAGCGCCCCAGCGGAAAACTCTTCGGCTCGGCCGGGTTCATCACCAGCGGCGCCGGCGGTTCGAGGAGCCGGCGCAGACGGTCGCTCCAATGCCGCGAGGCCCGCTTGCGATAGATGGGTTCGAGCGAAGTCCGCGCGGGCCCCGGCCTGGGCGCCCCGGTCATCGGGTTACCGGTGTCCACCGTGGCGCGACCTTTTGAATCCTCTCGACGGCCTCCATCAGGTTGGCCATCGAATTGGCGTAGCTGAGCCGCAGGTAACCGGCGCCGTGCGGGCCGAAGCAGCCGCCGTCCAGGCAGGAGACGCCGCCTTCGTTCAGCAGGAGGTCGGCCAGCTCTTTGGAATCCATGCCGGTTCCGGTGACGTTGGGGAAGGCATAAAACGCGCCGTCCGGAAGCGCGCAGCGGAAGCCCGGAACCTGGTTCAGGCCCTGGCACAAGGCGTCGCGCCGCCGGTGGAATTCCCGCACCATGTTCACCAGGCCGTCCTGCGGGCCGGTCAGCGCCGCGATGCCCGCGCGCTGCGTGAAACTGGCGGTGCAGGAATTCGAATTGACCATCAGTTTGGTCACGGCCTGCGCCAGGGGCTCCGGCATGACGCCGTAGCCGATGCGCCAACCGGTCATCGCGTAGCTCTTCGAGAAACCGTCCATGATTACGGTCTTATCCGCCATGCCGGGGAAACTCGCGATGGACGCGGGCGCTTCTTCCGTGTAATAAATGCGCGTGTAGATCTCATCGCTCAGCACGGTGACATCGCGCTCGCACAACATGGCGGCCAGCGCGGCGATGTCCTGGCGCGGGATGGCGCCGCCGGTGGGGTTGTGCGGCGAATTCAGAATGACCAGGCGCGTCCTGGCGGTCAGACGGTCGCGGAACAGGTCCAGGTCGAAGGAGAAACCGCGGGCTTCCTCGAGCGGCACGGGCACGGGCGTTCCGCCGGCGAAGCGGATCATGGATTCATAGATGGGGAAGCCGGGATCGGGATAGATCACTTCGTCGCCAGGCTCCACCAGCGCCAGGATGGAAAAGAACAGGACCGGCTTGGCTCCCGGCGTGACGCACACGTTCTCCAGCCGGGCGCGAATGCCGTGCGTCCCGGAAACATGCACCGCGATGGCTTCGCGCAATTCGGGAAGGCCCGGGGTGGGACCGTAATGCGTCCAGCCTTCGTCGAGCGCCCGTTTGGCGGCTTCGACAATGTGCGGCGGAGTGGCGAAATCCGGCTCGCCGATTTCCAGGTGGATGATGCTCTTTCCCTGGCGCTCCAGAGCCTTCGCCTTGTTCAGAACTTCAAAAGCCGTTTCGGTGCCCAGCCGCCCCATGCGGCGAGCCAAACGCAATTCATACATAGTAGCTGTGGCCATGATGACGGACGCTCCTGTGCGCCGGTATTACGGGCAAACTGTGACGACTGCGTGGTTCCGTTCACGCTTATGTTGACCGAGCAATATTCCAGATGGCCGAGTTGTGAGACGGAACCCATCCTATAATGAAATCTACTTGAGGCTCACCGCGGAAAGGAATACGATTTATACGATACTTTTGTGTATTTTCGGAACTCTTTTAGGTCACATATGACAGACACCGTAGATATTACCAAGCTCCTCGATCCCATCGGATGGCATATTCTGGCCGAACTCCAGGACGATGCACGCATTCACTTTTCTGAACTAGGCCGACGGGTTGGCCTCTCGACGCCGGCCGTCATCGAGCGGGTCCACCGCATGGAAGAAGCGG
>PLGA01000072.1 GCA_003139735.1 Bryobacterales bacterium | reverse complement strand
TAGCCTCGGTTGGCGGCACGATCAGCCGAAAAACCGCACTCCAGGCAACCTGTCCCCGCCCGAAGCGTCCAATTTTGTGTACTCTTCTGTAGAATAGAAGGGGAAGGGCAATCGTTTGCGGGAATTCAGGCCACAGTGGTTCGGGAAACGCGGTGCCTGGCCCGGCTTTATGCCGGCGGTGGCCGTGCTTTGCCTGGTACTGCTGGCGATGCTGGCGGTGGCCCAGGTTGCGCACCTGCACCCCAACCAGACCGACGCCGATCACTGCCAGTTGTGCATCGTCATGCATACGGTGGTGCCCACGGCGATCGCTGCGGCTGTGATTGTGATCGTGCAATTGGGAGCCTCCGCGCCCCTAGCCGAGCCCATCGTCATTGCCCATCAGCGGAAAATCAGCCTCTTCATTCGCCCTCCTCCGCCCGTCTCCCTGTAGGGCGTCCTTCCGTTTTGATGCAGTTCGCCTCGCCATTCGCCGTTGCTTGACCGCGGCGACGCTTCGGCGCATTCCCCAAAATGGCCAAAATCGGAACGCAAAAACCGGATCGATGCCCACTGAACGCACTGAGAATGCCGCGGCGGCACGTCCCGCGGCCTGATTTTCACCTTACCGGGCCATTTTTCAGGAGACTTTCCCATGCGGTTTCACCGTAGCGCAAAGCTACAAATTCTTCCCCTTCTCGCCCTCGCCCTGATTTCGGTTTGGGCGGTGGTTTCCGTGCAAGCGCAAAGCGGCAGCGCCGGAACTGTGCACGGCACCGTCACCGATCCAAGCGGAGCCGTGATTCCCGGCGCAACCGTGCGTCTCGCCAATAGCGTTTCCGGATTCTCCCGTACGGCAACCAGCGACGCGACCGGGAATTTCAGTTTTTCGAATGTGCCTTTCAATCCTTATAAAATCGATGTTTCCGCCACAGGTTTTGCCAAGCTGAGCCAGAGCGTTCTGATCCGCTCTTCGGTAGGAACGAACCTGAACCTGGTGCTTCAGGTGGAAGGCGCCAGCCAGACCGTGACCGTCGACTCCGGCGGCGACCTGATCGAGGACGATCCCACCTTCCACACCGACGTGGAGCGCGACGAGTTCACCAAGGTTCCGCTGGAAAGCGCATCATCCACGCTCAGCTCGCTGGTGACGGAAACTACCCCGGGCGTCTCCGCTGACTCGAACGGCCTGTTTCATGGCCTGGGCGATCACGCCTCCAACTCTTTCTCCGTCGANNATCAGTGGCGCGCCGCCGGCGGAATATGGCGACAAGACAAGCCTGGTGATTGTAGCCACGACCCGGTCGGGAGTGGGCGTGACCAAGCCCACGGGAAGCGTCTACGGCTCGTACGGCAGCTTCGGTTCGGCGAGCGGCGGCGTCGATCTTTCCTATGGCGGCAAGAGCTGGGGCAACTTTATTGAGGCCGACGGTCTCGATACCGGGCGCTTTCTCGATCCGCCGGAATTCACCGTCTTCCACGACAAGGGCAATGAGGAAAACATCTTCGACCGCGTGGACTATAGCTTTACGCCAGTCGACTCCATGCATCTGGACCTGAACTACAGCCGCTCCTGGTTCCAGACGCCGAATTCCTTCGACAACCTGAACGTGCAGAATGCGATCAACGGCAGCGGCACCGGCGCCAGCCCGACCTTCGGCAACGTGGGCAACGCCGATCAGGGCTCGAAGATCAACACCTTCAATATCTCGCCCACGTATACGCGCGTCGTCAGCAACAATTCGGTCTTCAACCTGGGCGCATTCGTCCGCAAGGACCTCTACGACTACTTCCCCAGCGCCAATCCGCTCGCCGATCTCGGCCCCGCGAACCTGCAAACATCGTCGATCGGCCAGTACCGCACGCTCACCAACGCCGCCATTCACTCGGATTACTCCTATGCCAAGGGCATCCACAACATCAAAGCAGGTGTGCAGTATGGGCAAACGTTTCTGCGCGAGCACGACAGCCTGGGCATCGTGGAAAACACTTATAACTCGCCCTGCGTGAACGCGGCGACCGGAATTTCATTGCCGGGGTATGCGAATCGCTCGCAATGCAATGGCGTGACTGGTATTGTGAACGCCAATTATGTTTCGGTGCTCGCGCCTTACGATCTCACGCGCGGCGGCTCGGACTACTTCTGGTTCGGGCACGCGGACGTGAAAGAGATGGCGCTTTACGTCGAGGATCAGATCAAGGCCGGCAACTGGAACCTGAACCTGGGCGTGCGCGGCGACGTGTATAACGGATTGACCGCTGCCACCCAGGCCGAGCCGAGGCTGGGCGTGGCCTACAACGTGAAGCGGACCAGCACGGTGCTTGGCGTCTCCTACGCGCGTACGCTTGAGACGCCCTTTAATGAGAACCTGGTGCTTTCGAGCGAGGGTTGTGGCAACGCGGTGCTCTCGCCGCTGCTTAACTGCACGTCGGGTGTGAATACCACCATGGCTCCGGGCTATCGCAACGAGTTCCACGGCAGCCTGCAGCAGGCCTTTGGCCAGCATCTGGTGGTGAGCGGCGAGTACATCTGGAAGTACACGCACAACGCCTTCGACTTCAGCGTTCTGGGCAACACGCCCATCACCTTCCCCATCGACTGGCATAACTCCAAGATTCCCGGCTACGCGCTGCATGTGCAGATGCCGACGTGGCACGGCTTCGGCGCTTATTCGGTCATGTCTTCAGTGGCCGCGCGCTTCTTCCCGCCGCAGGTGGCGGGGGCAGGCGCCACGGTGGGGCAAACCGGATTGCCTTTCCGCATCGATCACGATGAGAAGTTCAACCAGACTGCGCATCTGCAATACACGGTTTCTCGCGACGGCTGGGTGAACGGACTGTGGGGCGGCTTCAACTGGCGATTCGACTCGGGGCAGGTTGCCGGATCGACTCCGTGCTACAACACGACCGATCCCAACACGGCCTGCCCGAACAGTTCAACGCTTCTCGGCGCGCAGCCGGCCATTGCCATGGTTGATAACAACGTTCCGCCAACCACCAACCCGGTTACGAAGGCCAACGTCTACCTGCCTTTGACCGGCGACGAAGAATTTCAGGCAGGATTTGCATGCAACGGTGTGAAAGCCACTCCTACGCAGCCGCTGCCGTCGTCGTGCCCGGCATCGCAATTCACGTCGAGTCTGATTTCGATTCCCGGGATCGGCGCGGGCGACAACGACCACAATCCGCCACGCATCGCGCCGCGCAGCCTCTTCGATGTTTCCCTCGGCAAGAACAACATCTTCAGCCGGGAGCATTACAAGACCGATCTCGACATCACGGCGATCAACGTCGCGAACAAAGACGCGCTCTACAACTTCCTCTCGACGTTCAGCGGCACGCATTACGTGACGCCGCGGGCGCTGACGGCGAAGATTACGTTGAATTTCTAGAGGCAGGGAAGTAGCGCCGGTCTCCAGACCGGCTGTAGTG
>PLGA01000386.1:929-2764 GCA_003139735.1 Bryobacterales bacterium | reverse complement strand
CAGCATCTCCCTGACTTGCGGAACGATGCTCCGCTCCTCCCTCTTAGGGGATATGACTTTCACGGTCGCTCGATTCGATTTCATCGGCTGTAATCTCAAAAACGTTCCTGGGAGTCTCGGCGATGCGGATCCGGTCGAGCTTGGGCCATTCGCCCGGAAAAGCGTCGCGCCACCCTCCCCTCAGCCGCCTGCAAATCTCGACGGCCAGGTTTTCCGACGTCGGAACCGAAAACAGGAAGGCCACGACGTCCTNNGCGCTCACCTCCAGCACGTAATTATGGCCGTGCCCGTGCGGGTTATTGCACTTGCCGTACACGCGCCGGTTTTCCTCATCGCTCAATTGGTATGCGTGCAGGCGGTGCGCCGCCGCGAACTGGTACCGCCGCGTTACGTGGAACACGGGGTCTCTCCGAAGTAGTCCACGAACCCATCCGGCGTCTCGTACACCCGGACCGCGTGCAGCTTGCGATTCGCGGCGCCAACGTTGGGCTCGATCCGCGTCCAGATGTCGCGGGCGATGTTTTCCGCCGTCGGGATCACATGGTCGAACGGGGGCGTTTCGTAGTTCAGAAACCGGTGGTCGTAAGGGCCCACCACTTCCCGGTCCAGAATCTCCTTGAGGTCCTTCAAGTCCATGACCATGCCGGTCACCGCGTCGGGCTGGCCCGAGACGCTCACTTCCACAACATAATTGTGCCNNTCGGCAGATGTGGCTCGCCGAGAACTCCACTTTGCGGGTGATCGTCATTCCCTCTCTTCTTCGACTCCGCCAGCCGCACGCGAGATACAATTAGATTATAGTTTTCCCCCATGCATAGCGTCAAAACCATCGATTGGGTCTTGCGCGGATCCCTTGCCGTGCTGCTGGTTGGGTTTCTCTTTGTGGTCGGCTCGGCCGTGTACGTTCGGCCAATCCACGTGGTGGTGGCTGGTGAGCAGGCGCCGCCGTTCACCGTCACGGCCGATAACGGCCNNGCCACCTGGTGCCCGCCGTGCGTCGAGGAGACGCCTTCCATGAGCCAGTTCGCCAGGGATTATGCCGCTCGCGGAGTGGTCGTGCTGGCCATCAGCGTGGACACCAGCGATTCAGCCTACCGGGCGTTTCTCGCGAAATACAAGCCCGAGTTCCTGACGGCGCGCGAGTCGCTCATCCATCGCGACTATGGCACTTTCATGTACCCGGAGACTTACATCATCGATTCGACGGGCAAGGTCGCGCAGAAGATCGCGGAAGGGGCCGACTGGTCGAATCCCAACTTGCGGGCGTACATCGACTCGCGCCTGTAGCCGCCGCCATGTTTCCTTTTATCCTTCTCTACGCGTCCCTGGTGAACGACGTTCGCGGGCTGATTGCCCAGCATAACCAGGCGGCCGCCGTGCAGGCGGTTCGGACGTACCAGTCGCAGTCCGGGGCCACCCCCGAATTGGCCGCGGCGCTCTCCTGGCTGGCCCGCGACGCACTGGCCGCCAAGCGGTTCGACCAGGCGGACTCCTACGCCGCCGAAACCCGCGCCATGGCCCTCCAACTCCTGAAATCCCGCAGCCTGGATAGCGACGCCTATTTGCCCACCGCGCTCGGCGCATCCATCGAAGTTCACGCCCAGGCGCTGGCCGCCCAGGGTGATCGAGCGGACGCGGTAGGATTTCTCCTAGAACAACTTCAGNNTTTTGCGGATACTTCCATCGGCGAACGCATCCACAAGAACCTCAACCTCCTCAGTTTGGAGGGGAAACCGGCGCCTCCGCTCGCCGCCAACGAATGGCTCGGACCGCAGCCGCAGGCGCTGGCTGCCTTGCGGGGACATCCCGTTTTGCTGTTTTTCTGGGCGCACTGG
>PLGA01000386.1:0-898 GCA_003139735.1 Bryobacterales bacterium | reverse complement strand
AAAGGGTTGGTTTTGATTGGACCTACCAAGCGCTATGGGTATGCGGCCGGCGGCGCGCCGGCAACCCCGGAGGAAGAGAAGCAGTACATCGAGAAAGTGCGCCAGCAGTACTATTCGAGCCTGTCCGCCATGCCCGTGCCGGTGAGCAATGCCGCCTTTGCGGCGTACGGCGCTAGTACCACGCCGACCATCGTTTTAATCGACGGCCAAGGCGTGGTGCGCCTCTATCACCCCGGCGCGCTCACGGAAACGGAACTGACCGCTNNGAATCCTCGCTATTACCGCTAAGTGACTAGGGTTCAAGCTGTTCTGAGCGTTCTCTCGTACAGCTTTTTCTCGCGGAACCGGTCGTAGTCTTCCAACGCCTCAATCAACGCGTCAATCGCCGAACGGCGGGCGTAAAGCTTCGTCAATTCGACTTGCTCTACTTTGTACAACCAGGCAGTCCTAATGTCAACCGGTACCTTCATCGCGGTCATAGTCTGAAAGTACCGCTACTCTCAGGGAAAATCAAGATAAAATATAGGGGTATTAATAGTATTAACTAGCATTANNCCTACCCGCGTTTAGGGGTATTCTCAGGTAGACCGGCTAGAATTGCAGTAATCCGAGCCTCGTCGTTCGGCGCAACGATCGGCCGGTTACCGAAATTCGGCTCAATCCTGCCGCCGCTGGGCGATTCCAAGTCCCCGGTATGGTAGTGGTAAATGTAATCCGGGTCCTTCAGCACGTTGCCCGTAAGGACCGCTACCACGTCCGCGTCGGGCCGGATCGCGCCGGCCGCCGTGAGCTTCCGGATTCCCGCCAGCGTCGCCGCCGATGCCGGCTCGCAACCGATGCCGCAGCGGCCCACCATAGCCTTGGCGTCTGCAATCTCTTGTTCGTTGACCTTCTCGAC
>PLGA01000391.1:2277-3653 GCA_003139735.1 Bryobacterales bacterium | reverse complement strand
ATCGGCTGCTCCAATTTCTCCGCCTGGCAAACCATGAAGGCCGTCGCCATTTCCGGACGCAACGGCTTGGCGCGCTATATCAGCCAGCAGATCCAATACTCTTTGCTGATCCGCGACGCCGAATACGAGCTGATTCCCATGGGCCTCGACCAGGGNNGTCGGCGTGATGGTCTGGAGCCCGCTGATGTTCGGGCTGCTCTCCGGCAAGATCCGGCGCAGTGCGCCACAGCCCACCGAGGGCCGTCTGGCCGCGCTCGGGGCGCCCATCGAGGTGGATTGGGAGCGGCTCTACCGCATCGTGGACGTCATGCTGGCCGTCGCCGGCGAGCGCGGCGTCACGCCCGCGCAGGTGGCCATCAACTGGGTGTGCGGCAAGCCGGGCGTGGATACAGTCATCCTGGGCGCGCGCAACGAAGCTCAGCTCCTCGACAATCTGGCCTCGGCCGCCTGGGAGCTGACCGCCGAAGAAATGGCCCGCCTGGACGACGCCAGCGCCCAACCCGAGCCCTACCCGTACTGGCACCAGCAGAAATGGGCCGGAGCCCGCAACCCGCGCGTGCCGGCTCTACGCACATAGGGTGNNCAGGCGCTTTCGCCTGCCACTCTTCAGGCCGGCGCCGCGATCCGGTAAACAATTGCCTCGTGCCCCCTCCCATCCCGTGTGGAACCGTCTCGCACTCCGCCAATCTTCTCCACAGCCCTCTGCGACCGCAGATTCCCCGGACCCACGCAGAACACCACGCTCTTCACNNAACGTCCAGCCGATTTCGATCTCGCTCTTGGCTTCGTCGTATCCGTGGAAGCGCGACGACCCCACCACCCGGCCGCTGCCGGAATCGATGGCCACCAACGCCCCGCCGGATTCCAGGGACTCGCGAAACAGCCCCCGGAAAACCTCTTCCTTGTAACGGTCCCGGACCGGATGCTGCTCCCAAATCAGAGGGTCCGACGCGACCCCATAAAGGTCGTCGAAATCACCCGGCCGAAGCGGCCTGAGTTCCAGAAGATCGCCCTTCAAAATGGGCTGTAGGTCGAAGGGCATTCTTCATTGTGTCAGCCCATGTAGGGCATCGGCGGCACTTTTCCCAGCGCGCGCGTGTATACCGTCAAAGCGCCGCGATGATGCGCCGTGTGTTCCACCATGGCCCACACGATGTCGCTGACGGGTTGCCCGCCCATCACCGGGCCTTGCGGAAGCGGACGAGCCAGATCCTCCGGCTTGGCTGAGCGCAGAAACCGGATCGCGTTCGCGTATGCCGCGTCCAGCTTCTGGCGCGCCGCGGTCAGCGAGGTGACAGCCTGCAGGGACTGGGCTTGCGCCGCGAAATCGAGGTCGAAACCTCCAGGCTTGGTTGCGCCCTCGATGAACCAGTCCA
>PLGA01000391.1:0-2246 GCA_003139735.1 Bryobacterales bacterium | reverse complement strand
GCGGCCACAGTTCTGTACGCCATCGTCCTAAATAATACAGTCGGACCTTCTGGCGCCCGAATTGCATGCTTTCTAGGTCTCTGGAGGATCGCCTATGCCGCTCATGAAAATCACCGGTCCGGGATTGGTTGCCATTGCCTGTTCGGTCGCCCTGTTGTGGGCCTGCATTTTGGGCGAGCGGATCGTGCTGCGCCGGGCTTACTCCGAACGTGCGGCGGTCATGCGAAGCGTTGCTCATGACCGGGGCGCCCGTCATGCCCAGCCGGCTCTGGCGCCGCGCCTCCTCCCCAGGCTTCCACGGCATTTTGTCGCCGGATAATCCTTTTCCCCATCCCGGTTGTACAATTGCAACGATGACCAAGCTCGTTGTGCTCCTTCCCCTCCTGCTCTTCGCCGCTGCTTGCGGCCCGAATCCTTCCGAGCGGTTCGCTCGCCTCTCGGATGAGTTCGTCTACACCACCCTTTCGTTTTCGCCAGCCGGCGCCACCGCCGTTGGCTTGCACCAATACAACAACCAGAACCTGGACGACCTGTTGGACGACGTGGGCCCGGCCAGCCTCGAAAGACAGCGCCAGTTCTACCACGGCTTCCGCGACCGCCTCGCTACCCTGGACGCCGCCCGGCTTACCCCTCAGGACCGCGCCGACTTGCGCATCATCCAGGACCAGATCGCCCTAAATCTGCTCGATCTTGAGGAAATCCACAGCGCGCAGCATAACCCCACTACCTACGTCGAAACCCTCGGGAATGCCTTGTTCAACCCCTTCGTGCTGGAATTCGCTCCCCTTCCGGCGCGCATCGGACACATCATCGAAAGGCTGCGCCAGGTCCCGCGCTATCTCCAGCAGGCCACCGCCAACCTGACCACGGCCCCCGAAATTTGGACCAAGGTGGCCATCGACGAAAATACGGGCGATTCCAAGCTGATCGGCGACACGATTCGCAATGCCGTGCCGGCCGATCTGCGTGCCTCCTACGATGCAGCGGCGGCGCCGGCCCTGGCCGCATTGGTTCAGTTCCAGACGTTCCTCGTGAACACCCTGTCCAACCGGACCGGGTCCGACTGGCGCCTCGGCGCCGACCGTTATACCCGTAAGTTCCGTTACGTCCTGGAAACCGGTATGGAACCCGCCGATGCGCTGCGGCGAGCCGAGCAGGATTTACAGACCGTGCGCGCGCAGATGCTCGAAATTGCACTCCCGCTTCACCGCCAACTGTTCCCGGCCCATAAGGACCACGCGGAACTCTCCGGGGACCAGCGCGAAAACCGGGTCGTCGGCGAAGTCCTGGATCACATCGCCCAGCGTCACTCTACTCCGCAGGCGTACATGGACGACGCGCGCCAGAGCCTCCAGGAAGCCCGCGCTTTCGTCCAGCAGAAGCGCCTCCTCACGCTTCCGTCGCGCTCCAATTTGCAGGTGATCCCCACCCCCGAGTTCATGCGCGGCGCATATTCCGTCGGCGGATTCGATCCCGCGCCGGCCCTCGAGCCTCAATTGGGCGCCTTTTACTGGGTCACGCCCATCCCCGCCGACTGGCCTAAAGCGCGCGTCGAATCCAAGCTCCGCGAGTACAACTACTACGGCCTGCGGCTGCTGACCGTACACGAGGCCATGCCCGGCCACTACGTGCAGTTCGAATTCGCCAACGCCGTTCAGCCCACCACGCGCCGCGTGCTGCGGGCGGTCTACGGCAACGACCCGTACGTCGAAGGCTGGGCCGTCTACGCCACCCAACTAATGCTGGACCAGGGCTACCTCGACCACTCCCCCGAAATGGCGCTCACCTTCGCCAAGCAGCAGTTGCGCGTCTTCGCCAACACCATCCTCGATATCCGGCTGCAAAGCATGAACATGACGGACCAGGACGCGCTCGACCTGATGGAGAAGCAAACCTTCCAGGAAAAGGAGGAGGCCGAGGAAAAATTGCAGCGGGCCAAGCTCACCTCCTGCCAGTTGCCCGTCTACTTCGTGGGCTGGCGCGGCTGGCAGGATATCCGCGACGCCTACCAGAAGTCGAAAGGAGCCGCCTTCAGCCTCCCCGAATTCCACGACCGCGCCCTCAATCAAGGCGCCGTCCCGCTCCCCGTCCTCGCCCCTCTGTTGCAGTGAAGTGGCGCAGCCTTTCAGGCGGCGATGCCCGCATTCCTGCGGGCATTTCTTCCTTCGCTGGGAGGCTGCGTCGCGCCCGCGTGGGAACTTGTCGTCAAGCCCGGAGGGCGCCAGATGTGTGCTGGGCATGTTCAG